>NZ_JBFPNH010000013.1:0-210252 GCF_040815545.1 Streptomyces sp. LMG1-1-1.1 | reverse complement strand
TGGCCATCCACCCCGGCTGGTTCGACCGCTCACCCTGCGGCACCGGCACCAGCGCCCGCATGGCCCAACTCCACGCCCGCGGCGAACTCCCCCTCGACACCGACTTCGTCAACGAGTCCTTCATCGGCACCGAGTTCACCGGCCGCATCACCGCCGAAACCCAGGTCGGCGACCAGCCCGCCATCATCCCCACCGTCACCGGACGCGCCTGGATCACCGGCACCGCACAGTACTTCCTCGACCCGCACGATCCCTTCCCCGCGGGGTTCCTGCTCTGACCTCGGGTGGGTTTCTGCTCCGACGCCGGGAGGGTTCCCGTTCTGACCTCGGGCGGAGAAACGTGACATTGTACGATGCTCCTCCGTGACTTCTCGGAGGACGCACGATGGGTGACCTGAAACAGTACGGTCTCGTCAGGGCGCAGGAACGGCTCCGCGACCAGGTCGGGCACGCCCTCCGCGCGGCCCTGATCGCCGGTGAACTGCGCCCCGGCCAGGTCTATTCGGCCCCCGGGCTCGCGGGTGACCTCGGCGTCTCCGCGACCCCGGTCCGCGAGGCCATGCTCGACCTGGCCCGGGAGGGCCTCGTCGAGCCCGTCCGAAACAAGGGGTTCCGTATCACCGAGGTCAGTGAGCGGGACCTCGACCAGTACACCGAACTGCGCACCCTCATCGAGGTCCCCACGGTCGGCCGCATCGCGGAGACGGCCGACCGGGAACAGCTGGAGGCACTCCGCCCGATCGCCGAGGAGATCGTCTCCCGCGCCCGGAGCCACGACCTCATCGGCTATCTGGAGGCGGACCGCCGCTTCCACCTCGCGCTGCTCGCCCTCTCCGGCAACGAACGGCTCGTGGAGACCGTGGGGGACCTCCGCAAGCGCTCCCGGCTCTACGGGCTGACGGGCCTGGACGAGGCGGGCAAGCTGGTCTCCTCCGCCGAGGAGCACCTCGAACTCCTCGACCTGATGATCGCCGGCGACGCGCGCGGAGCCGAGGACTGCATGCGCCGCCACCTCGGCCACGTCCGCTCGGTCTGGGCCGACGCGGCCGACGAACCGGCCGTCCGGAAGGCGCTCGGCCGGGCCGCCGCCACTACGGCGGAGTAGCCCCAACTCGGCGTCCTGCAAGGTGAATCGAGACATCTGGACAGCGTCGGCCGCATCTATATGCTGTGGCCATGCTTTCCGCCTCCCCGACGCCCGCGAACGCCGCCGGCGCCGCCTTCGTGCCCCCTCCCGCGACCGCAGGCCGGCTGGCGAACGTCGGGTCGTCGCCGGTACGCGAGATCCTCGCGCTCACCGCGCGGCCCGAGGTGATCTCCTTCGCCGGGGGCCTGCCCGCCCCCGAACTGTTCGACGTCCCGGGGATCCGGGCGGCGTACGACCGGGTCCTGGCGGAGAACGCGCAGCACGCGCTCCAGTACTCGACCACCGAGGGCGACCCCGAGCTGCGGACGGCCGTCGCCGCCCGGCTCACCGCCCGCGGGCTGGCCACGGACCCCGACGACCTGCTCGTCACCACCGGTTCGCAGCAGGCCCTCACGCTCCTCAACACCGCCCTCGTCGAGCCGGGCGCCGTCGTCCTCGTCGAGGACCCCTGCTACCTCGCGGCCCTGCAGACCTTCGGCTTCGCCGGCGCCCGGATCGTCCCCGTGCCCACCGACGACCAGGGCATCGTCCCGGCCGCACTGGACGAGATCGCGGCACGCGAGAAGCCCACCCTCCTCTACGTCATCCCCACCTTCCAGAACCCCACGGGCCGCACGCTGCCCGGCGAGCGCCGCACCGCCGTCGCCGAGGCCGCCGCGCGGCACGGGTTCTGGATCGTCGAGGACGACCCGTACGGCGAGCTGCGCTTCGAGGGCGAGCACGTGCCCTGGATCGCCGCCGACCCCGCGGCCGCCGACCGTACCGTCCTCCTCGGCTCGTTCTCCAAGGTCATGGCACCCGGCCTCCGGCTCGGCTACCTCCGCGCCCCCGCCGGGCTGCGCCGCGCCTGCGTGATCGCCAAGCAGGCCGCCGACCTGCACACCTCGACCATCGACCAGGCCGCCGCGGCCCGCTATCTGCGCGACAGCGATCTCGACGCGCACGTCGCCGTCATGCGCGCCGCCTACCGGGAGCGACGGGACGCGATGCTCGAAGGCCTCCCGGCCGCACTGCCCGAGGGCGCCCGCTGGAACCGGCCCGAGGGCGGCATGTTCGTCTGGGCGACCCTGCCCGAGGGGTACGACGCCACCGCCCTCCTGAAGACCGCCATCGGTCACGAGGTGGCGTACGTGCCGGGCGCCCCGTTCTTCAGCGGCGAGCCGGACCCGGGCTCCCTGCGCCTCTCGTTCACGACCCACTCGCCGGACGAGATCAGGGACGGGCTGCGCAGGCTCGCCAAGAGCTTCACCTGACGGAGTCCCCCGGGTTCCCGGGGTGCTTCGGGGGAACCGCCCCTCCGTCGTGGCGTGGGCCGACCGGGTGACTTCGGGTCCGCGCAGGCCACGGCCCGGTCACGACCTCGTGTCGTTGTTGGGCCGAACGGGTGAGGGGCGGGAGGATGTGTCCATGAGTAGGTACGAGAGGTACGACGTCACCGACGAGCAGTGGGAGGGCCTGGCGCAGGTCGTGCCCCTGCGAGGACGTGACGAATGGCCGTCCAGGGTAGATCACCGCACGATCCCCGAGCAGTACGAGTCCGCCGAGCAGCGCCGCATGGTGGTGCTCCGGGTACAGGTGTTCGCCGACGCCCGTGAGGTCGCCGAGTACCTCATCGCCCAGATCCCGGTGCTCCTCGATCTGACGAGCGCCGACACCGAGGTCGCGAAGCGGATCCTCGACTTCAGCAGCGGTGTCGTCTTCGGGCTCGGCAGCGGCATGCACCGCGTCGACCGGAACGTCTTCCTCCTCGCCCCGGCAGGCACCGAGGTGGAGGGTTCGGAGGGCGAGGACGAGGAGGGTGTCGTGGGCGGCCGGACCGCCGGTGTCCCCCGATCGTAGGAAGGTCATCTCGCCGTAACGGTTCGTCACGGAAGGGCCTGCGTACGGTCCGGTCATGGACCTCACCGGCGGCGCCACGCTCGCCAGCACGTCAGACGCACGCCTCTCCGTCCCCGCAGCGCGCGGGCCGATCGGCGGTGCGGCCGGGGCCGGGCGGCCCGCCGCCCGGCCCGCCGTCACCGAGCTGCGCCTGTCGGCGTTCGCCGGTCACCGCGGAGCCGCGCACCCGCTCGGCCCGGTCACCCTCTTCGCCGGTCCCAGCGGCAGCGGGAAGTCGACCACCCTGCGGGCGTACGAGGCGTTGGCCAGGCTCGGCGCGGGCGACCCGCTCGACGAGGTGTTCCCCGACGCCGCCGACTGCGTCCCCGAGCGGGCCCGGCCCGACGCCCAGGGCCGCCGCGGCTTCCGGATCGGGTGCACGGTCGACGGACCGGCCGGCCCCGTCCGCCTGGACCTCGCCGTCCAGGCGGAACCCCGGCTGCGGATCGTCGGCGAACGGCTCACCGGCCGCGGCCGCACCCTCCTCGCCACCGCCCTGCGGGACCCGGGCCGCAGAACCGTCCAGGCCGAATGGCACACCGCCGGAGCCACCCCCGTCACCCGCGCCCCGCTCCCCGACGACCTCCTCGGAACGGCCCTCCTGCCGCTGCGCGTGGCGGGCAAGACGGCGGGGCAGCTGGACGTCCTGGCCGCCGCCGAACAGGTGGTCATCGGGCTGAGGTCCGCCTTCGCCTGCGATCCGCGGCCCGAGCGGATGCGAGCGCCCGTACCCCCGGGCGAGGGGCGGCTCCGGCGCGGCTGCGGCAACCTCGCCGAGGTCCTGCACCGCACCCACACCGACTGCCCCCGCCGCCACCTCCGCCTCGCGGCCGTCGCGGGAGCGGGCTGCGCGGGACCCGTCACCGGCCTCGGGGTGCAGGAGCTCCCGGAGGGGACGGTACGGGCGTTCCTGGAGCGGGGCGGCAGGCCCGCGACCCCGCTCGGTCGGCTCGGCGACGGCGAACTCCGCTATCTGGCACTTGCGCTCACCCTCCTCACCGGGCCCGGCGTGCTGGCGATGGACCGGCTCGCCGAGGTGCCCGACGCCATGCAGAGCCTCACCCTGCTCGCCGACGGCCTGGACCGCGGCCTCGACGGCCGCCAGCTGGGCGAGCTCCTCCGGCTCGCGGTGGGCATCTCCGCCGACGGGCACATCAGGGTCGCCGGGACGGTCGGGGAGCGAGCGGCGGGGGAGGCGCGGCGGACACCCGGGGTGACGGTGGTAGACCTGACCGGATGACGAACAACCTTGACGTGGCGGGACTGCAGCGCAGGCTGGCCGAGTTCGCCGCCGCCCGCGACTGGCAGCCGTACCACACGCCCAAGAACCTGGTGGCGGCGCTCAGCGTGGAGGCGGCCGAACTCCTGGAGATCTTCCAGTGGTTGACGCCCGAGCAGGCGGAGCGGGTGATGGACGACCCCGAGTCGGCGCACCGCGTCGCCGACGAGGTGGCGGACGTGCTCGCCTATCTCCTCCAGTTCTGCGAGGTGCTCGGAGTCGACCCCCTGGCCGCCCTCGCGGCCAAGATCGACCGCAACGAGGTCCGCTTTCCCGCCCGACGGCGGTCCGGGGGCAGCGAGGAAGGGGTCGCGGACGGCGGTGGGGACGGGGAAGGAGGCGCGGACGGCGACAAGGGCTAGCAAGGGTCGCGGACGGCGGCGAGGGCGGGGAAAGGGGCGCGGACGGCGGCTGAGGAGGTGATGCGGACGGAGATCGTCACTCTTCGGAGTGATCGGCTTTTCCCCGTCGAGCCACCTGTCCACAGATTTCCGAATTCCCCTGGTGTAGAGGCTCAGGCAGCCTCACTCTGGGTAATGGAATGAGTGGGCAGTAAGTCGTACGAACGGGGGCTGCGTTGATGGACGCGGAGCGACTCATCACACTCGGCCGGCGCGCGCTGGCGGAGAGCGGAACGGCACAGAACATCGTGGCGGAGGCCTGGCAGGCCCAGGCGCTCGCCCAGGCGATAGGAAGTCATCTCGCGCTCTGCGGGCCGATGGAACTGCGGGGCGACGCGCGGGGGCTGAGCGAGATCGGGGAGTACCCGGTGTGGGGGGCGGGCGGGCCCCGGGCGGCCCACCTGACCGAAGTCGGCGACCCGCGCGGGGCGTTGACCGCGCTGGGCGCACTGCTCGGGGAAGTGGGGATCGCGCTCGTCGGGGTGGCCTGCGCCACCGACGAGGAGGGGCTCTACTGGCAGTGCATCGAGGCCATCGACGCCGCCGACGAGTCGAGCGACCGGGTGCGGGGGATGCTCCGGCGCCTCGCCGTACGGGACGGGGAGCGGGCCCGCCCGCCCGACCCCGCCCGCGGGCGCGCGGGCCCCGGGCGGGGCCCGACGTGAACGGCACCCGGCGAGCCGCCGGGAGCGTAAGGGCGGCAGCGGGTCTAGAGGAGCGGCCGGGCGTCGCCGGGGCGGTCGGTGCCGGCGCGGTCGCGGCGATGGTCGTCCGGCTGCCCGTGATCGCCCGGCGTGCGGCGCTCGGGACGATCCTGGCGTTCGTGCCGGTGGGGCTCGTGCGGGTCGGGCTCGTGGCGGTGGGGCTCGTGCCGGTCGGGCTCGTGGCGGTGGGGCTCGTGGCGGTGGGGTTCGTGCCGGTGGTGTTCCTGCTGGTCGGGCTCGATCCGATGGTGTTCCTGCTGGTCGGGCTCGAGTCGGTCGGCCGAGGACTGGAGGTCGGCGTCCAGCTGGGAGAGGTCGGCGGAGAGGGCCGCCATGAGCTCCTCCATCTGCTGGAGCAGACCCTTGGGGGCGCCGGTGGCCTTCTGCTCGGGTACGGACTGCGGCACCGGCTGCTCGGGAACGGCCCGCTCCGGCGCGGCTTCCTGGGACATGGCGGCCTCCTCGACCGGGACCCCACCGCCGAGGACGGGGCCACGAGAGAGAGCGACGCACCGGCAGCGGCCGCCGGCACGAGGGCCGGGCGGTCCGGCTCCGCCCGAGCCAACGACAGGCGCCCGGCCCCGGTCACTGGCCAGGGCGGACGCGGCCCGCCAGGGGGCCGGATATTCACCCGACCGTGCCGGTGCGGACAGCGGGCTGACGGAGAGGTTGACAGGCACCCGACGGTGCAGGATGGAGGTATGGATCTTCGCATCTTCACGGAACCCCAGCAGGGGGCCGACTACGACACCCTCCTCAGGGTGGCCCGGGCCACCGAGGACCTCGGCTTCGACGCCTTCTTCCGCTCCGACCACTATCTGAGCATGGGGTCCGCCGACGGACTCCCCGGCCCGACGGACGCCTGGATCACCCTGGCGGGCCTGGCCCGGGAGACCAAGCGGATCCGGCTGGGCACCCTGATGACGGCCGGCACCTTCCGGCTCCCGGGAGTCCTCGCCATCCAGGTCGCCCAGGTCGACCGGATGTCCGGCGGACGGGTCGAACTGGGCCTGGGAGCGGGCTGGTTCGCGGAGGAGCACACGGCGTACGGCATTCCGTTCCCGAAGGAGAGGTTCGGCCGGCTGGAGGAGCAGCTGGCGATCGTGACCGGGCTGTGGGGGACCGAGGTCGGGAAGACGTTCGACTACGAGGGGAAGTACTACCGGCTCACCGACTCGCCCGCGCTGCCCAAGCCCGCGCAGGACAGGATCCCGGTGCTCATCGGCGGGCACGGCGCGAGCCGCACGCCGCGACTGGCCGCGCGGTACGCGGACGAGTTCAACATCCCGTTCGCGTCCCTGGAGGAGACCGAGCTCCAGTTCGGCCGGGTCCGGGCCGCCGCGGAGGCGGCCGGGCGGGCGCCGGGCGACCTGGTGTACTCCAACGCGCTGGTCGTCTGCGTCGGCAAGGACGACGCCGAGGTGGCCCGCCGCGCCGCCGCCATCGGGCGGGACGTCGACGAGCTCAAGGCGAACGGCCTCGCGGGCTCGCCCGCCGAGGTCGTCGACAAGCTCGGGCGGTACGCGGCGATCGGCTCCTCACGGGTCTACCTCCAGGTCCTCGACCTGGACGACCTGGACCACCTGGAGCTGATCTCCGCGCAGGTCCAGGGGCAGCTGGGATGACGGGGCGGGCGACCCGATGAAGCCGGTCCGCACGCTCGCCGAAGCCCTCCGGACGGGGGTGGTCGTCCTCGACGGCGGTCTCTCCAACCAGCTGGAGGCGCAGGGCTGCGACCTCTCGGACGAGCTCTGGTCCGCGCGGCTCCTCGCCGACGGCCCCGAGCAGATCGAGGCGGCGCACGCGGCGTACGTCCGGGCCGGCGCCCGGGTGCTCATCACCTCCAGCTACCAGGCCACCTTCGAGGGCTTCGCCCGGCGGGGCCTGGGCCGGGAGGCGGCGGTGGGGCTGATGGGCCGGAGCGTGGAGCTCGCGCGGGCCGCGGCGGAGCGGATCGGGGAGGAGGTCTGGGTCGCCGCGTCCGTCGGGCCCTACGGGGCGATGCTCGCGGACGGCAGCGAGTACCGGGGACGGTACGGGCTGTCGGTGCGGGAGCTGGAGGCGTTCCACCGGCCGCGGATCGAGGCGCTCGCGGCGGCGGAGCCGGACGTGCTGGCACTGGAGACGGTCCCGGACGCGGACGAGGCGGAGGCGCTGCTGCGGGCGGCCGAGGGGTCGGGGACGCCGGTGTGGCTCTCGTACACGGTCGAGGGCGGGCGGACCAGGGCCGGACAGGATCTGGCGGAGGCGTTCGCGGTCGCCGCCGGGAACGACCAGGTCGTGGCGGTCGGCGTCAACTGCTGCGACCCGGCCGGGGTGGCGGACGCCGTGGAGCTCGCCGCGGCCGTGACCGGCGGGCCGGTCGTGGCCTACCCCAACAGCGGGGAGCGGTGGGACGCCCGGGCGCGCGACTGGCGGGGCGACCTCGCCTTCGACCCGGCGGCGGCCGGAGCCTGGGCCGCGGCCGGCGCCCGGCTCGTCGGCGGCTGCTGCCGTGTGGGGCCGGCCACGATCACGGCCGTCGCGGCGGCCCTGTCCGGCGACCGGCCGAGCTGAGGCGCGGCACGGCGCCGGCGCATGGAAAATGCCTGGTCGGCGGGGGGACGGGCGAACATACTCGGAAGTGTGTTCCTGACGATCAGCACAACCGGCAACCAGGAGCGCCCCGCGACCGATCTCGGCTTTCTGCTGCACAAGCATCCCGAGCGGGCGCAGGCGTTCTCGACTTCGCACGGCACGGCGCACGTCCTCTACCCCGAGGCGAGCGCCGAGCGGTGCACGGCTGCACTTCTCCTGGAGGTGGACCCCGTGGCGCTGGTGCGCCGCGGCAAGGGCAAGGGCCGGGGCGGCGCCCCGGACTCCGCGCTCGCGCAGTACGTGAACGACCGGCCCTACGCGGCGTCCTCGCTGCTCGCCGTCGCGCTCGCCAAGGTCTTCAAGACGGCGCTGCACGGCGTCTGCCAGGCGATGCCCGAGCGGGCCGCCGCGCCGCTGCCGCTGCGCGTCGAGGTCCCCGCGCTCCCCGCGCGGGGCGGCGCGGGCCTGGTGCGGGCGCTGTTCGAGCCGCTGGGCTGGGAGACGGTGGAGGCCGAGCCGGTGGCCCTGGACGCGGAGTTCCCCGAGTGGGGCGACTCCCGGTACGTGCGGCTGGTCCTCGAGGGCGAGCTGCGGCTCGCGGACGCCCTCAACCACCTGTACGTGCTGCTGCCCGTCCTCGACGACGCCAAGCACTACTGGGTCGCGCCCGACGAGGTGGACAAGCTGCTGCGCGCCGGTGACGGCTGGCTGGCCGGACACCCCGAGCGGCAGTTGATCACCGCCCGGTACCTCTCCCGTCGCTGGGGCCTGGCCCGCGAGGCGGCGGAGCGGCTCGAACTGGTGCGGCTCGCCGAGGCCGAGGGCGTCGACGTCGACGAGGTCGACAACGCCGTCGACGAGACGACCGACACGGAGGAGCGGCCGGTGCCGCTCGCCGAGCGGCGCCGCGAGGCGATCCTCGCCGCGCTCGACGCCGCCGGAGCGGCCCGCGTACTCGATCTCGGCTGCGGCCAGGGGCAGTTGGTGCAGGCCCTGCTCAAGGACGCCCGTTACACCGAGATCGTCGGCGTCGACGTGTCCGTCCGCGCCCTGACCGTCGCCACGCGCCGCCTCCGGCTCGACCGGATGGGCGAGCGGCAGGCCGCCCGGGTGAAGCTGGTGCAGGGCTCGCTCGCGTACACCGACAAGCGGCTGACCGGCTACGACGCGGCCGTGCTCAGCGAGGTCATCGAGCACCTCGACCTGCCGAGGCTGCCGGCCCTCGCGTACGCGGTGTTCGGCTCGGCGCGCCCCCGCACGGTCCTGGTGACCACGCCGAACGTCGAGTACAACGTGCGCTGGGAGTCGCTCCCGGCCGGGCACGTCCGGCACGGCGACCACCGTTTCGAATGGACCCGCGAGGAGTTCCGGGGCTGGGCGGCCGAGGTGGCCAGGACGTACGGGTACGGCGTCGGGTTCACCCCCGTCGGCCCCGACGACCCCGAGGTCGGCCCGCCCACCCAGATGGCCGTCTTCACCCGCGACGACGACCCCCGGCCTCCCGACGCCACCCCGACCGCCGAGACCTCGGCCGTCGACACCCAGGCCCGTGACCCCCAGGCCCATGACGCCCAGGCCCGTGACACCCAGTCCCATGACACCCCGGCGGACGGCACCCCGACCGGCGAGACCTCGAAGGAGGCCACGGCATGACCCGTACCCTGCCCGTCACCGACCTGTCCCTCGTCGTGCTCGTCGGCGCCACGGGTTCCGGCAAGTCCACCTTCGCCCGGCGCCACTTCAAGCCGACGGAGGTTGTCTCGTCCGACTTCTGCCGGGGCCTCGTCGCCGACGACGAGAACGACCAGTCCGCGAGCAAGGACGCCTTCGACGTCCTCCACTACATCGTGGGCAAGCGCCTGGAGGCGGGACGGCTGACCGTCGTCGACGCCACCAACGTGCAGCAGGAGCCCCGGCGCCAGCTCGTCCAGCTGGCCAGGGCCCACGACGTGCTGCCGATCGCGATCGTCCTCGACCTGCCCGAGGAGGTGTGCCGCAGCCGCAACGCCGGGCGCCCCGACCGGGCGGACATGCCCGCGCACGTCATCCAGCGGCACCGCCGCGAGCTGCGCCGCTCGCTGCGCGGCCTGGAGCGCGAGGGCTTCCGCAAGGTCCACGTCCTGCGTTCCGTCGAGGAGGTGGAGGACGCCGGGATCGTCCTGGAGCGCCGCTTCAACGACCTGCGCCACCTCACCGGCCCCTTCGACGTCATCGGAGACGTCCACGGCTGCCGCTCCGAACTGGAGACCCTGCTCGCGAAGCTGGGCTACGTCGACGGCCACCACCCCGAGGGGCGGACGGCGGTCTTCGTCGGCGACCTCGTCGACCGGGGACCCGACTCGCCGGGCGTCCTGCGCCGCGTGATGGCCATGGTCGCCTCGGGCGACGCGCTGTGCGTGCCCGGGAACCACGAGAACAAGCTCGGCCGCTGGCTGAAGGGCCGGAAGGTGCAGGAGACGCACGGACTGGCCGAGACCATCGAGCAGCTGGCGGGCGAGAGCGACGCGTTCCGCGCCGAGGTCGCGGAGTTCATCGACGGGCTCGTCAGCCACTACGTCCTCGACGGCGGCAACCTCGTCGTCTGCCACGCGGGCCTGCCGGAGAAGTACCACGGCCGCACGTCGGGCCGGGTCCGTGCGCACGCGCTGTACGGGGACACCACCGGTGAGACCGACGAGTTCGGGCTGCCGGTGCGCTACCCGTGGGCGGAGGAGTACCGCGGCCGCGCCACCGTCGTGTACGGGCACACGCCGGTGCCGAACACCTCCTGGGTCAACAACACGATCTGCCTCGACACCGGGGCCGTCTTCGGTGGCAGGATGACCGCGCTGCGCTGGCCGGAGCGCGAGCTCGTCGACGTACCGGCCGAGCGGGTCTGGTACGAGCCCGCCCGGCCGCTCGCGACCGAGGCACCCGGCGGGCACCAGGGACGCCCCCTGGACCTGGCCGACGTGCACGGCCGCCGGATCGTGGAGACCCGGCACCTCGGCAACGTCGCGGTGCGCGAGGAGAACGCGGCGGCGGCCCTGGAGGTCATGAGCCGCTTCGCCGTCGACCCCCGGCTGCTCGCCTACCTGCCGCCGACGATGGCGCCGACCGCTACCTCGCGCACCGAGGGGTACCTGGAGCACCCGGCGGAGGCCTTCGCCCAGTACCGGGCGGACGGGGTCGAGCGGGTCGTGTGCGAGGAGAAGCACATGGGCTCCCGGGCGGTGGCCCTGGTCTGCCGCGACGAGGAGGCGGCCCGCGAGCGCTTCGGCGTCACCGGGGTGAGCGGCGCGCTGCACACCCGTACCGGACGGCCGTTCTTCGACGACGAGGCCGTCACCGAGGAGGTGCTCGGCCGGTTGCGGACCGCGATCGGCGCCGCCGGGCTCTGGGAGGAGCTCGACACGGACTGGCTGCTGCTCGACGGCGAGCTGATGCCGTGGTCGCTCAAGTCGGCCGGGCTGCTGCGCGCGCAGTACGCGGCGGTCGGCGCGGCCTCCGGCGCCGTGTTCCCCGGGGCGGTCGACGCCCTGGAGCGGGCGGTGGGGCGCGGGGTCGAGGGGATCGACGGGCTCCTCGCCCGGCAGCGGGAACGGGCCGTGGACGCGGCGGCGTTCACGGAGGCGTACCGCAGGTACTGCTGGCCGACCGAGGGGCTGGACGGGGTCCGTTTCGCCCCGTTCCAGCTCCTGGCGGCGCGCGGCCGCTCGCTCGCCGCCGTCCCGCACGACACGCAGCTCGCCTGGCTCGACCGACTGGCGGAGCACGACCCGACCGGGCTGCTCCAGGTCACCCGCAGGCTCGTCGTCGACACCGGCGACGAGGCCTCGGTCCGCGCCGGCACCGACTGGTGGCTCGATCTGACCGGCGCCGGCGGCGAGGGCATGGTCGTCAAGCCGCTGTCGGCGCTCGTCCGCGACGCCAAGGGCCGTCTCGGACAGCCGGGCGTCAAGGTGCGCGGCCGGGAGTACCTGCGGATCATCTACGGCCCCGAGTACACCCGGCCGGAGAACCTGGAGCGGCTGCGGCAGCGCTTCCTCGGCCACAAGCGGTCGCTGGCGCTGCGCGAGTACGCCCTCGGCCTGGAGGCGCTCGACCGGCTCGCGGACGGGGAACCGCTCTGGCGGGTCCACGAAGCCGTCTTCGCGGTCCTCGCCCTGGAGTCGGAGCCGGTCGACCCGAGGCTCTGACGTGTTCGGCGACGGGGGGCGCAGGGACGCCGGGAACGGCGCTCCCCTGCGCCCCTCGTGCTCGTTGACGCGTTTCTTCCGCACCCTCTAGCGTTCTTCACCCCATCACGTGACACAGCGTCAACTCTGTGACAGAGATGGTCACATGAGGTGGGAACAAGCGCACGAAAAGAGCCGGACGACCACCGGCGGACGGCCTTCCCCGGAAGGCCGGCGGACGGTACGGGGGGTGAGCGGGCCATGAGTCTCTTCGGCCAGGACCGCTCCTTCCTCCACGCCCTGCCCGCGGCCGACCGGCGGACGCTGCTCGCCGAGGGCGCCCGGCGCGTCTACGAACCGGGGGAGGTGATGATCCGCGAGCGCGACACCAGCGCCTACGTCCTCGCGCTGCTCTCCGGCTGGTCCGTCGTCTCCGTCGGCACCGAGCGCGGCGCCCGGCTCATCCTCGCCCTGCGCGGCGCCGGCGAGGTCGTCGGCGACCTCGCCGCCGTCGACCTGCGCCCGCGCAGCGCCAGCGTCACCGCGCTCGGCACCGTCGAGGCGGTGGCCGTCTCGGGCGACCGGTTCCGGCGCTTCCTCGCCGCCCGTCCCCACGCCACCGCGCTGATCATGCGGCAGCTCGCCACCCGGCTCCGCAGCGCCGACGTCGAACGCCGGGCGCTCGCCTCCGAGACCGTCCTCCAGCGCCTCGCGGCCCGGCTCGTCGAACTGGCCGAGCGCGCGGGCCGGCGCGCGGACGCCGGAACCGTACTCGAACTCCCGCTGCCCCAGCACGACCTGGCCGCCGCCATCGGAGCCACCCGGGAGGCGGTGGCCAAGGCGCTGCGCCTGCTGCGGGAGCAGGACGTCGTCCGCACCGCGCACCGCACCGTCGTCGTCATCGACATGCGGGTCCTCGTGCTGCTCGCCGAGGGGCGTGCGCGCCCCGGCGCGGAACGGGCGGACGAATCTCCGCCGGATGTGTAAACGGCTACATCGCCGGTCGCGGAACGCGACCACTCTGGACATGCGCCACCGACACCGAACCGAACCGAAACGGCACCACAGGACCGAGGCGGCACGAACGGAAGCGGCACCACGGCATCGAGCGGCACCAGGCATCACACAGGGAGTCCGAGTGAGCAGTGCGGGAGCGAGCGGGGTAGCGGGCGGGATCCACCGGTTCGTCGTCTTCGGCGACATCGTGGGTTCCGGGGCCATGGGCATGGCCGAGAAGGAGCTGCACCGCGCCGCGATGTACACCGCTTTCGACGAGGCGTACAGCTCCGTGGGCGTCGAGCCCGGCACCTTCCACCAGGAGGACCGGGGCGACGGCATCCTCGCCGCCCTGCGCCCCGACGTGCCGCCGACGCTCATGGTCGGGCGGTGGATCGACACCCTCTACGAGAGCCTGCGGGAGCACAACACCGGCCGGGACCGGCGGCTGCGGATGCGGATCGGCATGAACGCGGGCCTCGTCGTCCAGGACCGGCACGGGCTCGTCGGGCGGGCGGTGGACCTCGCCGCCAGGCTCTGCGACAGCCCCCCGGCCAAGCGGCTCATGACCGAGGCGCCCGAGGTCGACCTGCTCGTCGTGGTCTCCGACTGGCTGTACGCGAACGTGGTCGCCCTCGGCGGCCGTTACGTGGAGCCGGACCACTACCGGCAGGTCCGCGTCCGGTCCAAGGAGACCGACGAGGCCGCCTGGTTCCACGTGCCGCGCAGGACCGCGCCGCCGCTGGCCGGCGCCGAGGGGGAGGGGGAGCCGGCGCCCGCGGGGGAGCGGGCGCCGGCGGGGGGTTCACGGACCGGCGTTGGGCCGTCGCGGGGGGACGGCCCAACGCCCCGGAACGGCGTCGGGAACCGTACGTACACCGTCGGGGGCGACCTGGTCGACGTCCACGGCAACACGATCCACGGCGACTTCACCGCGATCGACAAGTCGGCGAGGGCGGGTGAGGCGGAGTGAGCGACCAGGACGACGGCGAGTCCCGGAACGAGCCCCAGGACGCCGGCCGCCCCGCCGACGACCGGGCGGGCGGGCACGAACGGGGCTCCGACCGGGGCGCGGACCGGGGTGGCGGCAGGAGCGGCGACCGGGGGGCCGGCCGAGGGGCGGACCGCGGGGGCGGCCGGGGGGACCGGGAAGGCGACCGGGCCGAACGGGGGGACGGGAGCGGCGACCAGCCGCGCGAGCCCAGCGTCTTCGCGTCCGCCGACCGCGGCCCCCTCGGCGCCGAGAGCGGCACCGGCGGCGCCGCCACCGCACGCCGGGCCGTCCGCACCCTGACCGGCGGCCCCGGCGACCGGCACACGACCATCCACGGCGACGGCACCATCTACGAGGGCCCCCAGGTCCTCGCCCTGTACGGCCCCGACCGCGCCCCGCACTTCGTCCAGGGGCCCGTCCCGCCCGAGACGCTCGCCCACCTCGGCCGGGTGTACTGCGAGACCACCGGCTACCAGCGGATGAAGGACCGGCTCCGCGACCACCGGGTGCTCGTCCTGTGCGGCGAACCCGGAAGCGGCCGCCAGGCCACCGCACTCGCCCTCCTCGACGAACTCACCCACGGGAAGGTCTTCCGCCTCGACCCGCGCCACGGCGTGGACGAGATCACCGAAGAGGCCGTCGAGGACGGCGGCGGCCACCTCCTCGAGCTGCTCACCGAGGACCTCGGGGCCGAGAGCGAGCCCCGGCGCGCCCGCTCGGGCCCCGGCGACCGGTCCGCCGGCGCGCCCCGGCCCGCCGCCCGCCTCTCCGAACTTCACCTGGACCGCTTCGGCGACCTGCTGCGCGGCCGGAACGCCTTCGGCGTCGTCCTCGTCGAGAACGGCGAGCTCGCCGACCGGCTCCTGCGCGGCCGTTACGGGGCCTACTGCGCCCCGCCACCCGCCGACGAGGTCCTCCACCGCCATCTGCGGCTCCAGCTGAACGGCGAGGCCCTCGAAGCCGCGCGGGTCCTCGCCCGACGCCCCGACGTGGTCGACGCCCTCGGTCTGGAGGCGCTGCGCCCGCGCGAGGCGGCCCGGCTCGCCGACCACCTCGGCCGCCACTGGCGCGGCGAACTCAGCGACGGGCAACTCCTCGCGGACTGCGCCACGTTCGTGACCGCACAGGCCAGGGAGTGGTTCGCGGGCGCCGACCGCCCCGGCACCCTCCCCGAGGCCCTGCCGGCCCTGAACGCGGGAGCCTTCCGCATCGCCGTCGCCGTCTTCGACGGCTCCGCCTACAGCCTGGCCGCCGAGGCCGCCGAACTCCTCGCCTGGGAACTCGCCGTCACCCTCGACCCCGAACACGCCCCAGGGCGAAGGCTGTTCGGGACGCACGCCGAACACCGGCCGGTGCTCGCCCGGGCGGTCCTCGAAGACGGCGAACTGGACCTCGGCCCGGCCAAGGTGCCGGTGCGGGCCGTCCGCTTCCAGGGCGGCGGGCTCGCCGGCGCCGTCCTCGGCGAGGTCTGGCACGGCTACCACAACGTCCGCGGCCCGATGGCCCGTTGGCTGCGCTCGCTCTGCGACGACCCGCGCTCCGAGGTGTGGGTGCGGGCCTCCATCGCCGCGGGCGTGCTGTGCTCCTGGGACTGGATCCACGGCTACCGCGAGCTGATCGCGCCCCTCGCCGCGACGGACGAACCCGTCGCCCGGATGGCCGCCGCGACCGCGCTCGCCGAGTCCGCCCGCGACCCGCGCGTCCGCCCGGCCGTCGCCGACGTACTCAAGGAATGGGCGGCCTCCGACGAGGACACGCTCGTCGGGACCGCCCTGCTCGCCCACGGCTACGTCCTGGCCGCCGGGGACGTGCCCGGCTCGCTCGACGCCCTCGCCCGGGTCGTCAGGGCCCGCGAGGCGGGCGACACCGACGTCCTCGTGTACGCCGCCTTCAGCGCCGCCCGGCTGCTCGCGTCCGGCGAACCCGAACCCGTGCTGCTCCGGCTGCGCCAATGGCTCGACGACGGCCGCATCGGCCTCGCCAACCTGGTCCTCCTCACCGTCATCCGCGCACTGAGTACCCGGACCACGCACCTGTGGGGACTGCGGGACGTGCCCGAACTCGACCCGCACGCGGCACGGCCGCTGCTCGTCGCGCTCCTCGCCACCCGGCCCGGTCTCGCGCCCGAGCTGGCGCGGCTGCTGCGGCACACCCTCGCCACGGCGCGCTCCGGCGAGGTGGCCCTCGAAGCGTTCGGCGGCCTGCTCCGGCGGGCCGCGAAGGACCCGGAGGCGCTCCGCCTCGTCTGCGGCTTCCTCCCGCTCCTCGCGGTGGACCGCCGCGACCGCGACCGCCTCCGGGGGTTGCTGAACGAACTCGTCCGGGACCGCGACCGGCCCCTGGACCGACGCGCGGCGCGGCGGATGTGGGACGCCGTCACGGAAGGAGCCAACCGATGACCGGGCCCGAGCAGAACGGGAACGCACGGCCGGACGACCGGGCGCGCCGGGACGGGCGGGACCCCGGCGGACACGGCCCGGACGGCCGGGGACCGGACCGCCAGGGCCCCGACGGGCGGGCGCGGCAGCGGTACGACGCCGGCGCCCCCCAGGAGAGGGCGCAGGCCCGTCCGCAGGGCCGCGAGCGGGAGCCGTGGAACGCGGACGCGTCGGGACGGCCGCGCGGCCCGCTGCTGCGGGAGTACGCGCCCCCGTACCGTCGCCGGAGCGGCCGGATCGCCGCCGTGCTGCTCTACCGCAACGGCGGACACCGCGTGGTCTGGCCGGACCGCAAGGAGGACGTCAACAAGCCCCTGATCGGCTCTCCGTACACCGTCTTCGAGGTGCAACTCGGAAGGAACGTAACGGAGTTCAGCCTCCAGCTGCCGGCGTCGGGCGACGGCGTGTTCTTCGACGCCGTCGCCCGGATCCAGTGGATGGTGACCGACCCGCACCTCGTCGTCCGCGAACAGGTCGAGGACGTCGCCGAGCTGCTGCACGACGAACTGCTCGACGGACTGCGCCGGCTGTCCCGGAGGTTCCGGATCACCGACGCGCAGCGCGCCGACGAGGCGGTGCGCGACGCGCTGAGCACCGGCCGTCTCAGCTTCGGCAGGGACATCGGGCTGCAGACCAGGGTCCACGTCTTCATCGACCTGGAGGAGTCGGTCAAGGCCGAGGTCCAGCGGCGGGACCGGATCGACATCACCATGGAGGCCGACGCGCGCGAGGCCGAGGCGGTGCGCCGCAAGGACGCCGCCGAGCGGCAGCTCATCGCCGACCGCGCCCGCGAGATCGAGGCCCTCTTCCGGCGCGGCGACCTGGCCCAGATCGCCCACCACATGGCGGCCCACCCCGACAAGCAGTGGGAGATCCGCAACCAGCTCCAGCAGGAGCGCCGCCAGGGCCAGGAGGACTACCTCGCCGTCTTCACCCAGCTCCTGGACACCGGGGTCCTCGAACGCCACGACATCGGCGAGCAGATGTACCAGGTGCTCATGTACCTGCGCTCGCAGACCGGCACCATCGTCGGCGGCATCACGGACCGGGTCCTCAACCCCGCCGGCACCGCCGGTCCGCGGTCCCCGCGCGCCATCGAGGAAGGGCACCCCGAACCCGGCCGCCCAGACTGGGACGACGACGCCCCGGGCGGGTCGGGGCACCGCGAGCGGCGGGACCCCCCTCCCGCCCCCCGGGTCTACGAGCCGACCCGCGTCGAGTCCGGCTCGGACCGGGAGCGCGACCAGCGCGACCGGAGGGGCGAGCGGGGGGAACCGGGTGAGCCGGGCGAGCAGGGCGACCGGGAATGGGACCGCGGCCACGACCGGTACGAGCGCTACGACCGGTACGACCGCGACGATCCGTACGACCGCGAGCGCCCCGACCGGGAACGGCGCACCTCCCGGCCCACCCGCCCCGCCCGGCCAAGCGCCGACTTCGACGACTGGGACGACGCGTGACGACCCCGGCCGGCGCCCCGGACCACACGCCGGTGCCGGGCGGAGCCCCGGACCGTATCCCGACCACCCCTCCGACACCCGCGGCCGCACCTCCACCAGCAACCGCACCCCTGCCCGCATCCACCCCGCCCGAAGAGCTCCGCTTCATGGCCGAGCGGCTGCTCGCCACCGTCCGTGAGGACATCGGACGGGCCGACACGAAGGCCGCGATCCTGCTCTCCGGAGCGCTCGCCTTCCTCGCGGTGGTCTTCTCCGGGGACCGGGGACCGCTCCCCGAGGCCGGCGTGGGGCTCGCGTTCCTGCTGGTGGCAGGGGTGCTGTGGACGGCGGGGGTGCTGATGCTCGTCTCGGTGGTGCTGCCCAGGACCCGGATCGGGGCGGACCGCACGCTGCTGCGCGAGCTGACGGCCGGCCCGTCGGAGCCGGTGCTGCGGGAGCGGCTCACCGCGTCGGGGGCGGACGCGACCGGCTGGCTCCTCGAACAGGCCAGCGTGCACGGGCTCGTGCTCGCGGCGAAGTACCGGTGGCTGCGCCTGGGCGTGTGCGCGCTCGCGCTCGGCGCCCTCCTGGCCCTCTTCAGCGAACTGTGGTGAGACAGAAGATGCAGTGGACCAACAAGGGGAGCGCCCTGCTCCTCGCCGGGGCGCTCCTCGCGCTCTCCCCGTTCACGGCGGTCCCCGCCTGGGGAGCCGGCGCGACCGCGGGTGCCCTCCGTGCGGCGCGGTCGGCCGCCGAGCCCTCCGACGGCCCCGAGCCGATCGACTTCGCCGTCGTCGTCGACCAGTCGAAGAGCCTGGCGGACAAGGACCTGGCCCGGGAGACCGAGGCGGCCGCGCTGTTGAGCCAGGGCGAGATATCGGAGCGCTCCCGGGCCGCGGTGATCGGCTTCGGCAGCTCGGAGAAGCCCGGCCAGTCGCCCGTACGCGAGGTGTGCCCGCTCATCGTCGCCGACGCGGCCGGCCGTGAGCGGCTCAGCGACTGCGTGCAGCTGCTGGGCCGCCGTGACGAGAAGCGGATGGGCCCGGGCACCGATTTCCCGGCGGCGATCCGCCAGGCCGTCACCCGTCTGACGCAGGGCGGCGATCAGGCCGGGGCGAAGACGCCGGCCGTCCCCAAGGTCGTGTTCCTGCTCACCGACGGCAAGTTGGACGTCGCGGACAGCCCCGAGTACGGCACCGACCGCGACAGCCGCCAGGCCAACGGGCAGCGGCGGCTCACCGAGGAGCTCGCCCGGGCCCGGGCCGCCGGCGTGCAGATCTGGCCGCTCGGGTTCGGCAGCGCCATCGACCGGTCCGCGCTCACCGCGATGGCCGACGGCGGCTATCGGGGCGCCTGCTCCGAGGTCCCCGGCTCCGCCCCGCGCATGCGGGTCGTCGGCACGTCCGCCGAGATCGACACGGCGCTCCAGGAGACCTTCGCGGCCGCCCGCTGCGCCCGGATCGCGCACGGGACCGCGGGGAAGCCGCCCGCCGACCTGACCGTCACCATCCCGCCGATCGCGACCGACGGGTCCCTCACGGTCTCCAAGCACGACCCCAAGGTGCGGGTGACGTACTACGACCCGGCGGGCCGCAAGGTGCCCGCCCGGGGCGAGTTCGACGGTTCGCTGTTCGAGGTGAGCGGGCAGGACGGCCCGGTCGAGGCGCTGCGCGTGAAGAACCCGCTGCCCGGCCGCTGGCGCGTGCACATCGAGGCGCCGGAGGGCCACCGCGACCGCGAGGTCGCCGTCCGCGCCATCTGGCAGGGCCGCCTCCGCTCCGACGTCACCCTCGACCCGGCGTCGCCCCGCGCCGGCGAGGAGGTCACCGTGCAGGCCCGGATGCAGACCAGGCGCGGGGTCGTCATCTCCGACCCCCGACAGCTCGCGGGGCTCGCCGTCACCGCCGAGATGAGCGGCGCGGGCTTCCGACCCGTCACGTTCCGGCTCGCCGACGACGGCCGGGCGCCCGACCGCAAGGCCGGCGACGTCCGCTTCACCGGCCGCCTCACCGTCCCCGCGGGCGCGACCGGCGAGCTGAAGTTCGTCACCCGCATGGCCGCCCCCGGCATCACCTCCGACCTGCGCCCGCTGTACGCCCGGGTCGCCGAGGGGCCGCGGCCCGTGATCGCCGGGCTCGCCGTCGACCAGGCCACCGTGTACCCCGGGGGCACCGTCCGCGGCACCCTCGACGTCACCAACGAGGACTCCGCGCCGCACACCCTGCGCCTCGCCCTGAAGGACGTGACGCCCGGCGCCGAGCTCGCCCTCGCCCCGACGACCGTCACGGCGCCGCCGGGCGGGAGCACCAGGGTCCCCTTCACGGTCACCGTCGGCGGCTCCACGCCGCTCGGCGAACTGGGCGGTCAGGTCACGGTCGTGGACACCGACGGCGACGTCGCCCTCGACTCCGACTACCTGGACGCCCGGGTCGTGGCGCCGCCCACCTGGTGGGATCGCTGGTGGAAGGAGGTGGCCGGCGGCGCCGGTGTGCTGCTGCTCCTCGCCGCCTTCGCCGGCATCCGGCTCGCCGCCCGGCGCCGCCGCCGCGACCTCACCGGCCTCACCCTCGAACTCGGCCACGAGGGGAGGAACCTCTACTCGCTGCCGATCCGGCGCGGCCAGAGCCCCGGCGGCGTCTTCGCCTTCACCGTCGACGAGCCGTACGGCGCCCCGCCCACCCTCCGCCGGATCCGCGGCGGCACCACCTCCGCCTCCCACGTCCTGCGCCGCACCGGCGGCGGCGACCTCCTCCTCCGCCCCCGCGGCGGCCCCCAGGTCCCCGTCAGGACGGGCGAGCCGATCGCCCTCGGCGACCACGAACTCGTCGTCCGCGGCGGGCACGCGGAACCGCGCCGGACCCGCGACCTCCCGCGGTCCCGCCGCTCCGGGCGCCCCCGCGGGCCCGGCACCGGAGCGGGACCCGGCGGCGGCCCGGGACGGCGCAGGGGTACGGACGCGGGCACGGGCCCCGGACCCGGCGGCGGTACGGGAGCGGCCACCGGCTTCGACCCCGGCGCCGGATCCGGCGAGGCCGCACCCGGCGCGGGCGCGTACGACGAGAACTTCTGAACGGGTCACCGAGGAGACGACATGAAGATCTACCAGCCCATGCTCTTCGTGGGACTCGGCGGCACCGGCGGACGCATCGGCAGCGAACTCGAACGCAGCCTGCGCCGGGAGCTGTGCGGACCCGACGGCACCGACCTGGTCGACGGAGGCCGCCGGCTGCCCTTCCAGCTGCCCGACTGCCTCCAGTTCGTCTACGCCGACTTCAGCGAGGGCGAACTGCTGAGCCAGCCGCAGTTCCGGGCCAAGGGCGCCGAGGGCGCCGCCTTCGCCCGTACCTCACGGATGGTGCGCGACCTGCTGCCCACCGACTTCGACTCCTCGCCCGAGGTGACCCGCATGCTGCGGGTCTCCGTCCACGAGGAGACCCGGCTCTGGCTGCCGCCGCAGGCCCGCCAACCGAGGGTCGCCCCCCTGAACAGCGGCGCCGGGCAGCTGCCCACCGTCGGCCGCGCCGCGTTCTTCGCGACCGTCCGCTCCGGCCTCGAACCCGTCCTGCGGCAGCTCCGCGAGGCCATCGGCGCCATCGGACAGGCCGCCGGCGACCTCAAGCGGGTCGGCGGCGGCCGCATCCGGGGCTGCGACGTCTTCGTCGCCTTCTCCGTCGCCGGCGGCACCGGGGCCGGCATCTTCTACGACTTCATCCACCTCATCGGGCACGAGTTCCGCAACGCCAAGGTGCCCGGCGTGAAGATCTACCCGCTCGTCGTCATGCCCTCCGCCTTCCCGCCCGAGGCGGGCGGCGGACGCGAGGCCGAACTCAACGCCGCCCGCGCCCTCGTGGACCTGTCGCGGCTCGTCGACGACCAGAACGTGCCCGACGCCCTCGACACCGTCGGCGACGTCGAGGAGCACGGCAGGCTCAGCGTCACCTACCCCGGCGACGGACTCGTCGCGCTGCGCCCCGCCACGATGCAGACGGCCTTCCTCTTCTCCAAGCCGGCCGTCATCGGCAGCGAGGACCTGCGCCGCTCCATCACCGCCATGGTGATGTCGCTGATCGGCACCGAACTCGGCGAGGACAACGGCTCGGTGAACCGCGCCGAGGACGACTACCAGTCCTTCGCCGCCAGCTTCATCAACAAGAGCGTGGAACGCGCGACCCCCGCCCGTACCGGCATCGGCTACCGGGGCATGTCCACCAGCCTCGCCGCCTCCCTCACCGTCCCCGTCGACGACCTCGCCGAGATCGTCGCCGCCCGGCTCCTCGCCCAGGCCGTCCGCGGCATGTCCGAGCGCGCCCGGCGCCCCGCCCGGGAAGGACAGGACCACGTCCGCGACCTGTTCACCCGCTCCGGCGTCGGCCGGCTCTGGAGCCGCGAGGCCCCCGACGTACCCCTGCCCGAGCAACTCCCCAGGGGCAGCCGGGACATCACCCAGGAACTGCGCCAGCGCCTCCAGGACATGGAGGAGTCCCTGCACCGCCTCGACATCCACCTCGCCCGCGAGATCCCGCGCCTCACCGAGGACTTCAGGCCCGGCGCGGGCGCCCGCGAACTCCTCGGCACCATCGGCCCGTTCCAGCTCGAAACCGTCCTCGCCGGACTGCCCGGCCACCCCGACCGGGTCGCCAGGGAAGGCTTCACCGGCATGCTCGACAACCGGCGCAACGAACCCGAACGGCCCCCGCACGTCCAGACGTCGGCCCCCGCCATCCCCCGGATCAGGGGCAGCGTCGGCGGGGTCGTACCGGCCCGCTGGGCCGACCCCGACGTGCAGGACGCGCTCGCCGCGCAGGAGGCCTGGTACCAGTGGCGGGCCCGGGTCCTCTGGCACCGCGGCTGGCAGGCCGGCGAGGCCCAGTGGCGGCCGTCCCTGAACCGCGTCACCAGCGAGGTCGCCGAGCTCGCCAAGGTGCTCCGCGCCCACGAACAGGACGAGCGCAAGGTCTTCGCCGACCGCCGCCGCGAGCTCTACCGCGACGACCGCGCCGGCATCGCCTACCTCCTGCCCCCGCAGAACACCCTGCGCGCCTTCTACGACGACGTCGTCGACCGGCTCGCCCAGAGCGAGGGCCTGCCCGAGACCACCGACGCCGCGACCCTCCTCGACCGGCTCGTCGGACCCGACGACTGGCGGCGCGCCCTGGACGCGGTCCGCCGCTCCTCGGGGGCGGCCGTCAAGGAGATCAAGCAGGTCGTCGAGCGGCGGGTCAAGCGACTCTTCGGCGAGGCCAACGAGGACGTGTTCGCCCGCCCCCTGCTGCCCTCCATGGAACTCCTGCTGCGGGCCGCGTCGGGCGACGAGACCGCCGAGGCGAAGGTCGACCCCCGCTGGCTCGACCAGTTCCGCTCCCGGCTCGCCGGACTGCTCCCGGTGGGGTTCATCCCGGACGGCAGCGGCCCGCTCAAGATCCTCATCGTGCACCCCGCCAGCGAGTCCGACGGCCGCGCCGCCGGCTTCCTCTCCCAGGAACTCAACCTGCCCTCACGGGTGTTCCCGGAGTGCCGAGCCGTCGACACCGACTCCATCACCGTCGTCCTCTTCCGCAGCGGCATGAACCTCACCGACATCTCCGAGGTCCGCAGCGTCCTCAGCCTCTGGTCCGAAGCCCGCGACTCGGGCGGCGAGGACGACTTCCTGCACTGGCGCCAGCGCCTCGGCTACCAGGACGACTGGCTCGTCTCCACCGAGCAGGACCGCCAGCGCATCCTGCACCGCCTGCTCTGCGCGATGTGGAACGACCACATCGCCACCGAGGGCCCGGCCGCCTCCCCCCACCTCGTCCGCATCCGGCTCCAGGAGGGCGAGTCCGCGACCATGTCGCTGCGCCTGGAGGGATTCGACGGCTCGCTCTCCAGCTGGGCGGGACTGCTCCGCGCGTACGAGCGCTGGGCGCTGCTCGACGAGGGCCAGATCATCGAGCAGTTCTGCGAACGGCTCATGCGCACCCTGCCCAAGGGCCTCGCCCAGGTCCCCGCGCCCCCGTCGGCGCTCTTCACCCGCTTCGTGGAGGACATCGCCCCGCGCCAGCTCACCCTCATCGACGAACTCGCCGCCGAATACCGGGAGTCGGACACCGAGTGGCTCGCCCCCCTGCGTCACTTCTGGGAGGTCACCTACCCCGGCGCCCTCGGCATGCGCTTCCCCAGCGCGTCCCGCGCCACCCGCCCCAACCTCCGCGCCCTGTACGAACGCCACGCACCGCGCCAGGGCCGGCGCACCGCACCCCGGCAGGGTCCGGTCCCGCCCCCGGGCCGCGGACGGCCCGACGGCCGCGTCCCCCGGGACCGGTACGAGCCCCGTCCGGGCGCCGGACACCAGAACGGACAGCAGAACGGACACCCGGACGGCGGCCAGAACGGACACCCGAACGGAGGCCGGAACGGGGGGCAGAACGGAGGCCGGCACGAGAACGGGCACGGGAACGCGCACGCGCACGGGGACGGCTTCCGGAACGGCGGGTCCGTCTACGAAGGCGACTGGGAAATGGACCCCGAGCCGGACTTCGGGCCGCCGTACGACGACTTCGACGAGGGCCTCGACGGCGGCCTGGACACCGACCTCCACGCCGACCTCGACGACGGCCCGGACGACGACCTCGACGACGAGGGCGGCTACGAACCCCGCTACGACGACAGCTACCAGGGGGACTACGGGGACGGCCACAGGGACAGCTACGGGGATCAGTCGCGCCGCCGCGACCGGGCCGGTGAGGCGGAGTGAGCTCCCGCGTGCTCCCCGAACGGCCGATGCCGGGCCACGCCGTCTGCCTCGACCTGCGCGCGGCGGAGGCGTACGACGCCGACGCCGCCGTGCGCGCGGCCCTGGACGCCCCGCAGCCCGGCGGTGAGCGCCGCTTCCTCGTCGTCGACGCGGCCGACCGGCTCGTCGCCCACCAGCTGCTGTACGAGCGCCTCTACTCCTACGGGCCCGCCCACATCGTCTGTCTCGCCGTGGCGGCGCGGGGGGAGCGGAACCTCAGCCGCTCGCTCACGTTGCGCCCGCCGGCGGCCGGGGTGCTGTGGGTGTTCGACAGCGCGGACGACGGCGTCCCGGGCGAGGCCGTGCTGCGGCCGCTGGTCGAGGTCCTGTCCACGCCCGAGGTGTTCGACGCGGTGCTCCGCGCGCTCGGCGAGGTGGTGCACGGTGTGGCCGTGCCCGCCGTCCGCGTCCTGGAGCACGACCTCACCGACGAGGCGCGGGCACGCGCCTGGCGGCAGGCGGTGGAGGGGCTGACCGGACAGGACGTCCCGGCCGGCGGCGTCTCCGCCGATCAGGTGCCCGGAGCGCTCGCGCTGCTCCTCGACGAGGGCGTGCCGCGCTCGCTCTCGGGTCACCGATGGCTGCCGCCCCAGGGCAGGGCGGGGGCGCGACTCGCCGCCTGCGAGGAGGCGCTCGGCGACGCCGTCGACGGCTACGAGCGCGTACGGGGCGCGGCCGGACTCCTCACCCGGGTGGGCCGGACCGTGGACCTGCCGGGGGACGTCGAGAAGGTGACCGAGGAGCTGGGCCGGTTCCGTACCGCCGTCGCGGACGCGTTCGGCGCCGCGGGCGGCACCCGGCTCACCGCCGAGCACCGGGGCCTGCTCAGGGACCGGGGGATCGAACTCCCCGAGATGCCGCGGGAGATCTCCCGGACCGGCATCGTGCCCGCGCTGCGCGACCACACCCACGACCTGATCGGCAAGGGCCTGCCGCTGCGGTCCGTGGCGGCCCGGCTCTCCGCGCTCTCGGCGCGCACCGCCCCGGTGGGCAGCGCCGCCCGCCTCGCCCGCCTCGACGCGATCTGCGGTCCGGAGCGGCTGCGGCGGCTCGGCGGCCGCCACCCCTTCACCGGCGGCGGCTCCCGCCCGGCGGCCTTCGCCGTGACGGGGCTCCTCGCCCTGCTCGCCGGGGTCTGGCCGGTCCTCGGCTGGGCCCTCGGTCCGGCCGTCGCGGTCCTCGCCGCCGGGCTCGCCCGCCTGGCGCTGCGGCGCAGGCCGAACCGCTCGCCCGACGGACGGATCGACGGCGGCGGCGCCACCGGCGCGGCGCCCCGTCTCGTCGGCGGTCTCGTCGGCGGTCTCGTCGGCGGCGTCGCCGGCGCCGTCCTCGGCCAGGTCCTCGGCCCGCCGGCCTGGGCGGGTGCCGTCGCGTTCACCGTGTCCGCGGCCGCGGTCGTCCTCCTCGCGCTGCGCGACTGGACCCGGGCCGTGGACGACTGGTGGGCGCGCGCCGACCCCGAGGAGGCCGGCCGGATCCTCCGGGAGATCCAGGCCCTGGTCGTCACGACCGCCGTGCACGACTGGCTCTTCGCCGAGGTGCGCCACCACTGCTCGGCCGGCGCGGGCGCCGTGGCCCGGCTGCTCCGCGCCCTCGCCGCGACCGCCGACGCGCACGGGCAGCCGTACGCGCCGGAGTGGAGCACCGGCAGGACGGCGACCGCACCGCCCCCGGCCCCGGACGGCGGCGCGGCGTCCTGGAGCTGGGAGGACTGGGGGGACGGGGAAGAGGCCGACGCCTGGTCCGACCTGGACGGGGAACCCCCGGCCGGAGTCTCGACCTCCGCCCCGCACCGGTCTCCGTCGCCCGGTGACCCCTTCGGCCCGTTCGAGCCGGCCGGCCCGTTCGACCCGGCCGGCCCGGCCGGCCCGGCCGATCCGTACGACCCGGCCGACCCGTACGCCCGGACCGGCCGGGCCGACGGGCGGAACGGATCCGAGGCGTCCGGCTCGGCCGACCGCTACGGCTCGTCCGCCTCCTACGCCTCAGCCGACCCCTATGGCCCAGCCGATCGCCACGGGCCAGCCGATCCCTACGGTTCGTCCGCCTCCTACGACTCACCCGCCTCCTACGACTCACCCGACCCCTACGACTCACCCGGCCCCTACGGCCCGTCCGTCTCCTACGGCCCGTCCGTCTCCTTCGGCCCGTCCGGCAAGGCCCCCGGTGCCCCCGGCGGTGGGCCCCCGCCCGGGTCCGTGCCCCCGCCCGGTTCCGTATCCGCGTCCGGGCCCGCGCCCGGCTGGCTGGAGCGGCGGTACGGGGACGGGGGCCCCGCACTCGTGGACACGCTCGTCGGCGACCTCGTCGGCGGCACCGTGCTGATCCTGGACCGGTGCTGGGCGGGCATCGAGCGGGACCCCGGCGCGACCGCTCCGGCGGTGTACGAGCAGCGGCTGGGGGAGCTGCTCGCCGAGACCCGGCTGCGTCTGGAGCGCGATGTGGCGGCCTCGCCGCCGCCCGCCGGCGACCGGTTGCGGGACCGCGAGGCGCTCACCGTGCTCGCCGCCTTCACCGACCGTTCGGACCGGCCCGACGCCGCCCGGCTCACCGGGGTCGCCCCGGACGCGGTCGCCCGGCTGCTCCTGGCCGAGGACGACCCCGGCGCCACGGTCGCGCTCTGCGGCCCCGAGCACCTCCGGCTGCTCTCCCACGACCCGCTCGCCGCCCGGCAGGTGCGGTTCGTGCCCGAGGCGATGCGCCGCGGCGCGGCGGGCGACGACGTCTGGCGCGGCACCGCGGAGGACGTCGTGTGGACCGGGGCGGGGCGGCACGCCGGGATCCTCCGCCTCGTACCGCTGCGCGCGGACGTCGTGCACACCGTCCGCGCCGAGGAGGCGGGAGAACAGTGACCGACCCGAACCAACCGAACCGCCCGGCCGACCCGTACCCCCCGATCGACCCCGACCACCCGGACCACCTCGGCGAACCCACCCCGCCGCCCCACCCCTACTACCAGGAGCTGGAGTTCCGCACGCACGAGGAGGTGCCGGTCCGCTTCGCCGTGCGGTACGGGGAGGACCACAGGCCGCCCGGCCGCCCCGGTGTCGTCGCGCGCCGGGCGGTGCTCGGCGCGGGGTGGTCGGTCCTCCAGTACCGGCTGACGGCGTCCGCGCACGGCGACCCGCACGCGTACGGGCTCCTCGAAAGAGAGGTGTCGGCCGCCATCGCGCTCGAACGGCGTTACGGACAGCAGAAGTTCGGCGCCGTGTTCGCCCGGATCGTGGGCTTCGACCTGACCGCCGCCGAACCCTTCGTGCTGTACCGGCCGCCCGTCGGCCGACCGCTCTCCGAGTGGGCGGGGCGCCTCGGCGCCGACGACCAGGAACGGATCACCGGCCAACTCGCCATGGCCGTGAGGCTCCTGGCAGAGCTCGACCTCGTGCACCGGGCCGTCGCACCCGACACCGTGCGGTGGGACGGCGCACGCGTACGGCTCTGCGAACCGTACGCGGCACTGCGCGCGGGCGAGGCGCGCGAACCCTTCGGCACCGCTCCCTGGGCCTCGCCCGAACAGCGCGCCGGAGCCGGGGCCGTCGACCCGCGCGACGACCTGTGGTCCGTCGCCGCACTCGCCTACTACCTGCTCTCCGGCCGCCCCGACCGGGGCGAGGGGCCCCCGGCCGACCTCGCCGACTACCGCCGCCTCGCCGCCCTCGGCCAGAGCGGCCTCTACTCCCCGCGCGCCGCGGAACGGCCGCACCCCGCCGAACTCATGCGCCTCCTGAACGTGCCCGACCCGCTCGCGACCGGCGTCGGCACGGCCGACCCGCTCTCCCGGTGGCGCGCCGAATACGACCTCCAGCTCGCCCGCAAACGCGCCCTTCGCGACGGGAGGGTGCCGGGCGCGGGAGAGGGAGAACACGCGGCGGACGCCGCCGACCGGGACACCCCCGCGCCGCGCCCGCCGCGCACCTTCCTCGGCCGGATCTTCGGCGGCGGGGACGAGCCGCCCCGCGCTGCCCCCGGCCCGTCCCCGTCGCTCCCGCCCGACGGCGTACCGGACCCGCCGTCGCGGAGCCGGATGTGCCCGCACTGTCTGCTGCCCGTCACCTACGACGAGCGGCTGCTCGTCACCATCGACGCCAAGGGCAACCGGATCCCCCTCGACCTCAGCGGCGAGCGCCGCCCCGGCCACGTCGCCGACGCGCTGCGCAAGGCCTACCACCTGTGCCCGCACACGGCGGACGGCGACGAGGAGCACGAACTCCCCGTCCCCTACCTCACCACCGGCGAACCGCTGTCCGTCGCCCTCGTCGGCAGCTCCTCCGTCGGCAAGACCCACCTCCTCGCCGCGATGCTCGGCGAGGTCGAGCTCGGGGGTCTCGAACCGTACGGACTGAAATGCCGGCCCCTCAACCCCGAGGCGCACCGCACCTATCTGCGCGAACGGGTGCAGAGCCTCAAGGAGGGGCGGCAGCTGGGCCGTACCGGACAGCAGACCTTCGCGCGGTTCGCCGACGGGCTGCTCGTCTCGGCCGGCGGGGCGACCCCCCGGCCCGTCGTCTTCTTCGACCTCGCGGGCGAGGACCTCGCGCAGGACGGGGAGGTCGGCCGCTTCCTGATGGGCGTCGACGCCTTCGTGTTCGTCGTCGACCCGCTCCGCGCGCTCCGCCTGCCCTCCCTCGACCCCGTCCGCGAACAGAGCGGGCTGCGGCACCGCGACCTCGGCGACGAGGCCTTCACCACCGTCCTCAACCGCATCCCGCGGCAGCGCGGCGGACTCGTCGCCGCACCCGCCGCGCTCGCCGTCAACAAGAGCGACCTGGTGCGCTTCGAACCGTCCGTCGACCGCTGGCTCGGCCGCGCCCTGCCCGGCCGCCACGACCCGGCGGCGCTCCGGGACGAGAGCCGGGACGCGTACGCCTTCCTCGCCCACCACGCCGGCGCCGCCTGGCTCAAGCCCTTCGACGACTGCGCGGACTGCACCCTGCACTTCGTCGCCGCGACCGGCGGACAGGCGCGCGGCGACCGATTTCCGCACGGGGCCCGGCCGCGCCGCGTCCTCGCACCACTGCTGTCGCTCTTCGCCATGTGCGGGCTGCTGCCCGGGGCGGAGTCCGGAGAGGGGATCGCCCGATGACACGGCCGGAGAACGAGGTCGACCAGATCGTCTTCCGCTGGGACAGCGAGAACCCGTCCGGCAGCACCGGCTTCGGGCCCGTCGCCTGGTCGGGGCCCCGCGACGAGGCGGAGAACCTCTTCCGCATCTCCGGACCCGTCCTGCGGGCCAGCGGGGACGAGACCCGGCCCGCGCTGATCCGCCTCCAGCAGAACGCCGGCGTCATGCTGATCCGGCGCACCCCCTTCACCGACGCCGGCGGCGGCACCTCCGTCCTCTGCCACGCCCTCGTCGGCTCACCCGACCTCCTCGAACCCTCCACCTGCCTCGGCCTCCACGCCTGGGACTGGGAGGGCGCCACCGCCGTGAACGCCGCCGAGGCACGCGGCCGGCTGCCCGTGGTCCCCGAGGACGCCCTCGTCTCGACCGCCGTCGGCCAGGGGCAGTGGGAGCTCGACCGGGCCCTCGCCGACGTCTCCAGGGAACTCGTCGGCACCGTGGCGGAGTTGCTGCGCCACCCCGACGAGCGCTTCACCGTCCTCGACGAGCGGGGCGACACCGCCCTCGGCGTCCTCTGGGGACTGCACAGCATGTTCGGCGCGGCCACCAACCGCCGGTGGACCTTCGCCACCCACGACACCGCCGAGGTCACCGCGCTCCGCTTCGTCTTCGTCGGCCGCTGGTCGGGCGCGGCGAGCCGCAACACCGAACGCCGCCGCGTCGACCCGCTCGACCGCTACGGCGACCGCGCGGAAGCGGTCGCGACCGGCCTCGTCCGCCACCACCTGCGCGGCGTCGTCGAGGGCGAAGGCCGCGAGTACGCCGTCGGCAGCGCCCTCCACGCCGCCGCCTCCGCCCGCCGCGCCCCCCTCCTCGACACCGCCGCCCGCGCCCTCGACACCCTCGACCGCGGCCCCGGCGCCCCCGCGCCCCGGACGCCCACCCCGACGACCCGGAAACCCTCGCCCCACTCCGCCGCCCCGCCCCCGCCCCCACCCCCGCACCCGGCTCCCGCCGACCCCCGTACCCCCACCCCCGCGCCCCCGCGTCCGGCTTCCCGGGACCCGCACCGCCCGACCTCCCGGGACCCGCACCCCGCGACCTCCCGGGACCCGCACCCCCCGGCTGTCGAGGCCCCACCCTCCACGGCGCCGCCGCACCCGCGCCCGGCCTCTGGGGACCCGTATCCGTCGACCTCCCGGGATCCGTACTCGCCGAGCTCCCGGGATCCGTATCCCCCGACACCCCGCGACCCGGGCGACCCGGGCGAGACCGATCGCCCCGAGATGCCGCACCGGCCGCCGGACCCGGCCCCGATGGCCTCCTCCGCCCCGGTGGCCCCGGCCGCTCCGACACCCCCCTCCGCCCCGACACCCCCCTCCACCCCGACACCCCCCTCCGCCCCGACACCGCCGTCCGCCCCGGCGGGGCGCGACCGGTATCCCGACCAGGTTCCGCACGCCGACGCCGGTGACTCCCCCCGCCTCGTCCTGCCCTTCGTGACGCCGGAGTGGAGCGGGCCGGAGAAGGAGCGCGGACGGGCGTGGGGGCGGGGGAGGGGGAAGGAGCGGGAGGCGGAGACGGGGCTCGTGCACAAGCTGCCGACGGCGCGCGGGCCGGAGGAGGCGCGGGGGATGGTGCAGCGGGCCGGCAGTCGGGAGTTGCTCGACGTGCTGCGGCGCCCGCTGGACCACGCCGTGCTCACCGTGCTGCTCGGGGAGATCGCCCGGCGGCTGCCGTCCTGGGAGCACCCGTTGCGCCGTGAGCTGTGCGAGGTGGCGCTCGACCGGGAGCTGTGGGCCGTGGCACGGCCCGGCGTGCGGCACCCCTCGGATCCGTCGCAGGAGCAGCGCGCGGCGAACGCGGCCGAGCTGTACCGCTGGGCGGTCCGGCCCGTACTCGCCGGCGGGGACGCCCGTATCGCCACGGTCGCCGAGCTGCTCTCGCGCCTGCGGACGGACCCGGAGCCGTCCGCCCGCCAGGCGTTCTGGCTGATCGTCGACGGAGACCGGCCGGGCCTGCCGGACGCGGTCTGGCTGACGCTCCTGAAGGAGGCGTACGGCATGCCCCGCACCCCGCCGAGGCCGGCGGCCCCGGTGTCCCCGGCCGCCACCGACCCGGACGATCCCGGCAACGTCTACACGCGCCGCTTCCTGACGCGCGCCGGCGTGCTGCTCGGCGGGTTGGTGGTGGCGATCCTCCTGATCGGCCTGTGGGGGCTGCTGACCTGACCCCGTGTCCTGACCCCGCACCCGGCCCACGCGCCGACCCGCCCACGCACCGACCCGCACCCGCCCCACGCACCGACCTGCACCCGCCCCACGCGCCGACACCCGTCCAGGCACCCCCCCACGCGCCGACACCCCCACGCGCCCGATCCGCCCACGCACCGACCCGACCCGGCCCGGCCTGCTGCGAAAGGCAGGCCGTGGCCGCCAGGCTCCGTCAGGATGGGCGCATGGGATTCCATGTCGATTCCGAGACCGGGCGGCTGCGCCGCGTCATCCTCCATCGGCCCGATCTGGAGCTGAAGCGGCTCACCCCGTCCAACAAGGACGCCCTCCTCTTCGACGACGTGCTCTGGGTGCGGCGGGCCCGGCAGGAGCACGACGGCTTCGCGGACGTGCTGCGCGACCGGGGGGTGGTGGTGCACCTCTTCGGGGAGCTGCTGAGCGAGGCCCTTGAGGTGCCGGCCGCCCGCGCGCTGGTCCTCGACCGGGTCTTCGACGAGAAGGAGTACGGGCCGCTGGCCGCCGACCACCTGCGGTCCGCGTTCGACTCGCTGGACGCCGTCGCGCTCGGCGAAGCGCTCGTCGGCGGGATGACGAAGCGGGAGTTCCTGGCGGCGCACCGGGAGCCGACCTCGGTCCGCTTCCACGCCCTCGACCTGGACGACTTCCTCCTCGGCCCGCTGCCGAACCACCTCTTCACCCGGGACACCTCGGCGTGGATCTACGACGGCGTCTCCATCAACGCGATGCGGTGGCCGGCCCGGCAGCGCGAGACGGTGCACTTCGAGGCGATCTACAAGCACCATCCGCTCTTCACCGGCCCGGAGGCGGGCGCCTTCCACCACTGGTCGGAGGGGCAGGCCGACTACCCGTCGACGATCGAGGGCGGGGACGTCCTCGTCATCGGCAACGGCGCCGTCCTCATCGGGATGAGCGAGCGCACCACGCCGCAGGCGGTGGAGATGCTGGCCAGGGGCATGTTCGCGGCCGGTTCGGCGCGCACGATCGTCGCGCTCGACATGCCGAAGCGGCGGGCGTTCATGCACCTGGACACGGTGATGACGATGGTCGACCAGGACACGTTCACCCAGTACGCGGGGCTCGGCATGCTCCGCTCGTACACGATCGAACCGGGCGACGAGGGCCGGCCCCTGCGGGTGACGGACCATCCGCCGGAGCAGATGCACAGCGCCATCGCGGCGGCCCTCGGGCTCCGGGAGATCCGGGTCCTCACGGCGACCCAGGACGTCCACGCGGCCGAGCGCGAGCAGTGGGACGACGGGTGCAACGTGCTGGCGGTGGAGCCGGGCGTGGTCGTCGCGTACGAGCGGAACGTCACGACCAACACGCACCTGCGCAAGCAGGGGATCGAGGTCATCGAGATCCCCGGCAGCGAGCTGGGGCGGGGACGCGGCGGCCCGCGCTGCATGAGCTGTCCGGTGGAGCGGGACGCCTCCTGAGGGCGGGGGAGGGGAGGCTGGGGGACGGCTGGGGTGGGGTCCACCCAGGGGGCTGTATAGAAATGCTGAAGTTCGTATAGACTTCCAGGGTCCCGACCGTCGTCCCTTCGGCGACCCCCGACTCTTACCCCAGGAGCGCGTCCCATGGCCACAGACCTCATCGGCCGCCACTTCCTCAAGGAGCTGGACTTCACCGCCGAGGAGTTCCGCGCCCTGATCGCGCTCTCCGCCGAGCTCAAGGCCGCCAAGAAGGCGGGCACCGAGGTCCAGCGGCTGCGCGGCAGGAACATCGCGCTGATCTTCGAGAAGACCTCGACGCGCACCCGCTGCGCCTTCGAGGTCGCCGCCGCCGACCAGGGCGCCTCCACCACCTACCTGGACCCCTCGGGCTCCCAGATCGGTCACAAGGAGTCGGTCAGGGACACCGCGCGGGTCCTCGGCCGGATGTTCGACGGCATCGAGTACCGGGGTGACAGCCAGGTCGCCGTCGAGGAGCTCGCGGCCTACGCGGGCGTCCCCGTCTTCAACGGCCTCACCGACGACTGGCACCCCACCCAGATGCTCGCCGACGTGCTCACCATGACCGAGCACACGGACAAGCCGCTGGACGGGATCGCCTTCGCCTACGTCGGCGACGCCCGCTTCAACATGGGCAACTCCTACCTGGTCACCGGCGCCCTGCTCGGCATGGACGTCCGCATCGTCGCCCCGGAGGCGTACTGGCCGGCCGCGGAGATCGTCGCCGCCGCCCGCGAGCTCGCCGCGACCAGCGGCGCCACGATCACGCTCACCGAGGACGTGAAGGAGGGCGTCCGCGGCGCCGACTTCGTCGCCACCGACGTCTGGGTCTCCATGGGCGAGCCCAAGGAGGTCTGGGACGAGCGGATCGCCGCCCTCGCCCCGTACGCCGTGACCATGGACGTGCTGCGCGCCACCGGTAACCCCGACGTCAAGTTCCTGCACTGCCTGCCCGCCTTCCACGACCTGGGCACGGCCGTCGGTCGGGACATCCACGCCCGCCACGGCCTCACCGAACTCGAGGTCTCCGACGAGGTCTTCGAGTCGGCCCACTCGGTCGTCTTCGACGAGGCCGAGAACCGGATGCACACGATCAAGGCGGTCCTCGTCGCGACACTGGCCGGTCCCGCCGCTGCCTAAGCCCCACTCCCTGATCCGGCCTGATCGGCAAGACCCCCCAAGCCCCACTCCCTGATCCGGCCTGATCGGCAAGACCCCCCAAGCCCCACTCCCTGCCCCGGCCTGATCGACAACACACCCCCTGGAGGGCGCATCACGGCTCCCGGGCCCGGCCCTGCGCCGGTATCCCCGGGAGCGTGAACCAGACCGCCTTGCCCTGGGCGGTGGGCCGGTGGCCGCAGTCGCTGCTGAGCGCCCGGATCAGGAGGAGGCCGCGGCCGTGCTCCTGCCAGGGGTCGACCTCGGCGCCCGGGGCGGGGTACGCGAGCCGACCGGGCCGGGCGGGCTCGGAGTCGTGGACCTCGATCTGGCAGCCGCCCGGCGCGGTGAGCAGCTCCACGACCAGTTCGATGGGGCCCCGTCCGGCGGTGTGCTCGACGGCGTTGGCGACCAGCTCGGCGGTGAGCAGCTCGGCCGTGTCGCTGTCGGGGCGGTCGGCGCCGTCGGGGTCCAGGTCGAGCAGCGCGGTGCGGATCAGGGCGCGGGCGATCGGTACGGCGGCGGTCGTGTGCGGCAGCCGGATGCGCCAGGAGACCGGGGGCCCGGCCGGGGCCGGTCCGGCGGGGGTGGCGCCGGTGTCGGCAGTACTGGTGTCGGTAAGGCCGGTGTCGGCAGAGCCGGAACCGGCAAGGCGGGGATCGGCAGGGTCGGGGTCGGGGTCAGCGGGGCCGGGGTCAGCGGGGCCGGGGTCGGCGGGTCCGGCGGCTTCGGGCATGGGGCAGGCTCCCTTCATCGGGAGGGCGAGTGGCCGAGTGGGCGGTGGAGATATCCCTAGACGTCCTGTTTTCAACCTTACGAGGCCCGAAATCCGCTTCCCAGGGCACCCCACCCTGACCGCCGGGGACTTCGGTCACGAGACTCCAGGGACCTTGTGAGGGCGGAGCCCGCACCTCCTTTATCGCGTACTCGTGACGGTAGTCACAGTAGAGTGATACCCTCCGAACGGAGGAAGGAGGCCGTTCCGTATGAGCCCCTTTACCGGCTCCGCGCCCCGCACGCCCCGCTGGCAGCACCTGCGCCTGGAGATCGACCGAGGCGTCGCCACCGTGACCCTCGCCCGCCCGGCCAAACTCAACGCCCTCACCTTCGGGGCCTACGCCGACCTGCGCGACCTCCTCGCCGAACTCTCCCGCGAGCGGACCGTCCGCGCACTCGTCCTCGGCGGCGAGGGGCGCGGCTTCTGCTCGGGCGGCGACGTCGACGAGATCATCGGCGCCACCCTGTCCCTCGACACCGCCGGGCTCCTCGACTTCAACCGGATGACCGGGCAGGTCGTACGGGCACTGCGCGAGTGCCCCTTCCCGGTCGTCGCCGCCCTGCACGGCGTCGCGGCCGGCGCCGGCGCCGTCCTCGCCCTCGCCGCCGACTTCCGGATCGCCGACCCGACCACCCGCTTCGCCTTCCTCTTCACCCGGGTCGGCCTCTCCGGCGGGGACATGGGCGCGGCATACCTGCTGCCCCGGGTCGTCGGCCTCGGCCACGCCACCCGGCTCCTCATGCTCGGCGAACCCGTGCACGCCGCCGAGGCCGAGCGCATCGGCCTGCTCAGCGAACTGACCGAGGAAGGCGGCGCCGACGACCGCGCCGCCGCCCTCGCCCGTCGCCTCGCCGACGGCCCCGCCCTCGCCCTCGCCCAGACCAAGGCCCTCCTCACCGCCGAACTCGACATGCCGCTCGCCGCCTCCGTCGAACTGGACGCGGCCACCCAGGCGCTCCTCATGCACGGCGAGGACTACGCCGAGTTCCACGCCGCCTTCACCGCCAAGCGCCCCCCGAAATGGCAGGGCCGCTAGCCATGGCCGGCCCCCGGGTCGCCCACCGATCGCAGCGGATCGCCGTCATCGGGGGCGGCCCCGGCGGGCTCTACGCCGCCGCGCTGCTCAAGCGGCTCGACCCTGACCGCGAGGTCACCGTCTGGGAGCGGAACGAGCCGTCGGACACCTTCGGCTTCGGCGTGGTCCTGTCCGACGAGACCCTCGGCGGCATCAGGGACGCGGACCCGGCCGTCTACGAGGCGCTGGGCCGGGAGCTGGTCCGCTGGGACGACATCGACGTCGTCCACCGGGGCCACCGCACCACCTCCACCGGTCACGGCTTCGCCGCCCTCGGCCGCCGCCGGCTCCTGGAGCTGCTGCACGACCGATGCGCCGAACTGGGCGTACGGCTCCGGTTCCGCACCGAGGCGCCGCCCGCCGCCGAGCTCGCCGCGACCCACGACCTGGTCGTCGCCGCCGACGGCGTCCACAGCCGCACCCGGGAGGCGCACGCCGCGCACTTCCGGCCGGGGATCACCACCCACCGCTGCCGCTACATCTGGCTCGCCGCCGACTTCCCCTTCGACGCCTTCCGCTTCGAGATCGCCGAGACCGAGCACGGCGTGATGCAGCTCCACGCCTACCCCTACTCCGCACGCTCCTCCACCGTCATCGTCGAGATGCGCGAGGAGGTCTGGCGGGCCGCAGGCTTCGACGAACTCGACGAGGCCGAGTCCACCGCCCGCTGCGCCAAGATCTTCGCCGAGGCGCTCGGCGGCCGGGAGCTGCGCGCGAACAACTCCGCCTGGACCGCCTTCCGTACCGTCGTCAACGAGCGCTGGTCGTACGGCAACACCGTGCTCATCGGCGACGCCGCCCACACCGCGCACTTCTCCATCGGATCCGGCACCAAGCTGGCCGTCGAGGACGCCCTCGCCCTCGCCACGGCAATCGGCGAACACCCCGACCTCGCCGAGGCGTTGCGCGCCTACGAGACCGCGCGCCGCCCCGTCGTCGAGTCCACCCAGCGCGCGGCGGCCGCCAGCCTCCGCTGGTTCGAGGAACTCGCCGACCACGTCGACCGGCCGCCCCGCCGCTTCGCCTTCGACCTGCTCACCCGCAGCCGCCGCGTCACCCACGCCAACCTGCGGCTGCGCGACCCGGCCTTCACCGACACCGTCGAACGCGACTTCGGCTGCCCGCCCGGCACACCGCCCATGTTCACCCCCCTCCGCCTGCGTGGACTCACCCTCCGCAACCGGATCGTCGTCTCGCCCATGGACCTGTACGTCGCCGAGGACGGCGTCCCCGGCGACTTCCACCTCGTCCACCTGGGCGCCAGGGTCCTCGGCGGCGCCGGACTCGTCATGACCGAGATGGTGTGCGTGAGCCCCGAAGGCCGCATCACGCCCGGCTGCTCCGGCCTCTGGAACGGCGAACAGGCCGACGCCTGGCGCCGGATCACCGCCTTCGCGCACGCCCAGGCGCCCGGCACGGCGATCGGCGTCCAGCTCGGCCACTCCGGCCGCAAGGGCTCCACCCGCCGCATGTGGGAGGGCATCGACCAGCCGCTCCCCGACGGCAACTGGCCGCTCGTCGCCGCCTCCCCGCTGCCGTACCGGCCCGGCGTCAACCAGACCCCCCGCGCCCTGGACCGCGCCGGACTCGCCGCCGTACGCGAGGAGTTCGCGGCGTCGGCCCGCCGTGCCGCCCGCTGTGACTTCGACCTGCTCGAACTCCACTGCGCCCACGGCTACCTGCTCTCCGGCTTCCTCTCCCCGCTCACCAACCGCCGGACCGACGCCTACGGCGGATCGCTCGACGCCCGGCTGCGCTTCCCCCTCGAAGTCTTCGACGCCGTACGGGAGATGTGGCCCGACGACCGCCCCATGACCGTCCGCGTCTCGGCCACCGACTGGGCCGAGGGCGGCACCACCGCCGAGGACGCCGTCGCGATCGCCCGCGCCTTCGCCGCCCACGGTGCCGACGCCATCGACGTCTCCACCGGCCAGGTCGTCCCCGACGAGGCCCCCGCCTACGGCCGCTCGTACCAGACGCCGTACGCCGACCGCATCCGCGCGGCCGTCGGCATCCCCGTCGTCGCCGTCGGCGCCATCTCGTCCTGGGACGACGTCAACTCCCTCCTCCTGGCCGGCCGCGCCGACCTCTGCGCCCTCGCCCGGCCCCACCTCTACGACCCGCACTGGACCCTCCACGCGGCCGCCGAGCAGGGCTACGAGGGCCCGGCAGCTCCCTGGCCCGCCCCGTACCGCGCCGGCAGCCGTCGACCCCCCACGGGCCGCCGGGAGTAGAACCGGCGGCCGGATCGCCTGGACGCCCGCGTATGCCGGTGCGACGCGACAGCATGGTGCGGGCGCCGCCGGACCTCTTGAATGAGGGCATGACAGAAAACAGGGGCGGGAAGGGTGCCGGGGCGGTCCTCGGCACGGCGACGGCGGCGACCGGACTCCTCGCGGGAGTGTGGTTCGCGTACGTCTGCTCGGTGATGCCGGCGCTGGCGCGGAGCGACGACAAGGTCTACGTCGAGGTGATGCGGAACGTCAACGACGTCATCCAGAACCCGGTGTTCTTCACCCCGTTCTTCGGGGCCGTGATCCTCGCCGCGGTGGCCGCCTGGCAGCACCGCGCCGGCCGCGCCCGCGTCTGGACGCTCGCCGCCCTCGTCCTCGCCGTCGCGGTCTTCCTCGTCACCTCCGCCGCGAACGTCCCCCTCAACGACGCCCTCGCCACCGCCCACGACCCCACCGCCGCCCGCGCCGCCTTCGAAGGCCCCTGGGTGACCTGGAACATCGTCCGCGCCGTCCTGACGACAGCGGGCTTCGCCTGCCTCCTCAAGGCCCTGGCCGTACGGAACCGGACCTAGAAGGGCTTAGGGCTCAGGGCTCAGGGCGCCACCACGGGCCGGACGAACTCCGCTCCCCGGTCGCGCAGCAGCTCGTGGAGGGCGGTGAAGACCTCGGCCGAACGGCGGCCGGGCCAGTCGTCGGGCAGCAGCTCGGCCGGGAGGACGGGGTCGGCGTAGGGCAGGCGGCGCCAGGAGTCCAGGGCGAGGAGGTAGGCCCGGTAGGCGTCCTCGGCGCCGCCGGGCTCCGTCCGCCAGGCCCGCAGCACCGGCTCGTGGGCGGCGAGGAAATCCTCGTGGAGGCCCGCGATGGCCGGCAGGTCCCACCAGCGGGCCACCGCCTCCGCCGTCGCCGCGTACCCGAGGTGGTCGCCTCGGAACAGGTCCACGTACGGGGAGAGTTCGAGCCGCTCCAGGGCGTTGCGGGTCTCGTCGTACAGCCGCGCGGGCGCGATCCAGACGCCCGGCGCGGCCGATCCGAAGCCCAGCCGGGCGAGCCGCGAGCGCAGCAGGTGCCGCTTGTGCCGCTCGGCCTCCGGCACCGAGAAGACGGCCAGGACCCACCCCTCGGACAGCTTCGGCTCCGTACGGGCGTAGATCCGGCGGTCGCCGTCGTCCAGGAGCCGCCGCGCGTCCTCCGACAGGGCGTACCCCGCCGCCCCGTCCGCCGTCCGGCCCGGCAGGAGCAGCCCGCGCCGCTTCAGCCGCGACACCGAGGAACGCACCGACGGCGCGTCCACCCCCACTGCCGCGAGCAGCCGGATGAGCCCGGCCACCGGCATCGGCGAGCCGTCGGGCCCACGGCCGTACGCGCCGTAGAGGGAGACGATCAGGGAACGGGGAGTGTGCTGCTCGGCCACGTGATCACTTTAGGGGGTGTCCAGCCGATCGGGCCGGGCTCGCGGCGCCTCACACCCCTCGCACCTCCTCGCGCAGCCGGTAGCGCTGGAGCTTGCCCGTGGCCGTGCGGGGCAGCGCGTCGAGGAAGACGATCTCCCGGGGCGACTTGTACGGGGCGATGCGGGCGCGCACGAAGGCCCGCAGGGCGGCGGCGGTGCCGGCGTCGCGCGGCACCCCGGCCCGTACCACCGTGTACGCCACGACGACCTGGCCGCGCAGGTCGTCCGGGCGGCCCACGACCGCCGTCTCGACCACGTCGGGGTGGTCGAGGAGGACCTCCTCGACCTGCGGCCCCGCGATGTTGTAGCCGGCCGAGATGATCATGTCGTCGGCGCGTGAGACGTAGCGGAAGTAGCCGTCGGGTTCGCGGACGTACGTGTCCCCCGTGACGTTCCAGCCGTCCCGTACGTACTCGGTCTGCCGCGCGTCGGCCAGATAGCGGCAGCCCACCGGGCCGCGCACCGCCAGCAGCCCCTCCGTGCCGTCCGGGACGCCCCGGCCCTCCCGGTCCACGATCCTGGCCTGCCAGCCGGGCACCGGGCGGCCGGTGGTGCCGGGGCGGATGTCGCCGTCGGCGGCGGCGATGAAGATGTGCAGCAGCTCGGTCGCGCCGATGCCGTTGATCAGGCGCAGGCCCGTGCGTCCGTACCAGGCCCGCCAGGTCGCCTCCGGCAGGTTCTCGCCCGCCGAGACGCATCGGCGCAGCGAGCTCACGTCCGGGGCGGTGCCGTCGGACAGCTCGTCGACCATCACCCGGTAGGCCGTCGGCGCGGTGAAGAGCACCGAGACGCGGTGCCGTTCGATCGCGGCCAGCAGCTGCTTGGGGCCGGCCTGGGGGAGCAGGACCGCGCTCGCCCCGGCGCGCAGCGGGAAGACGACGAGCCCGCCGAGGCCGAAGGTGAAGGCGAGCGGCGGCGAGCCGGCGAACACGTCGTCGGGCAGCGGGCGCAGGACGTGCGCGGAGAAGGTGTCGGCGACGGCGAGGACGTCCCGGTGGAAGTGGACGCAGCCCTTGGGCCGTCCGGTGGTGCCGGAGGTGAACGCGATGAGGGCGACGTCGTCGGCGGCCGTGGCCACCGCCTCGTACGGGCCGGGGCGGCCGGCCGCGAGGGCCAGCAGGTCGTCCGGGCCGTCGCCGCCGAACGGGGTGACGCGGAGGCCGGGTATCCGGGCCTGGAGGAGGTCGTCGAGGACGTGGGCGTCGCAGAGCGCGTGGGTGCAGCGGGCCGCGTCCGCCATCACGGCCAGCTCGGCCGCCCGCTGCTGGGCCAGGACGGTGACGGCGACCCCGCCCGCCTTCATCACGGCGAGCCAGCAGGCGGCCAGCCAGGGGGTCGTCGGGCCGCGCAGCAGGACCCGGTTGCCGGGCTTGACCCGCAGGTCGGAGGTGAGGACGTGGGCGATGCGGTCGACCCGGTCCCGCAGCTCGCCGTAGCTCCAGACGCCGCCCTCGCCGTCGTGGAAGGCGGGCCGGTCCGGGCCGAACCGCTGCACCGTGCGGTCGAGGAGTTCGGCCCCGCAGTTGAGCCGGTCGGGGTACGCGAGCTCGGGAAGGTCGAAGAGGAGGTGCGGCCAGCGGTCCGGCGGTGGCAGCCGGTCCCGGGCGAAGGTGTCGAGGTGGGCCGAGGGTGTCAGCTCCATGAGTCCGTCCCCCTGTCGTGGTGGGGTCGCTCAACGCCACACGAGCGTATCGTGTTGGTGACGACAGTCAACGGTCCGCGACAAGGTAGCCCCACGGCACAGGGACGAAGACGCCCGAGGGCGTCAGAGAGGGCCCACATGCCCGCATTCTCGCTCGATCCGGAACAGACCACCTGGTGTGCGGAGCTCCGCGCCCTCGCCGCCGAACGCCTGAAGCCCCTCGCCGAGAAGGGCGAACCCGGCCGGGTCAACCGCCCCCTCGTCGCCGCCCTCGGCGACCTCGGCCTCCTCGCCCGCCTCTTCGACGCGGGCGCCCTCGAACTCTGCCTCCTGCGCGAATCCCTCGCCCGCACCTGCACCGAGGCCGAGACCGCCCTCGCCCTCCAGGGCCTCGGCAGCCACCCCGTCGCCGCCTTCGGCGCCCCCGCCCAGCGCGCCCGCTGGCTCCCCGAGGTCACCTCGGGACGCGCCGTCGCCGCCTTCGCCCTCTCCGAGCCCGGCGCCGGCTCCGACGCCGCCGCCCTCGCCCTCGACGCCGTCCCCGACGGACACGGCGGCTGGCACCTGCACGGCGAGAAGCGATGGATCTCCAACGCCCCCGAGGCCGACTTCGCCACCGTCTTCGCCCGCACCACCCCCGGCGCGGGCGCCCGCGGCGTCACCGCCTTCCTCGTCCCCGCCGACCGCCCCGGACTCGGCGGCGAACCCCTCGACATGCTCGCCCCGCACGCCCTCGGCACCCTCACCTTCGACGGCGTCCCCGTCGGCCCCGACGACCTCCTCGGCGCACCCGACCAGGGCTTCCGGGTCGCCATGAACACCCTCAACCTCTTCCGGCCCAGCGTCGGCGCCTTCGCCGTCGGCATGGCCCAGGCCGCCCTCGACGCCGCCCTCGCCCACACCGCCGCCCGCCCCGCCTTCGGCGGCGTCCTCGCCGACCTCCAGGCCGTCTCGCACCGCATCGCCGACATGGCCACCCGCACCGAGGCCGCCCGCCTCCTCGTCTACGCCGCCGCCACCGCCTACGACACCGGCGACCCCGACGTGCCCCGCCGCTCCGCCATGGCCAAACTCCTCGCCACCGAGACCGCCCAGTACGTCGTCGACTCCGCCGTCCAACTGCACGGCGCCGCCGCCCTCCAGCGCGGCCACCTCCTCGAACACCTCTACCGCGAGGTCCGTGCCCCCCGCATCTACGAAGGCGCCACCGAGGTCCAGCGCACGATCATCGCCAAGGAGCTGTACGCGTCCCGCCGGGAGGACCATGGAGAAGGGGCACCCGGCGCCGCACCGCGCCGCGCCGCCGCTCCCCGTACCGAGGAGGTCCCGTCCGCATGAGCCTGCACCGGCACAACCCGGCCGAACTCGCCCCGCCCGCCGGCTTCACCCACGCCGTCACCGCCACCGGCACCCGGTTCGTGTTCCTCGCCGGACAGACCGCCCTCGACACCGAGGGCAAGGTCGTGGGGGAGACGCTCCCCGAGCAGTTCACCACCGCCCTCGCCAACCTCCTCACCGCCCTGCGCCACGCCGGCGGCACCCCCGCCGACCTCGCCCGCGTCACCGTCTACACCACCGACGTCGACGACTACCGCGCCCACGCCCACGAACTGGGCCGCGTCTGGCGCAGGTTGGCGGGCCGCGACTACCCCGCGATGGCGGTCATCGGAGTCGTACGCCTCTGGGACGAACAGGCACGCGTGGAGCTGGACGGCTTCGCGGTCCTGGACGAGCCCGCCCACGCTTGATCAACTGGTCACCCGTCCGGGCCGGGCTTAGTGTCGAAAGGTGGACTGACCGGCCCACGGCTCACTCACCAGGCGAGGCCCGAGGCGCCCAATGAGTACACCAAAGCCGACGACACCAGCGCAGACCGCCACCCCGCGCAAGGGCGGTGACGGAAAGGGCATCGCCCTGTTCGTGATCGCGTCCTGCCAGTTGATGGTGGTCCTCGACATCACGATCGTGAACATCGCGCTCCCGCACATCCAGAGCGCCCTGGACTTCTCCACGACCAGCCTGTCCTGGGTCGTCAACGCCTACACGCTCACCTTCGGCGGCCTCCTGCTGCTCGGCGGGCGCGCCGGCGACATCCTGGGCCGGCGACGCGTCTTCATCTTCGGCGTGCTGCTCTTCGGACTCGCCTCCCTCTTCTGCGGACTGGCGCAGAGCGAATGGCAACTCCTCGCGGCCCGCGCCCTCCAGGGCGTCGGCGGCGCGATAGCCTCGCCGACCTCGCTCTCCCTCATCACCACGACGTTCGACGAAGGTCCGGAACGCAACCGGGCCTTCGGCGTCTTCGCCGGCGTCTCGGCCGGCGGCGGTGCGATCGGCCTGGTCGCCGGAGGCATGCTCGTCCAATGGCTCGACTGGCGCTGGATCTTCTTCGTCAACGTCCCGATCGCCCTGGTCATCGCGCTCCTCACACCCCGCCACGTCAAGGAGTCCGAGCGCCACCCCGGCCACTTCGACCTCGCCGGCGCGCTCACCTCGACGCTCGGCATGGTGGCGCTGGTGTACGGCTTCATCAGGGCCGCGCAGGAAGGCTGGAGCGACCCCTACACGATCGGCTCGTTCGCGGCCGCGGTCGTCCTCCTGGCCGCCTTCATCCTGATCGAGCGCCGCTCCCAGCAGCCCATCACGCCACTGCACATGTTCGCCGACCGCAACCGCTCGGGCACCTACGTCATCATGCTGTGCCTGGCGGCCGCCATCTTCGGCATGTTCTTCTTCCTCACCCTGTTCGTCCAACAGGTCCTGGGCTTCAGCCCCCTGACGACGGGTCTGGCCTTCCTCCCGGTCAGCGCCATCATCGGCGTCGGCGCCGGCCTCACCTCCAACCTGCTTCCCCGGTTCGGCCCCAAACCCTTCATGGTCACGGGCTCGATCCTCGCCGCGGCCGGCCTCTCCTGGCTCACGCTCACCGACGTGAACTCCACCTACCTGGGCAGCATCCTCGGCCCCATCCTCGTCTTCGGCCTCGGCATGGGCCTCATGTTCGTCTCCCTGACCATCATGGCCCTCTCCAACGTCGAGCCCCAGGAATCCGGCGCCGCCTCCGGCCTCCTCAACGCCATGCAGCAGGTCGGCGGCTCCCTCGGCCTCTCCATCCTCGTCACCGTCTTCGGCACCGCCAGCCGCAACGAGGCCGACACACAGGTCCCCGCCTTCCTCTCCCAAGCCGGCCCCCTAGAAAAGGCCCAGTTCGCCAAGACCGGCCAACTCCCTCCCCCCTACGCCGACCAGGTCCTCACCTCCGGCGTCTCCGCCGGCTTCGTCACCGCCGCCATCTTCGCCGTCGTCGGCGCCCTCGTCGCCCTCTTCGTCATCCAAGTCCGCGCCTCCGACCTCGAACGCCTCAAGGGCGGCATGGGCCCCCCGGGCGCCGCCTGAACAAGACCGGCCCCACCGACCCGTAGGAGGGTCGGCGGGGCCGTCGCTGGTGGGGTGGTGCCCCCCCGCGAAAGTTCCTAGATGTCCCGGAAGATCTCGATCTGCGCGCCGATCGAGTTCAGGCGCTCCGCCAGGTCCTCGTAGCCGCGGTTGATGACGTACACGTTCCGGAGGACCGACGTGCCCTCCGCCGCCATCATCGCGAGGAGGACCACGACGGCCGGGCGCAGGGCCGGCGGGCACATCATTTCGGCGGCGCGCCAGCGGGTGGGGCCTTCGACGAGGACGCGGTGGGGGTCGAGGAGTTGGAGGCGGCCGCCGAGGCGGTTGAGGTCGGTGAGGTAGATGGCGCGGTTGTCGTAGACCCAGTCGTGGATGAGGGTCTTGCCTTGGGCCGTCGCGGCGATGGCGGCGAAGAAGGGGACGTTGTCGATGTTGAGGCCCGGGAAGGGCATGGGGTGGATCTTGTCGATCGGCGCCTCCAGTTTGGAGGGGCGGACCGTGAGGTCGACGAGGCGGGTGCGGCCGTTGTCGGCGGCGTACTCGGGGGAGCGGTCGTGGTCGAGGCCCATCTCCTCCAGGACCGCGAGCTCGATCTCCATGAACTCGATGGGGACGCGGCGGATGGTCAGTTCCGACTCGGTCACCACGGCCGCGGCGAGGAGGCTCATCGCCTCGACCGGGTCCTCGGAGGGGGAGTAGTCGACGTCGACGTCGATCTGGGGGATGCCGTGGACGGTGAGGGTGGTGGTGCCGATGCCGTCGACCCGGACGCCGAGGGCCTCCAGGAAGAAGCAGAGGTCCTGGACCATGTAGTTGGAGGAGGCGTTGCGGATGACGGTGACGCCGTCGTGGCGGGCCGCCGCCAGGAGGGCGTTCTCGGTCACCGTGTCGCCGCGCTCGGTCAGGACGATCGGGCGGTCGGGGGCGATGCGGTCGACCTGGGCGTGGTAGATGCCCTCGGTGGCCGTGACGTCGAGGCCGAAGCGGCGCAGCGCGATCATGTGCGGCTCGATCGTGCGGGTGCCGAGGTCGCAGCCGCCGGCGTACGGCAGCTTGAAGCGGTCCATGCGGTGCAGCAGGGGCCCCAGGAACATGATGATGGAGCGGGTGCGGATCGCGGCCTCGGCGTCGATGGACTCCATGTCCAGCTCGGCGGGCGGCACGATCTCCAGGTCGACGCCGTCGTTGACCCAGCGGGTGCGGACGCCGATGGAGTTGAGGACCTCCAGGAGCCGGAAGACCTCCTCGATGCGGGCGACGCGGCGCAGGACGGTGCGGCCCTTGTTGAGGAGCGACGCGCAGAGCAGCGCGACGCAGGCGTTCTTGCTCGTCTTGACGTCGATGGCGCCGGAGAGCCGGCGGCGGCCGACGACGCGGAGGTGCATGGGGCCCGCGTAGCCCAGGGACACGATCTCGCTGTCGAGGGCCTCGCCGATCCGGGCGATCATCTCAAGGCTGATGTTCTGGTTGCCGCGCTCGATCCGGTTGACGGCGCTCTGGCTTGTGGCCAGCGCTTCGGCGAGCTGTGTCTGTGTCCAGCCGCGGTGCTGCCGGGCGTCACGGATGAGCTTGCCGATGCGTACGAGGTAGTCGTCTGCCATGGCGTCACGTTATCTCAGATATGAGATGCACCCCGTCATCGGGGTGGGCCGTCAGGGTGAATTGCCGTGAGCGGTGGGGTGGTGCGGTTCGTACAGGGGGAGTTCGGTGCCGCTCGGGAGTCGGACGGCGGCGAGCAGCCCCCATCCCTCGTCGCTGATGGCCCGTGAGATCTCCACACCCCGTTCGTCCAGAGTCGTCAGGGTCTGGGCGAGGTTGTCACACATGAGGTACATCTCGTGCCGCGGCTCGTCGTCCGTCGGGTGCACCGCGACCTCGGCCGGCGGGAGCTTGAAGATGAGCCAGCCCCGCCCGGCGTCCACGTGCTCGAAGCCGAGCACGTCCCTGAGGAAGGCGCGGTCCGCCTCGGCGTCCCGGCTGTAGAGGATCACGTGCGCGCCACTGAACATGCTCCGATCCTCGGCCGCCCGGCCCGGCCCGGCAATCGGGCCGCGGCCGTACGGGGTGGCTCGGGCGTCGGGCCGCGGCCGTGCGGGGTGGCGGATCGGACGTCGGGCCGCGGCCGTGCGGGATGGCCCAGGCATCGGACCGCGGCCGTGCCAGGTGGCCCGGACCTCGGATCGGGGTCGTACGCGATGGCCCGGCGGGAAGCCCGTACCGGATCCGGGGCATGCCAGGCATGACCGCGCGGCGGTGATGTACTAGAGTTATCTCGACATCGAGATATCTGCCGAGGCGCACCGCTGCCACGACCCCGGTAAGGTTTACCTAACTTAGCCTTACCTTAGCGGATCGACGACGTGTACGTGGCGGCAGGATGTGGTGGAACGCGCACATATATGAAGGAGACTGTCGTGTCGGCGAACAGCTTCGACGCCCGCAGCACGCTGCGCGTGGGCGACGAGTCGTACGAGATCTTCAAGCTGGACAAGGTCGAGGGCTCCGCGCGCCTCCCTTACAGCCTGAAGGTCCTCCTGGAGAACCTGCTCCGCACCGAGGACGGCGCGAACATCACCGCCGACCACATCCGGGCCCTCGGCGACTGGGACTCCCAGGCCCAGCCGAGCCAGGAGATCCAGTTCACGCCGGCGCGCGTGATCATGCAGGACTTCACCGGCGTCCCCTGTGTCGTCGACCTCGCCACCATGCGCGAGGCCGTCGCGGCGCTCGGCGGCGACCCGGCGAAGATCAACCCGCTCTCCCCGGCCGAGATGGTCATCGACCACTCCGTCATCGCCGACAAGTTCGGCACCAACGACGCCTTCGCGCAGAACGTCGAGCTGGAGTACGGCCGCAACAAGGAGCGCTACCAGTTCCTGCGCTGGGGCCAGACCGCGTTCGACGACTTCAAGGTCGTCCCGCCGGGCACCGGCATCGTCCACCAGGTGAACATCGAGCACCTGGCCCGCACGGTCATGGTCCGCAACGGCCAGGCGTACCCCGACACCCTCGTCGGCACCGACTCGCACACCACCATGGTCAACGGCCTGGGCGTGCTGGGCTGGGGCGTCGGCGGCATCGAGGCCGAGGCCGCGATGCTCGGCCAGCCGGTCTCCATGCTCATCCCGCGCGTCGTCGGCTTCAAGCTGACCGGCGAGCTCCCGGCCGGCACCACCGCCACCGACCTGGTCCTCACGATCACCGAGATGCTGCGCAAGCACGGCGTCGTCGGCAAGTTCGTCGAGTTCTACGGTGAGGGCGTCGCCGCCACCTCCCTCGCGAACCGCGCCACCATCGGCAACATGTCGCCGGAGTTCGGTTCCACCGCCGCGGTCTTCCCGATCGACGACGAGACCCTGAACTACCTCAAGCTCACCGGCCGCTCCGCGCAGCAGGTCGCGCTCGTCGAGGCGTACGCCAAGGAGCAGGGCCTCTGGCTCGACCCGGCCGCCGAGCCCGACTTCTCCGAGAAGCTGGAGCTCGACCTCTCCACGGTCGTCCCCTCCATCGCCGGCCCGAAGCGCCCGCAGGACCGCATCGTCCTCGCGAACGCCGCCGCGCAGTTCGCCCAGGACGTCCGCAACTACGTCGACGAGGTCGACGAGGCGGGCAAGGAGTCCTTCCCGGCCTCCGACGCCCCGGCGAACCACCCGAACGGCGCCCCGTCGAAGCCGGTCCAGGTGACCGCCCCCGACGGCACGACGTACGAGATCGACCACGGCGCCGTCACCGTCGCCGCGATCACCTCCTGCACCAACACGTCGAACCCGTACGTGATGGTCGCCGCCGCGCTCGTCGCGAAGAAGGCCACCGAGAAGGGCCTGACCCGCAAGCCGTGGGTCAAGACCACCCTCGCCCCGGGCTCGAAGGTCGTCACCGACTACTTCGACAAGGCGGGCCTCACCCCGTACCTCGACAAGGTCGGCTTCAACCTCGTCGGCTACGGCTGCACCACCTGCATCGGCAACTCCGGCCCGCTGCCGGAGGAGGTCTCCAAGGCCGTCAACGAGCACGACCTGGCCGTGACCTCGGTGCTCTCGGGCAACCGCAACTTCGAGGGTCGCATCAACCCCGACGTCAAGATGAACTACCTGGCCTCCCCGCCGCTGGTCGTCGCGTACGCCATCGCGGGCTCCATGAAGGTGGACATCACCAAGGACGCGCTCGGCGTCGACCAGGACGGCAAGCCCGTCTACCTGGCCGACATCTGGCCGTCGGAGGCCGAGGTCAACGACGTCGTCGCCAACGCCATCGGCGAGGACATGTTCAACAAGTCCTACCAGGACGTCTTCGCGGGTGACGCCCAGTGGCAGGCGCTGTCGATCCCGACCGGCAACACCTTCGAGTGGGACGCCGAGTCCACCTACGTCCGGAAGCCCCCGTACTTCGAGGGCATGACGATGGAGACCTCCCCGGTCACCGACATCGTCGGCGCGCGCGTCCTGGCGAAGCTGGGCGACTCGGTCACCACCGACCACATCTCCCCGGCCGGCGCCATCAAGGCCGACACCCCGGCCGGCAAGTACCTCACCGAGCACGGTGTGGAGCGTCGTGACTTCAACTCCTACGGCTCGCGCCGAGGCAACCACGAGGTCATGATCCGCGGCACGTTCGCCAACATCCGCCTGCGCAACCAGATCGCGCCGGGCACCGAGGGCGGCTTCACCCGCGACTTCACCCAGGCCGACGCGCCGGTGTCGTTCATCTACGACGCCTCGCAGAACTACCAGGCCGCCGGCACGCCGCTGGTCATCCTGGGCGGCAAGGAGTACGGCTCCGGTTCGTCCCGCGACTGGGCCGCCAAGGGCACCGCGCTCCTCGGCGTCAAGGCCGTCATCACCGAGTCGTACGAGCGCATCCACCGCTCGAACCTCATCGGCATGGGCGTCCTGCCGCTCCAGTTCCCGGCCGGCCAGTCGGCCGACTCCCTCGGCCTGACCGGTGAGGAGACCTTCTCCATCGCCGGTGTCACCGAGCTGAACGAGGGCACCACGCCCAGCACGGTGAAGGTCACCACCGACACCGGTGTCGAGTTCGACGCGGTCGTCCGCATCGACACCCCCGGCGAGGCGGACTACTACCGCAACGGCGGCATCATGCAGTACGTGCTCCGCAACCTCATTCGTGGATAAGCACCGTCGCGGCTGACCCCCCGGCTCCAGGCAGCACGAAGCGGGCCCCGCTCCTCGGAAGAGGAGCGGGGCCCGTTCGGCTTTCCCACTGACCGCGCCACGAGGGCGCGAGGCGTCAGGAGAAGATGAGGCGGTACGTGTTCCAGCCGGTGCCGATCTTCGTACGCGGCTTGAACGCCGGGTAGGAGATGCCGGAACCCGGGTACAGCCACAGCACGCCGGTCGAGTCGCGGGCGACCACGTCGGGGATGCCGTCGAAGTTGACGTCACCGGGGGACACGAAGGCGTTCAGGCCGTTCCACCCGTTGCCGGCCTTGACCCGGGGGCCGAGCGGCTTGAGGTAGTTGCCCGTGCCCGGGTACAGCCACAGGTAACCGGCGGAGTCGCGGGCGATGACGTCGTCCTTGCCGTCGCCGTTCATGTCGCCCTTGCCGGTGATCTGGTTGAAGATGTTCCAACCGGTACCGATCTGCACACGCGGGGCGAGCTTGCCGTTGCCGTACCCGAGGTACAGGTACAGACGGCCCGCGGTGTCGCGCGCCAGCAGGTCCGGAGCGGCGGCGCCACCCAGGTTGCCGGTCGAGACGACCTTGTTGAAGACGCCCCAGCCGGAGCCGAGGGAGACGCCGTCCTGGCCCCACGCGGTGTAGGACAGCTGGCCACCGGTGACGTCCCAGGCGCCGTCGGTCTCGCCGTCGCCGTTCTGGTCGGCCATGGTGAGCTGGTTGGTGTACTTCCAGCCGCTGCCGACGTACTGACGGCCGATGAAGCCACCGGTGCCGTTCGGCAGGTACGCGTACATGTAGCCGTTGCCGTCGACGCCGCGCAGCTCGCCGTCGGCGACGGTGGAGGCGGAGGAAGCGGCGAGGGTGCTCGCCTTCGGCGCCGCCTTCTGGACGGCCGAGGCCGAACGGGCGGGCTGCGGGGCGTCGGCCGCGACGGCGGCCGTGGTGGTGCCCACGAGGGCCGCGGTTATCGCCGCGACCGTGACACGGGACAGGACGCCCGTGCGGTTCAGGCCAGAAGACTTGGCCACGTAGTACTCCAGTTCCGAGTGGAATAAGGCAGGTGCCGCCGCGCGTGTGCCCGAGGGGCGGAGGCGGCGGAACCTCTATGATCCAGGATCCTTCTCACGGGATCTTCACCGGGCAACCGGTTTGTGACACGACTGTTTCGATCCAAGACCGTATGTCCTGATTGTCGGTTAGTGTCCCACCGGTATCCGGGCCGGCCTCGCCGGTGACGGCGCGTGGGGCCTCAGTACGGGCAACTCGGGCGTGGTGTCAAGGGTGTTGGTTGACGAATGGTTGGACGAAACGCCGCAGATCCAACGTGCTTATCCCGCAGGTCTCAACTCGGGAAAGATGGCCGTGAAAACCTGCTTTCGATCTTGCTCCGGCGAAGGGAAGTGGACTATACCTGTCGGCGTCCAGCCAGTCGTTTCCATCGGACGACGGCCCGACGCCTGCACGACCCGGCTGCAAATGACCGCGGTGGCGGGGCCCTTCGCCTGTGGCGAGCGAGTAGTACGGGCGACCGGTACACCGCCTGAGTCCTGAATGAAGGCGAGGACTTGAGCATGGGATCCACCCCCGCACAGACCAATGAGGGCGGCCTCGGCCGTCGCGATCTGATCAAGCGTTCTGCCGCTATCGGTCTGATCTCGGTGCCGACGATGAGCTTCCTGTCCGCCTGTGCGAGCAGCGACAGCGGTGGCAACGGGAAGGTCGAGAAGGGCACGAAGTCCGAAAAGAACCCGCTCGGGGTGAACGAGTCGGCCCCGCTCGATTTCGTCCTCTTCGACGGTGGATTCGGACAGGAGTACGCCAAGGACGCGGTCAAGATCTACGAGACCAATTTCCCCAAGGCGAAGGTCAAGTTCACCCCCACCCAGAAGATCACCACCACGCTCCAGCCGCGCTTCAACGGCGGCAACCCGCCGGACCTCATCGACAACTCCGGCGCCGAGCAGATGGACATGGGTGTCCTCGTCGGCCAGAAGCAGCTCGCGGACCTCACCCCGCTGCTCGACTCGCCCTCCGTCGACGACCCGAAGAAGACGGTCCGCGACACCCTGCGGCCCGGCATCGTCGAGATGGGCCAGTTCGACGGCGAGCCGTGCTGGATCCTCAACTACGCCTACACGGTCTACGGCGTCTGGTACTCGCAGAAGCTCCTCGACTCGCTCGACGCGAAGTACCCCGAGACCTGGGACGAGATGCTGGCCGTCTGCGAGAAGGCCAAGAAGAAGGGCATCGCGGGCTGGACGTACGCCGGCAAGCACCCGTACTACGTCCCCTTCTCGCTCTACCCGATGATCGCCAAGGTCGGCGGCCGCGAGGTCCTGGACGCCATCGACAACCTGGAGCCGAAGGCCTGGGAGCACCCCGCGGTCAAGGCGTGTTTCGAGGCCTACTACGAGCTCGTGCAGAAGGGGTACATCCTCAAGGGCACCCCCGGCCTCGACCACATCCAGTCGCAGACCGCCTGGACCGAGGGCAAGGCGCTGTTCATCCCGAACGGCTCCTGGGTCGAGAACGAGGCCGCGAAGACCATGCCGGCCGACTTCGGCCTGGCCGTCTCGGCCCCGACCGGCATCGACGCCTCGGACAAGATGCCGTTCGGCACCATCTGGGCCGCCGGCGGCGAGCCCTTCATCGTCCCGGCCAAGGCGGCGAACGCCGAGGGCGGCATGGAGCAGCTGCGCATCATGCTCAGCGAGGCCTCGTCCAAGAACTTCACCCAGTCGGTGAAGTCCCTGACCGCCCTCAACGGCGGCACCGACGGCATCGAGCTCTCCCCGGGCCTCAAGTCCGGCGTCGCCGCCCTGCAGAAGGCCGGCCAGAACGTCGTCAACCCGCGCCTCCAGGACTGGTACGTCGCCCTCCAGAAGGAGAAGATCGGTGTCGCCGGCATCGGCGAGATGATGGCCGGCCGCGCGACTCCGGCCGAGACGATCAAGAAGATCCAGAAGTACGCCGACGAGGCGGCCCAGGACTCGTCGATCAAGCACTACAAGCATCAGTGAGCAGTGCCGGGGCCCCTTCCCGCCGACCGGGAGCGGGCCCCGGCCCCCTCGCGCGCAGCACCAGCGGCGCGCCTCCGCGGGAAGATCGGGGTCGGTAGGAATGCAACACGGCAAGTACCGTTTCATCGTGGGGTTCCTGGCGGCCCCCCTCGCGCTCTACGTGCTCTTCGTCATCTGGCCGTTCATCCAGTCGATCTACTACTCCTTCACGGACTGGACCGGACTGAGTCCCGAATTCGGGATGGTCGGATTCGACAACTACAGCAGAATGCTGGACGACGAGATCTTCTGGAAATCGCTCCAGCACAGTCTGACCTTCGCGGTGGTGCTGCCGCTGGTGACCGTCGGTCTCGCGCTGTTCTTCGCCTTCATGCTCAATGTCGGCGGTCGGCGCCGCAGGGGGGCCGCCATCGCGGGCGTGCGCGGTTCGTCCTTCTACAAAATCGTGTACTTCTTCCCGCAGGTGCTGTCGATCGCGATCGTGGCGCTGCTCTTCCAGTTCGCGTACAACCCGAATAGCGGAGCGATCAACTCCGTACTGAAGGGGGTCGGGCTCGGAAGCGTCCAGCCGGACTGGCTCGGCGATCCGGATCTCGCCCTCATCTGCGTGATGGTGGTTCTCGTCTGGTCCACCGTCGGATTCTTCGTCGTCCTCTTCTCGGCCGGCATGGCGTCCATTCCGAGGGATTTCTACGAGGCCGCGCTGCTCGACGGCGCGAACCGCTTCACCACGTTCTTCAAGATCACCCTGCCGCTGCTGTGGGACACCGTGCAGTCCGGCTGGATCTACATGGGCATCCTCGCGCTCGGCGCGGAGTCCTTCGCCGTCGTCCAGATCATGACCGTCGGCCCCAACGGCGGCGGGCCCGACTACTCGACCATCGTCATGCCGCTGTACGTGTACCAGAAGGCATTCCGGGACGGTCAGGCCGCCTACGCAACGACCATCGGCGTCGCGCTCCTCCTCGTCACGCTCGCCTTCGCGGCCGTCGTGATGAAGCTGGGCCGGCGCGAGCGGCTGGAGTTCTGATGAAGACGACCGACACTGCCTCCCCCGGCGTCGAGGACCCCTCCGGTTCCCCGGCCGGCCCGGGCCCGACGCTCGGCAAGACCTCGACCCCGGCCTCCGCCGAGCGCTCCAAGGGGACCAAGGGTTCGAAGGGCGAGGGCGCGACCCTCAACGTCTTCTCGCACGGGATGCTGATCGTCTGGGCGATCATGGTCGTCATGCCGCTGCTGTGGGCGGTCATGACCTCCTTCAAGACCGACCGGGCGATCTTCACCTCGCCGTGGGCGCTCCCGGACAAGCTGCACTTCGAGAACTGGTCGCGCGCCTGGACCGAGGCGCACATGGGCGACTACTTCCTGAACACCGTCCTGGTGGTCGCCGGATCGCTGGTGGGCACGCTCCTGCTCGGCTCGATGGCGGCCTACGTGCTGGCCCGCTTCGACTTCCCGGGCAACCGCTTCATCTACTTCCTGTTCATCGGCGGGATGAGCTTCCCGATCATCCTCGCCCTGGTGCCGCTGTTCTACGTGATGCAGAACATGGCCCTGCTGAACACGCTGCACGGCCTGATCCTCGTCTACATCGCGTACTCGCTGCCGTTCACCGTCTTCTTCCTCACCGCCTTCTTCCGCACCCTGCCGACCTCGGTCGCGGAAGCGGCCTTCGTGGACGGCGCCTCGCACACCCGGACCTTCTTCCAGGTGATGCTGCCGATGGCCAAGCCCGGTCTCATCAGCGTCGGCATCTTCAACTTCCTCGGCCAGTGGAACCAGTACCTGCTGCCGACCGTGCTCAACACCGAGCCGGAGAAGAAGGTGCTCTCCCAGGGACTCGTCCAGCTCGCGGTCAGCCAGGGCTACAAGGGCGACTGGTCAGGGCTCTTCGCCGGCCTGGTGATGGCCATGCTCCCGGTCCTCGCGGCGTACATCGTCTTCCAGCGGCAGGTGGTGGCCGGTCTGACGGCCGGTGCCGTGAAGTAAGTCGTGAAGTAACCCGTATCGCGGTCCGAAGGGCCCCCGGCGCACCCCGCGCCGGGGGCCCTTCGCGTCGTGTGACCCGTACCGTCGGCAACTCAAGGTCTTGACGGGGAGCAAGCCGAAAGAGTCCCCTTAGAGTTCACATGTTGGAGAAAACGGTGGGAGTGAGTGAGTCGATGGAGACTCCGGGGTCGCAGACGTCTCTGCACAGGGCCAATCTCGAACGGGTCGTCCGGGCGGTGCGCATGGCCGGCTCGCTCACCCAGGCGGAGATCGCCAGGGCGACGGGCCTCTCGGCCGCCACGGTCTCCAACATCGTGCGGGAGCTGAAGGACGGCGGGACCGTCGAGGTCACGCCGACCTCCGCGGGGGGCCGCCGGGCCCGCAGCGTGTCGCTCTCCGGTGACGCCGGCATCGTCATCGGCGTCGACTTCGGCCACACGCACCTGCGGGTCGCGGTGGGCAACCTCGCCCACCAGGTCCTCGCCGAGGAGTCCGAGCCGCTCGACGTGGACGCCTCCGCCGCCGAGGGCTTCGACCGGGCGGAACAGCTGGTCAACCGGCTGATCCAGGCCACCGGCATCGGCCGGGACAAGGTCATCGGCGTGGGCCTCGGCGTGCCGGGACCCATCGACGTGTCCTCCGGGACCCTCGGCTCGACGTCGATCCTGCCGGGGTGGAGCGGCATCAATCCGGCCGAGGAGCTCTCCGGGCGGCTCGGCGTGCCCGTGCACGTCGACAACGACGCCAACCTCGGCGCGCTGGGCGAGCTGGTCTGGGGGAGCGGCCGGGGCGTCAAGGACCTGGCCTACATCAAGGTGGCCAGCGGCGTCGGCGCCGGCCTGGTGATCGACGGGCGGGTCTACCGGGGGCCGGGCGGCACCGCGGGCGAGATCGGGCACATCACGCTGGACGAGTCGGGCCCGGTCTGCCGCTGCGGCAACCGGGGCTGCCTGGAGACCTTCACGGCCGCCCGCTACGTCCTGCCGCTGCTCCAGCCGAGCCACGGCCCCGATCTGACCATGGAACGGGTGGTCCAGCTGGCCCGGGAGGGCGACCCCGGCTGCCGCCGGGTGATCGCCGACGTCGGCCGGCACATCGGCAGCGGCATCGCCAACCTCTGCAACCTCCTGAACCCGAGCCGCGTGGTGCTCGGCGGCGACCTCGCGGAGGCCGGAGAGCTGGTCCTGGCGCCCATCAGGGACTCCGTCTCGCGGTACGCGATCCCCAGTGCCGCCCGCCAGCTCTCGCTGGCCCAGGGGGCCTTGGGCGGCCGCGCCGAGGTGCTCGGCGCACTCGCCCTCGTCCTGAGCGAGATGGGTGATTCGTCCCTGTTGGAGAGTGCGCTGCCCGCGGCCGCTCCGGTCTCGCGGCTTGCCTTCACTTAGATAACGAACACCACCGTTGTCATCTCGTTAAGAATTTACTTCTTGACGGCAACGTTGCGGCCGAGTTGACTTCGGGACACCTCGGCCGCAACGTCGCGGCCTCGTCAGGGAGGCAACCACACATGAACGCAGTGACGCGTCGTGCCGTCATAGCAACGGCCGCGGTCTCGATGGCTCTCACGCTCGGCGCCTGCGGCAAGGCCGGCGGCGACGACAGCGGGGACAAGGGCAGCTCGACCAAGATCGGTCTGCTCCTCCCCGAGAACAAGACCTCGCGCTACGAGGCGCTGGACAAGCCGCAGTTCGAGAAGGCCGTCAAGGCCGCCTGCGGCGACTGCGAGATCGTGTACAACAACGCGGTCTCCGACGTCGTGAAGCAGAAGCAGCAGTTCGACCAGCTGATCGCCGACGGCGTCAAGGTCATCGCCCTCGACCCGGTGGACGCCGAGAAGGCCGCGGGCTGGGTCAAGGACGCGAAGGCCAAGGGCGTCAAGGTCGTCGCGTACGACCGTGCCGTCGCGGGCGCCGACGCCTACGTCAGCCACGACAACAACAAGGTCGGCGAGCTCCAGGGCCAGGCCCTGGTCACCGCCCTCGGCGCCAAGGCCGCCTCCGCCAACGTCGTCATGATCAACGGTGACGAGAAGGACCCGAACGCCGGGCTCTTCAAGAAGGGCGCCCACACCGCGCTCGACGGCAAGGTCGGCAAGATCGCCTACGAGGCCTCCGGTGAGTGGGACCCGAAGATCGCCGGCGAGAAGATGGCCGCCGCCATCTCCTCGGTCGGCAAGGACAAGATCGGCGCGGTGTACTCCGCCAACGACGGCATGGCCGGCGGCATCATCACCTCCCTCGAGAACGCCGGCATCAAGGGCATCCCGGTGGGTGGCCAGGACGCCGAGGTCGCGGGCATCCAGCGCATCATCGCCGGTACGCAGACCTTCACCATCTACAAGTCGCCGCTCCAGCTGGCCCCCGAGGCCGCCAAGTTCGCGGTGAACCTGCTCCAGGGCAAGGACCTCGGCGCCCAGGGCGCCACCGACGGCGTGCCGTCGACGCTCTTCGCCCCGGTCGTGGTCGACAAGACCAACATCCAGACCACGGTGGTCCAGGACGGCATCTACAAGGCCGCCGACCTCTGCACGGCGGACCTCGCCGCCAAGTGCACCGAGCTGGGCATCAAGTAGTCCTCGCCCCACCCCGCCGGGCCCCCGAAGGCCCGGCCCCCCGGATCCCCGGTACGGGGCGCGCACAGCGCCCCGCCGCCTCCCCTGAGCGAGCCGCCCCGGTCGCGTACACCGGGTGAACACCCCGTGATCACCCGCGTACGGCCGGCCGGTGCCGCTCGGCGAACGGATCCGTCCCCCAAGCCCGTCCGGTCCCCGGCCGACCCAGACCCCGCTGTCGGTCCGGGGGCCGGACGAGCCCAGCCCCCCTCGAAACTTCGGCGCTGCACCGGCGGCGCGACATGCCGCCGCCCGCGGGCGGCGAAGGAGTTGGTTCACGTGTCCCAGACGCCCGTGCTGGCGTTGCGCGGGATCTTCAAGCGGTTCGGAGCGGTTCAGGTCCTCTCCGGTGTCGATCTCGAAGTCCACGCAGGAGAGGTCGTCGCGCTCGTCGGCGACAACGGAGCGGGAAAGTCCACGCTGGTCAAGACCATCGCGGGCGTGCACCCCATCGACGAGGGCGTCATCGAGTGGGAGGGCGAGCAGGTCGAGATCCAGCGGCCGCACGACTCCCAGAACCTCGGTGTCGCGACCGTCTACCAGGACCTCGCGCTCTGCGACAACCTCGACGTCGTCGCCAACCTGTTCCTCGGCCGCGAGATCAAGAAGGGCGGCGTCCTCGACGAGGTCGCCATGGAGAAGCGGGCCAAGGACCTGCTCTCCACGCTCTCCATCCGCATCCCCAGCGTCCGCATCCCCGTCGCCGCCCTCTCCGGCGGCCAGCGGCAGGTCGTCGCCATCGCGCGCGCCCTGGTCGGCAACCCCAAGATCGTGATCCTGGACGAGCCGACCGCCGCCCTCGGCGTCGAGCAGACCGCCCAGGTCCTCGACCTGGTCGAGCGGCTGCGCGAGCAGGGCCTCGGCGTCATCCTCATCAGCCACAACATGGCCGACGTCAAGGCCGTGGCCGACACCGTCGCGGTGCTCCGCCTGGGCCGCAACAACGGCACCTTCCCGGTCGCCACCACCACGCACGAAGAGATCATCGCCGCGATCACCGGTGCCACGGACAACGCCGTGACCCGCCGTCAGGCCCGCAACGCGGAGGTAGCGAAGTGAGCAACACCCCTTCCACCGCGAGCGACCAGGCCGCGGTGCCGGACCCCCGCACCCCGGCGACCGAGGCCCCGGCCCCGGCCGCGGTCCCCGCCGTCGACCCCCGCCTCCTCGTCCGCGAGCAGGGCTTCAAGGGATACGTCGACGAGTTCAAGCGCAAGATCCGCTCCGGCGAGATCGGCTCGCTTCCGGTCGTCATCGGCCTGATCGTCATCGGCGTCGTCTTCCAGGCGCTCACCGGCAACTTCATCACCTCGTACAACCTCGACCAGATCACGCTGTACGCGGTCGGCCCCGGCATCATGGCCGTCGGCATCGTCTTCGTGCTGCTGCTCGGCGAGATCGACCTCGCCGTCGGCTCCGTGGCGGGTCTGGCCGGCTCGGTCTGGGGCGTCCTCGGCACGGACATGCCGGACGGCCTCGCGATCCTCCTCGGCATCCTCTCCGGCACCCTCCTGGGCGCCTTCCACGGCCTGGTCTTCGCCAAGATCGGCGTGCCCGCCTTCGTGGTCACCCTCGCCGGCTTCCTCGGCTGGGCCGGTCTGCAGACCTGGGTGATGGGCGACAAGTCCACCATCCCGACCCCGATCGGCAGCTTCGTCGGCGACCTCACCAAGTACTACTTCGCCGACGTCGCCGCCGCCTACGGCCTCGCCGTGGTCGTCGTCGCCGCCTTCTACCTGGCCCAGCTGCGCGACTCCCGCCGCCGCAAGGCCGCCGAGCTGCCGCACCGCCCGCAGAGCGAGATCATCCTGCGCACCGCCGTCCTCGCGGTCCTGGTCCTCGTCGCCGCCTACGGCTTCAACCAGGAGCAGGGCCTCCCGCTCTCCCTGGTGATCTTCCTGCTGATCCTGCTCGTCACCGACTTCGTGCTCCGCCGCACCACCTACGGCCGTCAGGTCTTCGCGGTCGGCGGCGGCATCGAGGCCGCGCGCCGCGCCGGCATCAACGTGTCGTGGATCCGGATCTCGGTGTTCATGATCTCCGGCACCATGGGCGCCATCGGCGGCCTGTTCCTCGCCTCCGCGACCGGCGGCGCCGACCGCTCCCTCGGCGGCGGCAACCAGCTCATGATGTGCATCGCCGCCGCCGTCATCGGCGGTACGTCCCTGTTCGGCGGACGCGGCAAGGTCTGGTCGGCGCTCCTCGGCATCCTGGTCATCCAGTCGATCGTCCAGGGCCTCAACCAGATGAACCTGTCCTCGAACGCGATCCAGTACATGATCACCGGCGCGGTCCTGCTCATCGCCGTCATCATCGACTCGGTCTCCCGCAAGACCCAGAAGACCGCGGGACGCGCCTAGGGACCCCGTCCCGCGCGCGCGTAACGCTCGCCACACCGCCCGGCGCCGCGAAACCGGCGCCGGGCACTGCTGCGTCCGGAGCAGTGCGGGGACGCGTACGCAGCCGTACAGATCAGCGGGATGTCGGCCGTGAGGGTGACGCCTGACCCCCCGGCCCGATGCCCACGATCCAAGACGGAACATTAGACTCGACAAATCGGCAAGCTCGACCAGCTCAAACGCAAGGAGGCACGGGTGGCTCTGCTGACCCGTATCAGGGGACCGCGAGATCTGGACCGGCTCTCCCCGGAACAGCTGGATCTGCTGGCCGACGAGATCAGGACGTTCCTCGTGGACGCCGTCTCCAAGACCGGCGGGCACCTCGGCCCCAACCTCGGCGTGGTCGAGCTGACCATCGCCCTGCACCGGGTGTTCGACTCCCCGAAGGACCGGGTCCTCTGGGACACCGGCCACCAGAGCTACGTCCACAAGCTCCTCACCGGACGCCAGGACTTCTCGAAGCTCAAGATGAAGGGCGGCCTCTCCGGCTACCCGTCGCAGGCCGAGTCCGACCACGACGTGATCGAGAACTCGCACGCCTCGACGGTCCTCGGCTGGGCCGACGGCCTCGCCAAGGCCAACGAGGTCCTGAAGAAGGACGACCACGTCGTCGCCGTCATCGGCGACGGCGCGCTCACCGGAGGCATGGCCTGGGAGGCGCTGAACAACATCGCCGCCGCCAAGGACCGCCCGCTCGTCATCGTCGTCAACGACAACGAGCGCTCCTACGCGCCCACCATCGGCGGCCTCGCCAACCACCTGGCCACCCTGCGCACCACCGACGGCTACGAGCGCTTCCTCGCCCGCGGCAAGGACATCCTGGAGCGCACCCCGGTCGTCGGGAAGCCGCTCTACGAGACCCTGCACGGCGCCAAGAAGGGCCTCAAGGACTTCATCGCCCCGCAGGGCATGTTCGAGGACCTCGGCCTCAAGTACGTCGGCCCCATCGACGGCCACGACATCGAGGCCCTGGAGTCCGCCCTCACGCGCGCCAAGCGCTTCGGCGGCCCGGTCATCGTCCACTGCCTCACCGAGAAGGGCCGCGGTTACCAGCCCGCCCTCCAGGACGAGGCCGACCGCTTCCACGCCGTCGGCAAGATCCACCCCGACACCGGCCTGCCCATCGCCTCCTCCGGCGCCGACTGGACCTCGGTCTTCGGCGAGGAGATGGTGAAGCTCGGCAAGGAGCGCGCGGACATCGTCGCCATCACCGCGGCCATGCTCCAGCCCGTCGGCCTCGACAAGTTCGCCAAGGCCTTCCCCGAGCGGGTCTTCGACGTCGGCATCGCCGAGCAGCACGCGGCCGTCTCCGCGGCGGGCCTGGCCACCGGCGGCCTCCACCCGGTCTTCGCGGTCTACGCGACCTTCCTCAACCGCGCCTTCGACCAGGTCCTCATGGACGTGGCCCTGCACAAGTGCGGCGTCACGTTCGTCCTGGACCGGGCCGGCGTCACCGGCACCGACGGCGCCTCCCACAACGGCATGTGGGACATGTCGATCCTCCAGGTCGTGCCCGGCCTGCGGCTCGCCGCGCCGCGCGACGCCGACCAGGTCCGCGCCCAGCTCCGCGAGGCCGTCGAGGTCACCGACGCCCCCACCGTGGTCCGCTTCTCCAAGGGCGCGGTCGGCCCGGCGGTGCCCGCCCTGCGCCGCGTCGGCGGCATGGACGTGCTCCGCGAGCCCGGCAGCGACCGGCCGGACGTCCTGCTGGTCTCCGTGGGCGCCCTGGCCCCCATGTGCCTGGAGATCGCCGACCTCCTCGACCGGCACGGCATCTCCACGACCGTGGTCGACCCCCGTTGGGTCAAGCCCGTCGACGAGGCCCTCGCCCCGCTCGCCGAGCAGCACCGCGTGGTCGTCACCGTCGAGGACAACAGCCGCGTCGGCGGCGTCGGCTCGGCCGTCGCCCAGGCGCTGCGCGACGCCGGCGTCGACGTCCCGCTGCGTGACTTCGGCATCCCGCCGCGCTTCCTCGACCACGCGTCCCGTGGCGAGGTCATGGCCGAGATCGGGCTGACGGCCCCGGACATCGCCCGCCAGGTCACCGGTCTGGTCTCCCGGCTCGACGGACGGTTCGAGAGCAGCGCGCAGGCCGTGGAGCCCGCCCGCGACTGACGTCCACCGTCACCCCGCGTCACCCTTGGGCCGGTCGGATCACTCTTCGGAGTGCCGACCGGCCCTTTCGCGTGCATTCTGACCACAGAGCGGGCAGCCCCATGGCAGGAGGTACGACGGTGAGTACGGACCAGCAGCCACGCGCGAACAACGGAGTGTTCCGGACCAAGTCGGTCGAGCAGTCCATCCGCGACACGGAGGAACCGGAGCACGCGCTCCGGAAATCCCTGTCCGCTTGGGACCTGACCGTCTTCGGCGTCGGCGTCATCATCGGCACCGGCATCTTCGTGCTCACGGGCAAGGTCGCCAAGGAGAACGCGGGGCCGGCCACCGCGCTCGCCTTCGTCGCGGCCGGCATCGTGTGCGCCCTCGCCGCCCTCTGCTACGCCGAGTTCGCCTCGACGGTGCCGGTGGCGGGATCGGCGTACACCTTCGCGTACGCCTCGATCGGCGAGCTGCCGGCCTGGATCATCGGCTGGGACCTCGTCCTGGAGTTCGCCCTCGGCACGGCGGTGGTCGCGGTCGGCTGGTCCGGCTACGTGCGCTCGCTGATGGACAACATCGGCTGGCACCTACCCGCCGCGCTGGAAGGCCCCGACGCGAGCGGGGGCACCTTCGACATCCTGGCGTTCCTGCTCGTCCTCGTGCTGACCGTGGTCCTCGTCCTGGGCATGAAGCTGTCCGCCCGGATCACCGCGGTCGTCGTGGCGATCAAGGTCACCGTCGTCATGATCGTGATCGTCGCCGGTCTCTTCTTCATCGTCGGCGACAACTACAAGCCGTTCATCCCGCCGGCCGTGACCCCGGAGGGCGGCGGTTCCAACTGGGACTCCCCGCTCGTCCAGCTGATCTTCGGCTACGAGCCGACGAACTTCGGCGTCATGGGCATCTTCACCGCCGCCTCGGTCGTCTTCTTCGCCTTCATCGGCTTCGACGTCGTCGCCACGGCCGCCGAGGAGACCAAGCTGCCGCAGCGGGACATGCCCCGGGGCATCCTCGGCTCGCTCTTGATCTGCACCGTGCTCTACGTGGCGGTGGCCCTCGTCGTCACCGGCATGCAGCACTACACCGAGCTGTCCGTGAGCGCCCCGCTCGCCGACGCCTTCAAGGCGGCCGGGCATCCCTTCTACGCGGGCGTGATCAGCTTCGGCGCCGCCGTCGGCCTCACCACGGTCTGTCTGATCCTGCTCCTGGGTCAGACCCGCGTCTTCTTCGCGATGAGCCGCGACGGCCTGCTGCCCCGCTTCTTCTCCATCACGCACCCGCGCTTCAAGACGCCGTACCGGCCGACGATCCTGCTCGGCGCGATCATCGCGATCGTCGCCGGCTTCACCAGCATCAACGAGCTCGCGACCCTGGTGAACATCGGCACGCTCTTCGCCTTCGTCGTGGTCGCCGTCGGCGTCATGGTGCTCCGCCGCACCCGCCCCGACCTGCCGCGCGCCTTCCGCACGCCGTGGGTGCCGGCGCTGCCGATCATCTCCATCGCGGCCTCGCTCTGGCTGATGCTCAACCTGCCGGGCGAGACCTGGTTCCGGTTCGCCGTCTGGATGGTGATCGGCTTCTTCGTGTACTTCCTGTACGGGCGCCGTCACAGCCGGCTCGGACGCCTGGGCGAGGACGCGAAGTACTGAGCGGGCGATACCGAAGGCGCGGAAGGGACCGTTCGGGAGGGCGACTAAAGTCGGCTCGTACCCGAACTCCTTCCGACGACCGGAGTGCTGGATCCCCCCATGGCGAATCGATCCCAGGCCCCCGCTGACCGTTCTCACGGCGCCTCCACCGCCCCCCTGCTCCAGGGCTCCTGGCTGACCAGAGGGGAGGAGGGCCGGTTCAGCGCCTACCTGCCCAGGGACGGGGAAGTGGTGCGCTGGACCGAGGAGGCAGGCGGCCGCTGGAGCGGTCCCGTCTCGCTCGGCGGCGACGGACTGACCCCGTTCCTCGCGGTCGGCCAGGGACCGGACCGCTACGTCCACCTCGTCGGCCTGCGGTCCACCGCCGGCGGCGAGGGGCACGTCGAGCTGGTGCACTGCGTCCAGTTCCAGACGGGCCGTCCGGCGGCGCCCTGGCGCCCCATCGGGCACTCGAACGGCAAGGGGCCCTGGACGGGCAACCCGGCCGTCGCCGTGGACGCCCAGGGCCGCGCGTACGCCTTCGTCCGCAACGGGGGCGGCGGACTCAGCGTGCGGGCGCAGAAGGACGCCGGCGGCTGGCACCCCTGGTGGGACCTGCACGGCTGGGGCACCGACCCCTCCCCGGTCGCCGTCCGCAACGGTGAGGGGCGCGTCGAGCTCCTCACGGCGACCGACAAGGGCCTGCTCCGCTACGTCCAGGAGGAGTCGGGCGGCCGCCCCGTCCGCAAGGACGTCCTGCCCGCCGACGTCACCTTCGGCACCCTCGCGGCGGTCACCGGCCCCTCCGGCCACGTGACGCTGTTCTACGTCGACCGGGCCGGGCAGGTCCGTGCCTGGTCGGCCGGGCGCGACCTGGAGCCGACGGCCATCGGCGAGGCGGTCGGCACCGGCCGGCTCGCCGCCGCCACCTGTCTCGTCGACGGCGTCGAGACGACGGTCCTGGCCCGGCAGTCCGCCGACGGCCGGCTCGCCGTCGCCTCCTACCCGAGCGAGCGGGAACCCGAGGCGCTCGCCTGGTCGGAGCACGGGGAGCCGCAGGCGTCCCTCGACACCGTCCTTACCCGCGGGACCGACGGGCGCCTCGTCGCGATGGCCCTGGCCGGCGGCGGTTCGCCGATCGCCACCCGCCAGAAGGCGACGGCGGGGCTGCACCTGGAGGGCTGGCGCTCCATAGGGTGACCGCCCCCGAAGCGAACGGGAACGGCCCCGGCACCTGGAGAAGGTGCCGGGGCCGTACGCGTACGTCCCGCGGTGTTACGCCGGGACGCTCGCCACGCCCTGGGCGAGGAAACGCTTGCCGTTGACGCGCTCGGAGACGCCCTCACGGTCCAGGTACGGCGTGATGCCGCCCAGGTGGAAGGGCCAGCCCGCACCGGTGATCAGGCAGAGGTCGATGTCCTGCGCCTCGGCGACGACACCCTCCTCCAGCATCAGGCCGATCTCCTGCGCCACCGCGTCCAGGACGCGGTCGCGGACCTGCTCCTCGGTCAGGACGGAGTCGCCCTGGACGAGGAGGGCGGCGACCTCCGGGTCGAGCTCCGGCTTGAAGCCGTTCTCGGCGTTGTAGACGTAGAAGCCGCGCTTGCCGGCCTCGACGACGCGCTTGAGGTTCGGCGAGACGGTGAAGCGCTCCGGGAAGGAGCGGTTCAGGGTCTCGGAGACGTGCAGACCGATGGCCGGGCCCACGAGCTCCAGGAGCACCAGCGGGGACATCGGCAGACCGAGCGGCTCGATGGCCTTCTCGGCCGTCTCGACCGAGGTGCCCTCGTCGATGACGTTCTGGATCTCGCCCATGAAGCGGGTCAGGATGCGGTTCACGACGAACGCCGGGGCGTCCTTGGTGAGGACCGCGGTCTTCTTCAGCTTCTTGGCGACACCGAACGCGGTGGCCAGCGAGGCGTCGTCCGTCTTCTCGCCGCGGACGATCTCCAGGAGCGGGAGGATCGCGACCGGGTTGAAGAAGTGGAAGCCGACCACGCGCTCCGGGTGCTGGAGCTGGGAGGCCATCTCCGAGACGGACAGCGAGGAGGTGTTGGTGGCGAGGATCGCGTGCGCCGGGGCGACCGCCTCGACCTCCGCGAACACCTTCTGCTTGACGGACATCTCCTCGAACACGGCCTCGATGATGAAGTCCGCGTCCGCGAAGCCCGCGGCCTTGTCCAGGACACCGGAGACCAGGCCCTTGAGGCGGTTGGCCTTGTCCTGGTTGATACGGCCCTTGCCGAGCAGCTTCTCGATCTCGGCGTGGACGTAGCCCACGCCCTTGTCGACGCGCTCCTGGTCGATGTCGGTCAGGACGACCGGCACCTCGAGGCGGCGCAGGAAGAGCAGGGCCAGCTGGGAGGCCATCAGACCGGCGCCGACGACACCGACCTTGGTGACCGGGCGGGCCAGCGACTTGTCCGGCGCGCCGGCGGGGCGCTTGCCGCGCTTCTGCACCAGGTTGAAGGCGTAGATGCCGGAGCGCAGCTCGCCGCCCATGATCAGGTCCGCGAGGGCCTGGTCCTCAGCGTCGAAGCCCTTCTGCAGGTCCCCGTCCTTGGCGGCCTCGATGATGTCGAGGGCGCGGTAGGCGGCCGGGGCGGCGCCGTGCACCTTGGAGTCGGCGACGAGACGGCCCTTGGCGACGGCCTGGTCCCAGGCCTCGCCGCGGTCGACCTCGGGGCGCTCGACGGTCACGGAGCCGTTCAGGACGGAGGCCGTCCAGATCAGCGACTGCTCCAGGAAGTCCGCGCCCTCGAACAGCGCGTCGGCGATGCCGAGCTCGAAGACCTGCTTGCCCTTGAGCTGGCGGTTCTGGTTCAGCGAGTTCTCGATGATGACCGAGACGGCCTTCTCCGCGCCGATCAGGTTCGGCAGGATCGCGCAGCCGCCCCAGCCGGGCACCAGGCCGAGGAAGACCTCGGGCAGCGAGAAGGCCGGCAGGGCCTTCGACACGGTGCGGTAGGTGCAGTGCAGACCGACCTCGACGCCGCCGCCCATGGCCGCGCCGTTGTAGTACGCGAAGGTCGGCACGGCGAGCGCGGACAGGCGCTTGAAGACGTCGTGGCCGCCCTTGCCGATGGCGAGCGCCTCGTCGTGCTTCTTCAGCAGCTCGACGCCCTTGAGGTCGGCGCCGACGGCGAAGATGAACGGCTTGCCGGTGAGGCCGACGCCGGTGATCTCACCGTTCGCGGCCTCGGCCTCGACCTGGTCGATCGCCGCGTTCAGGTTGGCGAGGGACTGCGGGCCGAAGGTGGTCGGCTTGGTGTGGTCGAAGCCGTTGTCCAGCGTGATCAGCGCGAACCGGCCCGCACCCGCGGGCAGTTCGAAGTGCCGTACGTGGGCGCTGGTGACGACCTCGTCGGGGAAGAGCTCCGCGGCGCCCTTCAGAAGCTCGGCGGTGGTGCTCACTTGCCCTCCCAGTGGGGGTTTTCCCAGATGACCGTGGCGCCCATGCCGAAGCCGACGCACATCGTGTTGAGGCCGTAGCGGACCTGCGGGTTCTCCTCGAACTGGCGGGCCAGCTGCGTCATCAGACGGACGCCGGAGGAGGCGAGCGGGTGACCGTAGGCGATGGCGCCGCCGTACTGGTTGACGCGGGCGTCGTCGTCGGCGATGCCGTAGTGCTCCAGGAACGCGAGCACCTGGACCGCGAAGGCCTCGTTGATCTCGAAGAGGTCGATGTCCTCGATCGACAGACCGGCCTTGGCGAGGGCCTTCTCGGTCGCCGGGATCGGGCCGTAGCCCATGACCTCGGGCTCGACGCCGGCGAAGGCGTACGAGACGAGGCGCATCTTCACCGGGAGGTCGTGCTCGCGGGCGAAGTCCTCGGAGGCGATGATCGAGGCGGTGGCGCCGTCGTTCAGGCCGGCCGCGTTGCCTGCGGTGACGTTGCCGTGGACGCGGAACGGCGTCTTCAGGTTGGCCAGCGACTCCAGGGTGGTGCCCGGGCGCATCGGCTCGTCGGCGGTGACCAGGCCCCAGCCGGTCTCGCCGGTGGAGGCGTCGGTGCGGCGGACCGAGATCGGCACCAGGTCCTGCTGGATCTTGCCGTCGGCGTACGCCTTGGCGGCCTTCTCCTGCGAGCGCACGGCGTACTCGTCGGCGCGCTGCTTGGTGATGCTCGGGTAGCGGTCGTGCAGGTTCTCGGCGGTCATGCCCATGAACAGGGCGGACTCGTCGACCAGCTTCTCGCTGACGAACCGCGGGTTCGGGTCGACGCCCTCGCCCATGGGGTGGCGGCCCATGTGCTCGACGCCACCGGCGATGACGGCGTCGTAGGCGCCGAAGGCGATCGAACCGGCGACGCTGGTCACGGCCGTGAGGGCGCCGGCGCACATGCGGTCGATGGAGTAGCCCGGCACCGACTGCGGCAGCCCGGCGAGGATGCCCGCCGTACGGCCGAGGGTCAGACCCTGGTCACCGATCTGCGTGGTCGCGGCGATGGCGACCTCGTCGATCTTCGCGGGGTCCAGGCCGGGGTTGCGGCGCAGCAGCTCCCGGATGGCCTTGACGACGAGGTCGTCGGCGCGGGTCTCGTGGTAGATGCCCTTCGGGCCCGCCTTGCCGAACGGGGTGCGGACGCCGTCGACGAAGACGACGTCCCTGACGGTACGAGGCACGATGGCTCTCCTCCAGGGTGCGGGATGGCACTGCTGCGGCACACGCTAAGCGTGCGCTTGCTCCACCCATGCTACTTGTGGGTAACCAAGCTGCCCAGCCCCTGGGGCCCAAGCGGCGAAGGTCACATCCCGCGCACCGCCACCGAACCTGTGCGCCCCCTCCGCGCGCCCGTCCGATCGGAGGGTTCCGCAACCCGATGGGCCCAGGCCGGCGGCGGAGCCGTGGGCGCCGGGCGCCCCTCGGGCAGAGGCTGGCACGGCCGGGGCGCGAGGCCCCGGACCGAGCGCACGGAGGATACCCATGCCGATCGTCACCAAGGACCACGAGGTCCCCCACAAGTCCACCGTCCCCGCGAACAAGGACGAGCCCGTCAAGCTCTTCGTGCGGGAGCGGGACGGCACGTCCCTGGGGCTCCTCCCGGCGCGCAAGGCGGTTCTGATGCTGCACGGCCGGAGCGTTCCGGTGCTCGCGGGCTTCGATCTCCAGCACACCTCCTACGGCTGGGCGGAGCACCTGGCCAAGGCCGGCTACGACGTCTTCATGATGGACCTCCAGGGCTCCGGACGGTCACCGCGTCCCAAGATGGACGAGCCGCGCAACGCCAGCCCCGCCAACCAGAACCTCCTGAAGCCGAGGCCACCGGGCTTCACCCCCGGCCCGGTGGACTACGCGTTCCAGCTGAACAACTCGAACAGCGACCGGGACGAGCTGAACGCCGTCGTGGAGTGGATCCGCAAGGAGCGCCACGTGGACAAGGTCGCCTTCATCGGCTGGTCCGCCGCGGCGATCACGATGGGTCCGTACGCGGTGAACAACCCCACCAAGGTGGAGAGCCTGTTCCTGCTGGCGCCGGTCTTCCCGCCCGAGGGCACGTCGACCCCGCCGACCGTGCTGCCGAGGCCCGGCTTCCCGATGTTCCTGGGCACGAGATGGGGCCTGGAGTCGGGGTGGAACACGGAACTGGCCTGCGCGGACCAGCGTGAACCCGGCATGGTCGAGAGGGCGTGGGCCGCGATGATGGAGAACGACGCGAAGGGAAGGACATGGGGGCCGCCGGAGGGCCTCAACCGGATCCGGAACTTCGTGCGGTGGGGCTGGAACAAGACGACCGCGGCGCAGGGCGGTGTCCTCGGCGGAAGCGTGCCCGTGCTGATCGTGTACGGGGACCACGACACCCAGGTGAACACGTCACCGCCCAGCACCGACCCGGAGCTCAACTTCTCGGTCCCCGCGCTCTACGACGCCGTCACGGGCTCCCACAAGCTGATGGTCAAGCTGGCCTGCGCCGGGCACTCGGTGGTCTGGGAGATGCAGCACAAGAACGTGCACAACCTCTCGAAGCACTGGCTGGGGCACCTCAAGGTCGACGGCAAGACCCAGGGCGTCTTCGACATGGACACCGACGGCAACCTCAGCCCGGCCCCGTAGGACGACGGAGCCCCGGTGCCTGGAGAGGCACCGGGGGCTCTTGTTCCGTCAGGGTCACGCGCTCGCCGTCAGCGCCCCCACGAGCAGCGGGGTCACCAGTTCCACCTGCCAGGGGCGGGCGCCGTACCCGCTCAGCGCCGCCGCGACCGTGTCCGGGGTGCCCGGGGACGGGGGCTCCCAGCAGACCCGGCGCACGGTGTCGGGGGTGATCAGGTTCTCCTGGGGGAGGTTCAGCTCCTCGGCGAGGGCCGAGACGGCCGTGCGGGCCGCCGCGAGGCGGGCGGCGGCGGCCGGGTCCTTGTCGGCCCAGGCGCGGGGCGGCGGCGGGCCGGCGACCTGCTGGCCCGGCTGGGGCAGCTCGCTCTCGGGCAGTGCGCGGGCGCGGTCGACCGCGGCCTGCCACTGCTCCAGCTGGCGGCGTCCCATTCGGTTGCCGAAACCGGGCAGGGCGGTCAGCGCGGCGACGTTCACCGGGACGGCGAGCGCCGCCTCGACGATGGCCGCGTCGCTGAGGACCTTGCCGGGGGAGACGTCGCGGCGCTGGGCGACCTTGTCACGGGCCGTCCACAGCTCGCGCACGACCGCCATCTGGCGGCGGCGGCGCACCTTGTGCATGCCGGAGGTCCGGCGCCACGGGTCCTTGCGGGGCGGCGCGGGCGGGGCGGAGGCGATGGCGTCGAACTCCTGGAGGGCCCACTCCAGCTTGCCCTGCCGGTCGAGCTCCTTCTCCAGCGCGTCGCGCAGGTCGACGAGGAGCTCGACGTCGAGCGCCGCGTAACGCAGCCAGGGCTCGGGCAGCGGGCGGGTGGACCAGTCGACGGCGGAGTGGCCCTTCTCCAGGGCGTAGCCGAGGACGGACTCGACCATCGCGCCGAGGCCGACCCGCGGGAAGCCCGCGAGCCGACCGGCCAGCTCGGTGTCGAAGAGCGAGGTGGGAAGCATGCCTATGTCGCGCAGGCACGGCAGGTCCTGGGTGGCGGCGTGCAGGATCCACTCGGTGCCGGCGAGCGCGTCGCCGAGGCCCGACAGGTCGGGACAGCCGACGGGGTCGATGAGCGCGGTGCCCGCGCCCTCGCGCCGGAGCTGGACGAGATAGGCGCGCTGCCCGTAGCGGTAGCCGGACGCGCGCTCGGCGTCCACGGCCACGGGGCCGGTCGCGGCGGCGAAGGCGGCGATCACCTCGGCGAGGGCGTCCTCCGTCTCGACGACGGGCGGAATCCCCTCGCGGGGCTCCAGCAACGGGATCGGAAGCCCATTCGCAGGGACATCGTCGTCCGGGGGGCCGCCCCCGGTGGTGCGCAGTGCTGTGTCTGCTGCGGTCTCTTGGGCGTCGGTCACCTGTCAAGGGTATCGGTGAACGGCAAGCGCCTGTCGACGGAACGTTCCGTCGACAGGCGCCGGCTTCTCGTCGAGCACTCGTCAGTGGATGATCCCGGTCCGCAGGGCCACCGCGACCATGCCGGCGCGGTCGCCGGTGCCCAGCTTGCGGGCGATGCGGGCGAGGTGGCTCTTCACGGTGAGGGCGGAGAGGCCCATGGAGACGCCGATCGCCTTGTTCGACTGGCCCTCCGCGACGAGCCGGAGCACCTCGACCTCACGGCCGGAGAGCTCGCGGTAGCCGCCCGGGTGGCTCGGAGCACCCGGGGGGCGGCGGTGGCCGAGCCGTGCGGCCGTGGCGCCGATGGGGGCGGCGCCGGGTCGGGTCGGGTGACCGATGTTGGTCCGGGTGCCGGTGACGACATAGCCCTTCACGCCGCCCGCCAGGGCGTTGCGTACGGCGCCGATGTCGTCGGCGGCCGAGAGGGCGAGGCCGTTGGGCCAGCCCGCGGCGCGGGTCTCGGACAGCAGCGTGAGACCGCTGCCGTCGGGCAGATGGACGTCGGCAACGCAGATGTCGCGTGGGTTGCCGACGCGGGGACGGGCCTCCGCGATGGACGAAGCCTCGATCACGTCACGTACTCCGAGGGCCCACAGGTGGCGGGTCACGGTGGAGCGGACGCGCGGGTCGGCCACGACGACCATGGCCGTCGGCTTGTTCGGGCGGTAGGCGACCAGGCTTGCGGGCTGCTCGAGGAGAACGGACACCAGGCCTCCTGGGGGGAAGGGTGCGGGACGGAGCCGGCTCGGGGAAGAAGCCGGGGGTGAACCCGTGCTGTGAAGGGGTCACTGACTCCTTCGGCAGGTGGGCCGTCCGCCTTTAGGGAAAGATCACGATTTGGTGAGTAACAATTAGGGCAATTCGGACGCATGATCGATCATCCTACGAGCGGCCCTCGCCCCGTCACCCCCACGAGGGAGTACCGGGGCGTCCTTCCGAACGGCCCGGCGCGCCTCCCGGAAAGCCCCCTCAGGCCTGCTGCGGCCCCCGCCGCTGGGGCAGCGAGACGACCCCCGCGCCCGCCACCGTCCCCGCGCCCGGATCCGCCGGAGCGGGCGGAAGCCCCGCGATCTGGCAGAGCAGATCGCACCAGGCCGCCAGGTGCGCCGCCGTGTCCGGCACCCCCGCGAGACCCTCGCGCGGCGTCCAGGACGCCCGGATCTCGATCTGGGTCGCCGGCCTGCGGTCCGCCAGACCGCCGAAGTAGTGCGAGCCGGCCATGGTCACGGTCCCGCTCGCCTCCCCGTACGCGAGCCCCCGCGCCTCCATGGCCCCGGTCAGCCAGGACCAGCAGACCTCCGGCAGCAGCGGGTCCGCGGCCATCTCCGGCTCCAGCTCCGCCCGCACCAGCGTCACCAGCCGGAACGTGCCCTTCCAGGCCTCGTGGCCGTCCGGATCGTGCAGCAGCACGAGCCGCCCGTCCGCCAGGTCGTCCTCGCCGTCCACGACGGCCGCCTCCACCGCGTACGCGTAAGGGGCCAGGCGCTGCGGGGGCCTGGTCGGGTCGATCTCGATCTCGGACCGCAGTCGCGCCGAGCGCAACGCCTCCACCGCCCGCCGGAACGCGGGTGGAACCGGGTTCGCCTCCGTACTGTCCGCCGTTTCGTCCGTCCCTCGATCGCCGTCGGAATGATCGGAAAAATGTCCCTGAGCCGCAGCCATGCGGGGAAGAGTAGGCGGAACGGGGCCTCTGCGCAGGGAGGGACACCCGGCCCGGACGAGCGGCTTCCCGCCACATGCGAAGATTCTGGGCGTGAGTGCCATGGACAGCCCGCAGGGCCAGCAGTCGAAGCAGCAGTCGCGGACGTACGACTCCGCGTTCCTCAAGGCATGCCGGCGCGAGCCCGTGCCGCACACGCCCGTCTGGTTCATGCGACAGGCCGGGCGCTCCCTCCCCGAGTACCTGAAGGTCCGCGAGGGCATCCCCATGCTCGAGTCGTGCATGCGGCCCGAGCTGGTCACCGAGATCACGCTCCAGCCGGTGCGCCGCCACAAGGTCGACGCCGCGATCTACTTCAGCGACATCGTCGTCCCCCTCAAGGCCATCGGGATCGACCTCGACATCAAGCCCGGCGTCGGCCCCGTCGTCGCCGACCCGATCCGCACCCGCGCCGACCTCGCCCGGCTGCGCGACCTCACGCCCGAGGACGTCCACTACGTCACCGAGGCCATCGGGATGCTCACCGCCGAGCTCGGCGACACCCCGCTCATCGGCTTCGCCGGCGCGCCGTTCACCCTCGCGAGCTACCTCGTCGAGGGCGGCCCCTCGCGCAGCCACGAGCACACCAAGGCGCTCATGTACGGCGACCCGCAGCTCTGGGCCGACCTGCTCGACCGCCTCGCGGAGATCACCTCGGCCTTCCTCAAGGTCCAGATCGAGGCCGGCGCCTCCGCCGTCCAGCTCTTCGACTCCTGGGTCGGCGCCCTCGCCCCCGCCGACTACCGCCGCTCGGTGATGCCGGCCTCCGTGAAGGTGTTCGACGCGGTCGCCGGCTACGGCGTCCCGCGCATCCACTTCGGCGTCGGCACGGGCGAGCTCCTCGGCCTCATGGGCGAGGCCGGCGCGGACGTCGTCGGCGTCGACTGGCGCGTCCCGCTCGACGAGGCCGCCCGCCGCGTCGGCCCCGGCAAGGCGCTCCAGGGCAACCTGGACCCGGCCGTGCTCTTCGCCTCGCGGGACGTGGTGGAGGCCAAGACCGACGAGGTCCTCGCCGCCGCGAAGGACCTGGAGGGACACGTCTTCAACCTGGGCCACGGCGTCATGCCGGCGATGGACCCGGACGCCCTGAGCCGCCTCGTCGAGTACGTGCACACGCGGACGGCCGTCTGACCCGCGGACCGGCACACACGACGGCGACGGCCGCCGGGGGAGACTCCCGGCGGCCGTCGCCGTTCCCCGCTCAGCCCGCCGCGCGGACCGCCGCCGTCGCCTTGCGGGCCGCGACCAGGACCGGGTCCCACACCGGCGAGAACGGCGGCGCGTACCCCAGGTCGAGGGCCGTCATCGACTCCACGGTCATCCGCGCCGTCAGCGCCACCGCCGCGATGTCCACCCGCTTCGCCGCGCCCTCCCGGCCCACGATCTGCACCCCGAGCAGCCGCCCCGTACGCCGCTCGGCCAGCATCTTCACCGTCATCGGCGCGGCGCCCGGGTAGTAGCCCGCGCGACTGGTCGACTCGATCGTCACCGTCACGTACCGCAGCCCCACCTCGCGGGCGTCCTTCTCCCGCAGGCCCGTCCGGGCGATCTCCAGGTCGCAGACCTTCGACACGGCCGTCCCCACCACCCCGGGGAACGTCGCGTAGTCGCCCCCCACGTTCGCCCCGATGACCTGGCCGTGCTTGTTCGCGTGCGTCCCCAGGGGCACGTAGCGCTCCCGGCCCGACACCAGGTCGAGGACCTCCACGCAGTCACCGCCCGCCCAGATGTTCCCGTGGCCGCGCACCCGCATCGCCAGATCGGTGAGGAGCCCGCCGGACGTGCCGAGTGGCAGCCCCGCCGACCGCGCGAGCGACGTCTCCGGCACCACGCCCGTGCCCAGGACGACCAGGTCCGCCGGGTACTCGGCCGCGTCCGTCGCCACCGCCCGCACCCGGCCGTCGTCACCGGTGAGGACCTTCGTCACCGCGGCCGAGACGACCGTCCTGATCCCGAGCCCGTCCATCGCCCGGTGCACGAGCCGGCCCATGTCGGGGTCGAGGGTCGCCATCGGCTGCTCGCCCCGGGTCAGCACCGTCACCTCGTAGCCCCGGGCGAGCAGCGCCTCGGCCATCTCCACCCCGATGTAGCCGGCGCCGACGACCACCGCGCGCCGCCCCGGCGTCCGCGCCAGCGAGTCGAGCAGGGCCCGGCCGTCGTCCAGGGTCTGCACCCCGTGCACCCCGGGCGCGTCGATGCCCGGAATCGGCGGGCGCGCCGGACGCGCGCCGGTCGCGATCACCAGCTTGTCGAAGCCCGTCCAGGACTCCGTGCCCGCCTCCAGGTCCCGGGCCAGGACCCGCTGCCCCGGCACGTCGATCGCCGTCACCTCGGTCCGCATCCGCAGATCGATGTCCCGGGCCCGGTGCTCCTCCGGGGAGCGGGCGATCAGCTCCGCCGCCCCGGCGACGTCACCGCCGACCCAGTAGGGGATGCCACAGGCCGAGTACGAGGAGAAGTGACCGCGCTCGAAGGCGACGATCTCCAACTCCCCGCCGGACCTGAGCCTGCGCGCCTGCGACGCGGCGGACATGCCCGCCGCGTCGCCACCGATGACCACCAGTCGTTCGCTCATGGGGAGAAGCTACTTCTCGGGGGCCTCCGGAGGCTCGGCCACCGGGGTCACCCCGGCCGCGTTCGCCACCGCTCCCGCCGCGTTCCGCTCCACCCGGGCCCCCGGCACGGGAACGGGCGCGGGGCGCCGGGCCGCGCGGGCGGCGAGGCGGGGCCGCACCAGCCGGCGCCAGAGGACGAAGACGATCAGGGCCGCCGCGAGCCAGGGCGCGAGCGCCGCCAGGACGATGCCGACCCAGGTCACCGCGCCGACCAGGGCGTTCCAGCCGCCGCTCAGGGCGTCCCCGAAGCCGGGGCGGCCCTCCTCGGGCGCGGCCGACGGCTTCGCCTTCTCCACGAGTTCGAGGGTGATCGTCGCGAGCGTCGTCCGGTCCTTCAGCGAGGCCTGCTGGGCGAGGAGCGACTCCAGGTCGGCCTGGCGGCGGCTCAGCTCGCCCTCCAGGGTCACGACGTCGGCCAGCCGCTCCGCCCGCTGCATCAGCGCCCGCACCCGCGCCACGCTGGCACGCTGGGTGGCGATCCGGCTCTCCACGTCGACCACCTGGTCGGTGACGTCCTTGGCGTCGGCCTTGCGGGAGAGGAGCTTGCCCGTGCCCGCCAGCTCGGTGAGGACGGAGTCGTACCGCTCCTGCGGCACCCGCAGCACGACCTGGGAGGTGACGTACGCGTCGTCGACGCGCTCCGTGGCCTCGTTCTCGACCCGCCCGCCCGCGCCCGCCGTCACCCGCCGGGCCGTGGCCAGCGCCTTCGGCACGTCCGCGACCTCCACGGACAGCGAGGCGGTCCGGATGACGTGCTGCGGCCGCGCGGGCGTCTGCTGCGCGGGCTTCTGGGCGCCCGACGAGCCGTCGACGGCGCCGCTCCTGTCCGCGCCCGCCGCCGCCCCGTCGGCGGGCCGCGCCGCGCTCACGTCCGACTTCTCGTCGCCGCCCGAGTCCGCGCTCCCTCCGGCGCCGCAGCCGGTCAGCACCAGCGCCGCCGTGAGCAGCGCCGCCGCCACGGTCCTGGCCCGCACCGCCGTCCCCGGCCGTGCCGTCGTCCGCGTTCTCGCCGTCGTTCGTACGCTCCGCATGAGTCCCCCCGGGGGTTTCGTGGGTGAGTGCCGGCGGTTGGACGTACGGGCGGGCGGAACGGGTTGCCCTCGGACGGTAGCGATGCGGTCACGGTCCGGCCTCGGAACGGGAGCGGCGGACGGCGCCCGGCCCCGGACGGCCGACAGGCGGACGGCGGTCCGCCGGAGACGGGCGATTTGAGAGAGTGGTCCCATGAACGCGGACACCACGGGATCCCATGTCGTCGTCGCCGGAGGCGGTATCGCCGGACTCGCGGCCGCCCACCGGCTGGCCCTCGCCGGCCACCGGGTGACCCTCCTCGAAGCGGGTGACCGGGTCGGCGGCAAGCTCCTCGCCGGCGAGATCGCGGGCGCGCCCGTCGACCTCGGTGCCGAGTCGCTGCTCGCCCGCCGTCCCGAGGCGGTCGCCCTGGCCCGCGCCGTCGGCCTCGGCGACCGGCTCCAGGCCCCGGGCACCACCACCGCCTCCGTCTGGTCCCGCGGCGAGCTGACCCCCATGCCCAAGGGCCATGTGATGGGCGTCCCCGGCGACGCGCGCGCCGTCGAGGGGCTCGTCTCCCCGGAGGGCCTGCGCCGGATCGACCGCGACCTGGAACTGCCGCCGACCGAGATCGGCGAGGACGTCGCCATCGGCGCGTACGTCGCCGAGCGCATGGGCCACGAGGTCGTCGACCGGCTCGTCGAACCCCTCCTCGGCGGGGTGTACGCCGGTGACGCCCACCGGATCTCGATGAAGGCGGCCGTGCCCGCCCTGTTCGAGGCCGCCCGCGTCCACCCCACCCTCACCGCGGCCGTCCGCGCCGTGCAGCAGGCCGGCGCGGCCGTCCCCGCCGACGCGGCGGGCGCCGCCACCGGTCTCGGCGGCGCGGTGTTCCTCGGGCTCGACGGCGGCGTCGGCACCCTGCCCGGCGCGGTCGCCGACGCGATCCGCGCCGCCGGCGGCGAGATCCTCACCGGCACGCCCGTCACGGCGCTCGTCCGCTCCGGCGCCACCGGCTGGCAGGTCGTCACCCGCGACCGGGCGTTCGAGGCCGACGCCGTCGTCCTCGCCACCCCCGCCGGCGTCGCGGCCGGACTCCTCGGCGGCCACGCCCCGGACGCCGCCGCCGAGCTCGACGGGATCGAGTACGCCTCGATGGCCCTGGTCACCCTCGCGTTCCGCCGCTCCGAGGTGCCGGACCTGCCCGGCTCCGGGTTCCTCGTCCCGCCCGTCGACGGCCACACGATCAAGGCCTCCACCTTCTCCAGCCGGAAGTGGAACTGGGTCGCCGACTCCGCCCCCGACCTGTTCGTGCTGCGCACCTCCGTCGGCCGCCACGGCGAGGAGGCGCAGGTCCACCGCGAGGACGCCGACCTCGTCGCCGCCTCCGTCAAGGACCTGGCCGCCGCCACCGGGCTCACCGCCCGCCCCGTCGCCACCACCGTCACCCGCTGGATCGGCGGCCTGCCCCAGTACCCGGTCGGCCACCTGGACCGCGTCGCACGCGTCCGCGGGGCGCTCGAAGCCCTTCCCGGACTGCGGATCGCGGGAGCCGCGTACGACGGCGTCGGCATCCCCGCCTGCGTCGCCTCGGCCCACCGCGCGGCGGACGAGATCGCGGACGAGATCATCGCCACGTCGCGAAGGACCGACCCCGGTGCGGGGCACTCCTCGTGACGGGCGAGAATAGGCGTATGAGTGCGCCCGAAAAGATCCCGAACGCCGGTAAGAAGGCGAAGGACCTCAACGAGGTCATCCGCTACACCCTGTGGTCTGTCTTCAAGCTGCGCGACGTTCTGCCCGAGGACCGCGCCGGCTACGCCGACGAGGTCCAGGAGCTGTTCGACCAGCTCGCCGCCAAGGACATCACGATCCGCGGCACGTACGACCTGTCCGGTCTGCGCGCCGACGCCGACGTCATGATCTGGTGGCACGCCGAGACGAGCGACGAGCTCCAGGAGGCGTACAGCCTCTTCCGCCGCACCAAGCTGGGCCGCGCTCTGGAGCCGGTCTGGTCGAACATGGCGCTGCACCGCCCCGCCGAGTTCAACAAGTCGCACATCCCGGCCTTCCTGGCCGACGAGACCCCGCGCGACTACGTCTCGGTGTACCCGTTCGTGCGCTCGTACGACTGGTACCTGCTGCCCGACGAGGACCGTCGCCGCATGCTCGCCGACCACGGCAAGATGGCCCGCGGCTACCCCGACGTCCGCGCCAACACGGTCGCCTCCTTCTCGCTCGGCGACTACGAGTGGATCCTCGCCTTCGAGGCCGACGAGCTGCACCGCATCGTCGACCTCATGCGCCACCTGCGCGCCTCCGAGGCCCGGATGCACGTCCGCGAAGAGGTCCCCTTCTACACCGGTCGCCGCAAGAGCGTCGCCGACCTGGTGGCGGGCCTGGCCTGACACGGCCGTACGAACCTGGTGGCGGCCCGGCTCCCGGCCGGGCGCGCCACCCCTCGACCCGGAAGATCAGACGGCAGGCGGGAGACACGTGCCTGCCGCTCCAGCGACACCGGGTCCGGCTCCGGGTGCGGCGCGCGTGAACGCGCGCCGCACCGGCGTCATTTCCGGGGCCTTCTCGAAGCGCCCGGACCTCCTGAGGCCGCTGCCGGGTGTCGCGTCCCCGCACCTCCTGAAGCCGCTGCCGGGTGTCGACTCCCCGGACCCCTACGGCCGGTGACGGGTGCCCTGTCCCCGGAGGGCCGCGCGGAGCTCGGGCTCCAGGACCGCGGGACCGCGCGTCGCCAGGGCGGTGAGCGGATCGGCGGGGGAGAGGCCGGAGAGCAGCCGCTGCCCGGCCGGTGAGGCCCAGCGCGTGTACGGGTACCGCTCGATCACGCCGATCAGCAGACAGAGCCCCGAGGCCAGCAGCGGCAGCGTGAACGCGGCCAGCACCGGGGCCCGCTCGGCGGCCGGCACGAGCAGCGCCGCGGCCGCCCCGAGCACCAGGCTCAGCACGAAACCCGCCTTCACCGCCCGCAGCCCGTCCGCGACCTCGCGGCGGCCGGCCTCCGGCACGGCGAGCCCCAGGCCGACGAGCCGCTCCTCGATGGACCGCACCGCGTCGTCGGCGGCCACCAGCGGACGTACAGCGGGGACGGGGCACTGGCCGCCCGGCCCGATGGCACCGAGCACGGCACGCTCCAGCGCGTCCCGGTCGGCGCCGCCCGCGTCGACGACCGTCGCCCAGCCGGTGTGGGCGAGCAGCAGTCGCCGCTCCCGGTGCATCGACACCAGGGTCAGATCGGTGACCCGCAGCGGACCGCCGGCCAGGAACGCGGCCTCGCACAGGGTGAGGTCAGGGTCGACTCCGCTCCCCGGGTCACCGGGGTGGGGCCGGGCGGTGGCGAGCGCCGCACGGCAGACCCGCGCGCAGCCGACACCCGCCACGACGCAGGCCACCAGGAGCAGGGGAACCCAGATCATGTCCGAGTTCTACGGGAGGACGGGCGGGACCGCCACTCGATGGGGCGCGCCCGCCGTGTGCACGAGGTCAGCCGCTGGAGCTGGAGCACGAACTCCCGCTGGAACTCGAACACGAACTCCCGCTGGAGCTGGAACACGAGCTGCTCGAACCGCCACCGCAGCCGGAACCGCCCGAGGAGCAGGAACCCGAGGAGCAGGAGCCGGACGAGCAGGAACCCGACGAGCACGACGACCCGGACGGGCCGGACCCGACGCTCCCGCCGCAGGAGCCGTTGGCCGCGCACCACGTGGTGGCCACGCCGAGGACCGCGGCGTCCGCCGACGAGAAGTGGGCCGACGACGACGTCCGCTGCCCGCGCCCACGCCCGCGTCGGCCCGGCCGCCCGTGGATCCGCGCGGCCGCGAGGAGCTGCTCGCGCAGTACGGGGTCCGGCAGCCCCCGCAGCCCGTGCAGGGCCACCAGGTGCCCGGCGTCCGCGAGGTGCCCGTGCCCGCGACCGTAGGCCGACAGGGCCCGCAGCCCGGCCGGGGTGACCGGCTTCGCGGAGACCGCCCCGCACACGAGGGCCGTGACCCCCGCGCCGAAGAGCAGCGGCAGCACCTTCACGAAGTACGGCACCGACGCGTCGGGGTCGGTGGCGAAGTCCACGATCGTCAGGACCGCCGCGACCGGGAAGAACAGGAAGGCGGAGAAGCCGAGGACGGCGCACCACCTCAGCGTCGTCCGCCGGGTCGCCGGGTCCACGATCAACCCGCGCGCCGCGAGCCCGTCGCCGATCTCCTGGACCGCCGGGTGCCGCATCACGGCCATCCGCAGGTGGTGCAGGGCCCCGTGCGGGGCGGCGGCGTGCTCCTGGAGCACCGCGCGCTCCACCGGGTCGTACGCGGTGGGGCGCACGACGGCCACGATGCCGGGGCCGCCGACCGCGATCCTGCCGTCCGCCTGGAGCGCGGCGAGCGCCGTGTCGACGACCCGGGCGGGTCCGCCGCTCAGGAAGGCGGCCTCGTACCGGTCGTGCACCGGCCCGCCGGAGCCGCCGCGCGACCGGATCACCCGGGCGACGAGCAGCACGATGCCGGTGACACCGGCCGTGTAGAGGAGGACGGTCAGCGTGCCCATGATCATCTCCGTACGAGTGCGTGACGGGCGGCCCGGACGAGTCGGGTCGCACGGCCGGGCGGTCGGCTGCCGGAACGGTCCTGCCACCACTCGGTGAGCCGGCGCCGCGCCTCCGCGTCCTCCGGACGCTCGGCCACCAGCAGGTGCTCGGCGAAGTCCAGCGCGTCCCTGCGGTAGCCGCCGCTCATGGGACGCGACCTCGCGTACGCCAGGAACGCCGGCCGGAACCCCTTCCCCAGGATCTCCGGCAGCTCCGGCGCCACCTTCGCGACGACTCCGGCCCGCTTCGCGGCCAGCGCCCTGCTCTGCACCCCGAGCCTCCGGCTGTCGAAGCCCTCGGGCACCGGCGTCCCCGCGACCAGCGCCGACAACAGCGAGGCCTGCGCCAGCCCCAGGCGCTGCCGGGCGTCCCCGCGCGGGGCGGGGGCCTCCACCGGGGCGGGGGCCTCCATCGTGGCGGCGCCCGGCATGGGGCCGCCCGAGACGCGGGCGCCGGCGCCGATGAGCAGGGACTGCTCCGGGGCGGTGACGGCTCGGCGGGGCGCGAGTACCGAGGTACGGGCGCCGTGCTGGTGGGCCGTGCCCGCCGTCCCCCGCGCTCCGTCCTGGGAGGACCCCCTCGCCCCTGCGGAACGCACGCCCGCCGCGGTGGCGGTGGTGACGGTGGTCCGGATCACGCTCAACTCCCCGGCCAGCTCCTCCGCGGGAGGGAAGTCGTCGTCCCGCTCCAGCAGCACCCCCGGCGGCGAGACCCGCGACGCGAGGTCCGCGAGGACGTCGAGCACCGCCCCCGGCACGGGATGCGCGTGGGTGTCGTGCCAGACCCCGTCGCGCTCGACCCCGCCCGCCACGTGGACGTACGCGATGGCCTCCACGGGCAGTTCGGACAGGGCCTTCGCCGGGTCCTCGCCGCGGTTGACGTGGTTGGTGTGGAGGTTGGCGACGTCGACGAGCAGCCGCACCCCCGTGCGCTCGACGAGTTCCGCGAGGAACTGCCCCTCCGTCATCTCCTCGCCCGGCCACGAGATGAGGGCCGCGATGTTCTCCAGGGCGAGCGGCACCGGCAGCGCGTCCTGGGCGATCCGGACGTTCTCGCAGAGGACGTCGAGCGCGTCGCGGGTCCGCGGCACCGGCAGCAGGTGGCCGGCCTCGATCAGGGGCGTCGCCGTGAGCGGCCCCCCAGCCCGTACGAAGGCGATGTGCTCGGAGACCAGCGGCGCCCCCAGGGCCACCGCCTTCTCCCCGAGCGCGGCGAGCCGCGCCGGGTCCGGCCGGTCCGCGCCGCCGAGCCCCAGCGAGACGCCGTGCGGGACGACCGTCACGCCGCGGGCCCGCAGCCGGGTCAGCGAGTCGGGCAGGTGGCCGGCGCAGATGTTCTCCGCGACCACCTCGACCCAGTCGAGGCCGGGCAGCGCCTCCACCGCCTCCGCGATCTCGGGACGCCAGCCGATGCCGATGCCGAGTTCCGTCATGTCCCCCTCCTTCGGTCCTCAGTCACCCCGGTGATGACCCGGGCGGCGACGTTCGAACCCCACGAGGGGGACGTTCAGAGCTTCATTTGAGGTTCGGGAACGCGGACACCACCGTGCACGAGCCCGGTGCGATCTCCGTGAAGCCGGCGTCCCGCACCACCGGGAGCCCGCTCGTCGTCAGATCCGCCCAGTCCCCGGCCGTCGCGGTCCGGACCGCGAGCGGGAAACCGGCCTCCTGCCACGCCGTGCGCTCGGCCTCCGACATCGCCCACCACAGCAGTTGGGCGCCGTGTCCTGCCTGCGCCATCGTCTTGCCGGCCGACATGTCGAGCGCGGGATTGAGCCAGAGCACCGCCGCCCCGTCCGGTACGGGGCCGGGCGCGGCCGGGTCGTCGAGGTCGGTGCCCGAGACCTGGAGCTTGGCCAGTTCCTTGGGCCAGCCGTCGAGCGGGACCGGCGGGAAGACCCGTACCTCCGCCTCCTTGCCGTCGACCGTGATCCCGGGGAGCGCGCCCGCCTTCCGCCACTCGGCGCCGCGCGCCCGGCGCACCACCTTGCGGATGCGGGCGTCCTGCCAGTCGGTCATGACCTGCGCCCACTCGCCGTCGCCGAGGGAACGGTCGTCGGTGAGGATCTCCAGGACGGCCCGCGCCGCGGTCTCCAGGGCGTCGGTCCTGGCCGGCGGCGCGTCCTTCTCGATGCGGACGACCAGGGGGAGGACGAACTGGGGCTTGTCGTCACGGAGATCGGTCTCGTTGCTGCTCACCCGGCAAGTCTGCCACTGCCGTGACGAGTGATTCTTGTGGGAATCATCGCTTCCGGGCCAGGATGCCCCTCATGAAGAGTGATCTTTTCGCCGGCGAACACCTCGCCGAGACCGCGGGCTTCCCGGGGATGACCCTCCAGAACGCCAAGTCGGTCAAGTACACCGTCAACGGCGAGATGCACGCCCGACAGGGCTCCATGATCGCTTTCCGCGGCGACCTCCGGTTCGAGCGCAAGGGCCAGGGCATCGGCGGCCTCCTCAAGCGGGCCGTCACCGGCGAGGGCCTCGCGCTGATGGCCGTGCGCGGTCAGGGCGAGGCCTGGTTCGCGCACGAGGCGCAGAACTGCTTCATCGTCGAGATCGAGCAGGGCGAGGCCTTCACCGTCAACGGCCGCAACGTGCTCTGCTTCGACGCGACCCTCCACTACGACATCAAGACCGTGAAGGGCGCCGGAATGACCGGCGGCGGCCTCTTCAACTCCGTCTTCTCCGGCTACGGCAAGATCGCCCTGATGTGCGAGGGCAGCCCGATCGTCATTCCCGTCACCCCGCAGGCCCCGGTCTTCGTCGACACCGACGCCGTCGTCGGCTGGAGCGAGCAGCTCCACACCTCGCTGCACCGCTCCCAGTCCCTCGGCTCGATGATCCGCGGCGGTTCGGGCGAAGCGGTCCAGCTCAAGCTGGAGGGCCAGGGCTTCGTCGTCGTCCGCCCCAGCGAGCTCACCCCGCAGAAGAACTCGTCGAGCTGAGACCGAAGCGGGACCGGAGCGAGGCAGGAGCGGGGCCGCGGTGAGAGCCGAAGCGAGCGTCGAGGCGGGTACGGGAACGAGGCTGGAGCGGGTCGGGCGACGGCACGGGCTCCGCGGACCGTGGGTCCTGCGCGAGGTCGGTCTGACGCTGCCCGCCGCCTCCCTCGTCCGGATCGTCGGCGCCAACGGCACGGGCAAGTCCACCCTGCTCCGGCTCCTCGCCGGCATCGACGCGCCCACCGAGGGCAGCATCACCGGCCGCCCGGCCCGCACCGCGTACGTCCCCGAGCGCTTCCCGGCGGCCCTGCCGTTCACCGCCGCGGACTACCTCGTCCACCTCGCGCGGATCCAGGGCGCCGGCCGCACGGCCGCCCGGACCCGCGCGGCGGAGTGGCTGGAGCGCTTCGGCGCCGCCGACCACGCCCGTACCCCCCTCGCCGAACTCTCCAAGGGCACCAGCCAGAAGGTCGCCGTGGCGCAGGCGCTCCTCGCCGACCCGGACCTCCTCGTCCTCGACGAGGCCTGGACCGGCCTCGACACCGGCGCCCGCGCGGAGCTGGACGGCGCCGTCCGCGAACGCCTCGCGGCGGGCGCGACCGTCGTCTTCGTCGACCACGATCCACGGCGGCTCGCGGGGGAGGCGGACGCGGTACACGCGGTGGAGGCGAGCCGCGTACGGGAGGTGCGCGAGACGGCGGCGAACACCCAGGGACCCCTCGTCCGGATCACCGCGTCCGGCGGCCGGCCGCTTCCGGCACGTCTGCCGGGCGACCCGGTGACCGCGCCGGCACCCGACGGCGCGGGCCCCGGCACCCGTACCGGCACCCTCGTCCTCACCGTGGACGCGGCGCACTCCGACGCACTCCTCGGGGTGCTCCTCGCGGCGTCCTGGCACGTCCACCACCTCGACAGCGAAGGCGTACGGGTATGACGGCGCTCCTGCGCTACCAGTCGGGACTGCTGCTCCGCTCGCAACGCTGGCTGGCGCCGCTGCTCCTGTACGTGGCCGTCGTCGGTGTCGGGGTCCGCGCGGGCGAACCCGTGCTCGGCGCCCTGGGCTTCACCGCCGCCGCACTGCTGCCCGTCGCGGCCTGGTCCGTGCGGATCTGCCTCACTCAGGAGCCGCCCGCCGCCCGGAGCGTGATCGCCGCCGCCGCGGGCCGGGGCCGCGCGCACCTCGCGGCGCTGCTCACCGGGACCGCCTGGCCGGCGCTCGTCGGCACCGTCGCCGTCCTCACCGTGACGGCGGTGAGCGACCGCCGCGGTGTCACGGCGCTCTCCGCCGGCTCCACCGGCCTGCTCGCCGCGCTCACCTGCGCCCTGACGGGCGCCGCCGTCGGCGCCCTGTCCTCCCGGCCCTTCCTTCCCGCCCCCGGCTGGTCCCTCACCGCCCTCGTCCTCGGTTCCCTGCTCGCCCTGGTCACCACGGGCTCACCGGCGAAGCACGCCATGACCGCCCTGATCACCGGCGCCCGGACGACGACCGCCGCCCCGCCGCTGCTCGCCTGCGCCGGCGCCGTCCTCCTCGTGGCGGTCGCGGCCGGCCTCTCCTGCCGGGCCACGGCCCGTCTGGAGTGAGCAGCGGCCGCGGTCGGCTCACCGGCTCATGAGCTCCGAGACCTTCACGAAGCGGTAGCCGCGGGCGCGGAGCTCCGGAACGATGCGGCGGACGGCCTGCTCGGTCACGGGGGCGGCGCTGCGGGTGCAGTGCAGGACGACGAGGGAGCCCGGCTTCACCTCGTCGACGACCTGGTCGGCGACGGGGCCGGGGTCCTTCGCGAAGGCGTCCCCGCTGACGACGTCCCACTGGACGGCCGTCACGCCGGTCGGGGCGAGGGCGCGGAGCGCGGCGTCGTCGTAGCAGCCGCCGGGGAAGCGGAAGTACGGGACGACGTTGACCGCCCCGGCGTCGCGGAAGGCGTCGAAGGCGCGCTGCACGTCGGTCGCCATGTCCGGGCCGGCGACGGTCGGCAGGCCGTAGCAGGGCGACGCGAACGAGTAGTGGCTGTAGGAGTGGTTCGCGATCTCGAACCGCGGATCCCCGCCGATCGACTTCGCCTGGTCGGGGTACTCCTCCGCCCAACGGCCCGTCATGAACACGGTGGCGTCGACCTTGAGTCGCCGCAGCGTCGCGATCAGCTCGGGGTTGTCGAACCGCTCGCCCCGCGCGGCCCTCGGCCCCTGGTCCGCCGTCATGTCCGCGTCGAACGTCAGCGCGACGACCTTCTCCGTCCCCTTCGCCCGCCGCTTGTACACGGGCGTGAGCCCGCCCGGACCCGCCGCCATCGTCGGCGGCGCGGTCGGCACACGCGCCGGCTTCGCCCCCGCCGCCGCCGCACTCGCCTTCGCCGACGCGCTACGCGACACGACGGGCGCATCCGTCCTGTGCGCCGGGCCCTCCGCGGCGCCCCCACCACAGCCGACGAGGACGGCGCCCAGTACACCAAGCCCCGCCATCTTCCGTACAGAAATGTTCACGATCGGAAGTTAACCGATCAAAGTGTCTAACGCTCGCGACGCGACAGCGGCAGCACCCGAGTCCACGCACTGAGCTGACGCACCTTCGCCCGCGCCCGCGCGGGCGCCACGAGGACCGCTCACGTCTCCAGGAGCCGCTCCCGGCATTCCTTCACGTCGAAGTCGCCGGGCGGGTAGGTCGGGGCCAGGGCTTCGAGGTGTTCGAGGAGGAGGGTGCTGATGGCCCAGTTGCGGTACCACTTGCGGTCGGCGGGGACGACGTACCAGGGGGAGTGGTCGGTGGTGCAGCGTTCGAGGGCGAGGGCGTAGGCGTCCTGGTAGGCGGGCCAGAGGAGGCGTTCGTCGATGTCGCCGGGGTTGAACTTCCAGTGCTTGTCGGGGTTGTCGAGGCGTCGGAGGAGGCGCGCGCGCTGTTCCTCGTAGGAGAGGTGGAGGAAGACCTTGACGAGGGTGACGCCGTCGTCGGTGAGGGACTTCTCGAACTGGTTGATCTCGTCGTAGCGGAGGTCGAGCCGGGGGCGGGGGACGAGGTCGCGGACGCGGGCGATGAGGACGTCCTCGTAGTGGGAGCGGTCGAAGATGCCGATCTCGCCGGGGAGGGGGAGGGCCTTCATGACGCGCCAGAGGAACGGATGGCCCCGCTCCTCGGGGGTGGGGGCCTTGAAGGCGTGGATGCGGCAGCCGGACGGGTTGAAGAGGCCGATGACGTGCTTGACGGTGCCGCCCTTGCCGCTGGTGTCCATGCCCTGGAGCACGAGGAGGAGGCGTCGGCGGTCGCCGGCGGTGCTCGACGCGTAGAGGCGCTCCTGGAGGGCGGCGAGGCGTGGGACGAGGGCGGCGGTCGCGGCGAGGCCGGCGGCCTTGTCGGTGGGGCCGGCCGGGGCGGCCGAGGTGTCGTACGAGCCGAGGTCGACGCGCTCGCCCCCGGGGACGCGGAGCACGTCGCGCAGGACCGGTTCCCGGGGCTCGCGAGGCGTGCGCTTGCTCTTCCCGTCGCTCTTCTTCGCCATCGGGTGCCCCTTCGCCGCCGCGGTGCTCGTCCTCCCCCGATCCTGCGACGGAACTCCGGCGGCCGCACGCGCGTGGCGCGGCCGCCGGGAACGGGGTCAGGTCAGCACCAGGGGCCGGTGACCGCGAAGGTCGTGCCGGGGGTGTAGCAGTTCACGTACATGGTGCCGCGGTCGGGGGAGAAGGTGACGCCGGCGAACTCGCCCCATTCGGGGGCGTCCGGGGTGCCGATGTTCTGGGCGCCGCGGGCGACGGGGTACACCTCGCCCTTGCGGCTGACGCCGAAGACGTGCTGGGCGCCCTCGCCGTCCTCGCAGACCATGAGGCCGCCGGTGGGGGCGAGGCAGATGTTGTCGGGGGATTCGCCGGGGAGCCGGACGTCGGTGTCGGGGCCGAAGACGACGACGAGGGTGAGCCGGCGGTGGTGGGGCTCGTACTTCCAGACCTGGCCGAAGTGGGTGGCGGCGGAGCCGTCCTTGAGGCGGGCGAAGGAGGAGACGAAGTAGACGGCCCCACCGCCCCAGTAGCAGCCTTCGAGCTTCTGGGCATGGGTGATGCCCTTGGGCCCGAAGTCCTGGAGCCGGATGGGGGTCGCGGTGGCCAGGGGGTCGGGTACGGGGACCCATTCGACGCCCTCGAAGCGGGCGCCGGGCTCCTGGACGGCGGAGAGGTCGGGGACGCCGGGGACACGCATGGCCTCCAGGGCGCCGCCGGCGCGGAGTGATCCCGTACCGCCGAGTGGCCGGTGGGGCAGGAAGCGGTAGAAGAGGCCGAAGGGGCGGTCGAAGGCGTCCTCGGTCTCGTAGACGATGCCGCTGCCGGGGTCGACGGCGATGGCTTCGTGCTGGAAGCGGCCCATGGCTTCGAGGGGGACGGCTCCGGTGCGGTGCGGGTCGGCGCCGTCGACCTCGAAGATGAAGCCGTGGTCCTTGGTGTAGCCGTTGGTGCCGGCCCGGTCCTCGGTCTCCTCGCAGGTCAGCCAGGTGTTCCAGGGGGTCGGCCCGCCGGCGCAGTTGACGGCGGTGCCGGCGATGGCGACGCGTTCGCCGAGGACGTCGTTGCGGCCGTCGAGTTCCAGGACGGTACAGCCGCCTTTGGCGGCGGGGTCGTACGTCAGTCCGGGGACGGTCGGGACGGCGATCTTCCCGGTGACCCGGTTCTCGTGGTTGCGGACGAGGTGCACGCGGCCCCGGCGGCCCGGGAAGGCGCCCATGCCGTCGTGGTTGCTCGGGACGGGGCCTTCGCCGGAGCGGAGCGGATCGCCCTGCCGGGAGAGGACCTTGTAGCGGAAGCCGGCCGGCAGGTCGAGGAGTCCGGCCGGGTCGGGGACGAGGGGGCCGTAGCCGCCCCGGCTTCCGGCGGCGGCCGCGCTGCCGGCGAAGAGTTCGGTGAGGGCGCCGGTGAAGGCGATGCCGGCGACGGACGCGCCGGTGCGGGACAGGAGCTGACGTCGTGTTGCGGACATGAGGCAACAACCCACTTCCTGTTGGCGGACAGACAGGTGGTGTGTGACGTGTGACCCGCATGTGTGTATCACGCACCCTCGTGACGCGTGAACCATGCGGGCCACAACTGCCCCGTGTGGCGCGTGATCTGACCGAAGGTCAGGCGAGGTTCGCGGTGAGGGTGATCGTCGTGCCCGTGAGCGCCTGGCTGACCGGGCAGTTCTTCTTCGCGTCCTCGGCGAGCGCCTGGAACTGGTCCGCGTCCAGGCCGGGGACCTCGCCGGTCACGGTCAGGTGGATGCCGGTGATGCCCTCGCCCGGCTGGAAGGTGACGTCGGCCTTGGTCTCCAGGCGGGTCGGCGCGCTGCCGGCCTTGGCCAGGCCGTTGGAGAAGGCCATCGAATAGCAGGCGGAGTGCGCGGCGGCGATGAGCTCCTCGGGGCTCGTCTTGCCGTTCGGTTCCTCCGACCGGGCGGGCCAGGAGACGTCGTACGAACCGAGGCCGGAGGAGTCGAGGGTGACGACGCCGGAGCCCTTGAGGAGGTCGCCCTGCCAGACGGTGTGTGCGTGACGCACGGTGGCCATGGTGGATCCCTTTCGATCGGGTACGGCCACCAAGCTACTGCGCGACGAGGCCCTTCGCGTCGCGGGCGAGCGCGGTGAGCCGGGAGATCGCCCGGAAGTACTTCTTCCGGTAGCCGCCGTTCAGCATCTCGTCACTGAACAGCTTGTCGAAGGGGAGTCCGGAGGCGAGGACGGGTATCTCGCGGTCGTACAGCCGGTCGGCCAGGACGACGAGCCGCAGCGCGGTCGACTGGTCGGGGACGGGCCGGACGTCGGTGAGGCAGACCGCGGTGAGGTCGTCGGTGAGCGCGCCGTACCGGCTCGGGTGCACCTTGGCCAGGTGTTCGAGCAGGTGCGGGAAGTCGTCGAGGGAGGAGCCCGGTGTGGCGTACGCCGTCTCCGTGACGACCTGGTCGGTGTACGGGGCGGGGGCTTCGGGCAGGCCGCGGTGGCGGTAGTCCTCGCCGTCGATCCGCAGCGGCATGAAGTGGGCCGAGAGGCCCTGGATCTCGCGGAGGAAGTCGGCGGCGGCGAAGCGGCCCTCGCCGAGCTTGCCGGGGAGCGTGTTGGAGGTGGCGGCGAGCGCCACGCCCGCCTCGACGAGCTTGGCGAGGAGGCTGGAGACGAGGACGGTGTCGCCCGGGTCGTCGAGCTCGAATTCGTCGATGCAGAGGAGGCGGTGACCGCTGAGGGTCTTCACGGTCTGCTGGAAGCCGAGCGCGCCGACCAGGTTGGTCAGCTCGACGAAGGTGCCGAAAGCTTTCAGCGAGGGCTCGGCGGGGGTGGCGTGCCAGAGGGAGGCGAGCAGGTGGGTCTTGCCGACGCCGTATCCGCCGTCGAGGTAGACCCCGCGCGGCCCGGTCGGCGCGGCCGGCTTCCTGGCGAACCAGCGGCGCTTGCCGGCTCCGGAGGCGTGCGCTCCGCCCAGTCCCCCGGCGAACGAGCTCAGTGCCTTGACGGCGTCCGTCTGGCTGGGCTGGTTGGGGTCCGGGAGGTACGTGTCGAACCGGACCGAGTCGAACCGCGGCGGCGGCACCATCTCCGCGACGAGGCGGTCGGCGGGGACACGGGGCTCTCGGGAGCAGAGCGAGAGCGGGGCCGCCTCGGCGGAGGCGGCTTCGGTAAGGGCGCGGGTCGACACAGTTCCCCACTGTAATCGTCATGTCAGACTGCGAGGATGCGACGCCTGCTCCCTGTGACGGACATGACAGCCTCCGAGACCTCCGCCGGCCCGGCCGCCGCCGACGGTCGCGAGTGGTCGCTCGACGAGCTCGCCGACGCCTACGCGTACCCGGAGGGTGACGGTGTGTGGCTGCGGGCCAACATGGTCTCCTCGCTCGACGGCGCGGGGCAGCACGACGGGCGCTCCCAGCCGCTCTCCTCCGAGACCGACATGCGGATCTTCGGCACCCTGCGGGGCCTGGCCGACGTGGTGGTCGTGGGCGCCGAGACGGTACGTCTGGAGGGTTACCGCCCCGCACGGGCGCGCGAGGCGTTCGCCGCCCGCCGGGCCGCCGCGGGGCAGGGCGAGGCCCCCGTGATCGCCGTGGTCAGCGCCTCCCTCGCCCTGGACTTCTCGCTGCCCCTCTTCACCTCGCCGCTGGTGCCGACGCTCATCCTGACCGGGGCCGCGGCCTCGCCCGACCGGGTCGCCGCGGCCCGGGCGGCGGGCGCCGAGGTGCTGTTCGCGGGCGACGGGGCCGGGGTCGAGCCGGCCCGCGCGGTGGCGGCGCTGGCGGAGCGCGGGCTCCGGCGGCAGCTGACCGAGGGCGGGCCCCGGCTGCTGGGCCAGTTCGTGGCCGCGGGGGTCCTCGACGAACTGTGCCTGACGCTCTCGCCGACCATGACGGCGGGCGGTGCCCAGCGGATCGCCGGGGGCCCTTCGGTGGCCGTCCCGACACGCTTCCAGGTGGCTTCCGTGCTGGAGCAGGACGGCTTCCTCTTCACCCGCTACCGTCGGATCTGACAATCGGCGGAATTTGTCGTTCCGCTTACCGTCCGCTGGGCACACTTACTGTCGCAGACCCCGTGCGGGCACGGGGAAGGATGGTTTCCGCAGAAGGGCTCCTGAGGTGTTCACAAGCGTTCTGATGATCGAGAAGCCCCTGACGTCCGTCGACGTGGAATTCGTCACCACCCTGCACGGCGACGAGGGCGTGTCCTTCATCGTCCTTATGCAGCCGCGTGGTGACCAGGCCGATGTACTGCTGCGTGCCATCGACGACGTAGCCATGGGCGAGCTGAAGGAAGCGGCCCGCGAGGGCGACGAACCGGAGGGCAAGGCGGCCCGGCTCCCCGCCGAGCAGGCCCTGGAGCTCTCGCTCCAGGCCCTGAGAGACGCCGGCTGCGAAGCGGTCGGCCAGGTCGTCGAGGACCACCCCCTCACCAAGATGAAGGCGGTGGTCGAGGAGTCGGAGGCGGACGAGGTGATCGTGCTCACCGCACCCCACTACGTGGAGGAGTTCTTCCACCGGGACTGGGCCTCCCGGGCCCGCCACAAGGTCGGCGTACCCGTGCTCAAGCTCTTCGCCCACAGCGACTGACGGACCCCGGCCGTGTCCGCGCCCCGTGCAGGGGGCGCGGACACGGCCGCCCGTCCGCCGGGGGCGCCCGGCCGGAGCCACTAGGCTGGTGACCTCCAGAACCACCACCCCGGGGAGAGATCCGCATGGCACCCGCCATTCCCGCCGCCATGGAACGGCCGCACTTCATCGGCATCGGCGGTGCCGGAATGTCGGGCATCGCGAAGATCCTCGCCCAGCGCGGCGCCAAGGTCGCGGGCAGTGACGCCAAGGAGTCCCCGACCGCCGAGTCGCTGCGCGCCCTCGGCGCGACCGTGCACATCGGGCACGCCGCCGAGCACCTCGCCGACGACGCCTCCGCCGTCGTCGTCTCCAGCGCCATCCGCGCCGACAACCCGGAGCTGGCCCGCGCCGCCGAGCTCGGCATCCCGGTCGTCCACCGCTCCGACGCGCTCGCCTCCCTCATGGACGGCCTGCGCGCCATCGCCGTCGCCGGTACGCACGGCAAGACCACGACCACGTCGATGCTGGCCGTCGCGCTCACCGAGCTCGGTCTCGACCCGTCGTACGCCATCGGGGGCGACCTCGCGGGCCCCGGCACCAACGCCCTGCACGGCGCGGGCGACGTCTTCGTCGCCGAGGCCGACGAGAGCGACCGCAGCTTCCAGAAGTACGACCCCGAGGTCGCGATCGTCCTCAACGTCGAGCTGGACCACCACGCGAACTACGCCTCCATGGACGAGATCTACGAGTCCTTCGAGGCCTTCACCGCCAAGATCCGCCCCGGCGGCACCCTGGTCGTCGGCGAGCACGCGGGCGCCCGCGAGCTCGCCCGCAGGGTCGCGGACCGCGACGGTCTGAACATCGTCACGGTCGGCGAGTCCGCCGACTCCGACGCCCGCATCCTGAAGATCGTCCCGAACGGGATGAAGAGCGAGGTGACCGTCCTCCTCGACGGTGCCGAGCACACCTTCACCGTCTCCGTCCCCGGCCGCCACTACGCCCACAACGCCGCCGCGGCCCTCGCCGCCGGCGCCCGCGTCGGCATCGACCCGGCCGAGCTGGCCCAGGCCCTCACCGCCTACACCGGTGTCGGCCGCCGCCTCCAGCTCAAGGGCGAGGCGCGGGGCGTCCAGGTCATCGACTCGTACGCGCACCACCCCACCGAGATGACCGCCGACCTGGAGGCCATGCGGGGCGCCGCCGGGGCCTCCCGCCTCCTGGTCGTCTTCCAGCCCCACCTGTTCTCCCGCACCCAGGAGCTGGGCAAGGAGATGGGCGACGCGCTGGCCCTCGCCGACGCCTCCGTCGTCCTCGACATCTACCCGGCCCGCGAGGACCCGATCCCGGGCATCACCAGCGAGCTGATCATCGCCGCCGCACAGCGCGCCGGCGCCGACGTGACGCCCGTCCACGACAAGGCCGCCGTGCCCGACGTCGTCGCGGGAATGGCGGGCCCCGGGGACCTCGTTCTCACGATGGGCGCGGGCGACGTCACGGACCTGGGTCCGCAGATCCTCGCCCGCCTGTCGAACTGAGGGAGCGGACGAACGATGGCGTACGAGGTCGAGAAGACCGACGAGGAATGGAAGGCGCAGCTGAGTCCGTCGGAGTACCAGGTACTCCGGCAGGCCGGCACGGAGCCCGCTTTCCGTGGTGAGTACACGGACACGAAGACGCAGGGCGTCTACTCCTGCCGTGCGTGCGGCGCGGAGCTCTTCACGTCGAACGAGAAGTTCGAGTCGCACTGCGGCTGGCCGTCGTTCTTCGACCCGAAGGACAGCGAGGCCGTCGAGCTGATCTCCGACACCTCCCACGGCATGGTCCGCACCGAGGTCCGCTGCTCCCGCTGCGGCTCCCACCTGGGCCACGTCTTCGAGGGCGAGGGCTACCCCACGCCGACCGATCAGCGCTACTGCATCAACTCCATCTCGCTCCGCCTGGAGCCGGGCGAGAGCTGACGCCGGGGAGGGTGGTCCTCGTGCCGCGCATGGAGACCGCCCAGGACGTCGACGCCTGGTTCGGGGAACACGGATGGTTCCCCGGCCGGGACGTCGCCGGTCTGCTACCGGCGATCCTCGCGGACGTCACCGAGGACGCCCGGCACCAGGGGTTCCCTCTGGAGCCGTTCGCCGCCGCCACGGACTTCCTCACGGAGCACGCGGGACTCCGGCTGACGCTCGACGCCCGGCGCGGCGACCACCTCCACCTCACCCCCGCGCTCCTCTGGCATTCGACGGCCGGCGGCATCGCCGAACTGGGCCACCACCTCGGCGTGCGGCTCTTTCCCGTCGGCTGGGACTCGTCGGAGGGATCACCCGTCGTCATCGACGAGCGGGGCCGGTTCTTCTACCTGCACCACACCGGCGACTACTACATGGGTGCCGACAAGCACGAGGCGATGATCGCCCTGGCCCACGCGCCCATGAGGGACGCGGAGGACTTCTACGTCCGAACGGCCGGTGGGCTGAACGGGCTTTAGGGGGCGAGGGGTTCGGGGGCTAGCTCGTCGGCGGGAGCGGGGCGCGGGGCGCGGTCGAGGAGGGTGATGACGGGGCGGACCAGGGCGGCGGCGAGGACGAAGAAGACGGCGAGGCCGATCCAGCCGATCCGGCCGGTGGCGATCACGACGGTGGTGACGATGCTGGGGCCGATGATGCCCTGTCCGGTCGAGCCGAGGTTGAAGACCGAGAGGTAGGTGGCCTTCTGCTCCTCGGGGGCGTAGAGGTAGGAGAGCTGCCAGCCGCCGACGGCCTGCCAGAGCTCGCCGAAGGTGAGCAGTACGCAGCCGATGGCCAGCACCCCGACCGCCACGACGGCGCTCGTCCCCTGGGCCAGTGCGAAGGCGACGCAGCAGCCGGCCAGCGCCAGCCCGCCGCGCCGCAGTGCCCGCCCCGCCCCGGTGGAGTCGTCGGCCCCGTTGGAGAAGGGCACTTGGAGCAGGACGGCGAGCACGGTGTTCGTGAACACCAGGATCGGGACGATCGCGGCGGGCGCCTTGGTGGCCTGGACGGTCCACAGCGGGATGCCGACCGAGAGGATGGTCATGTGCAGGGAGAGCACGCCGTTGAGCCCGGCGAGGGTGACGTAGCGCCAGTCGCGGAAGCCGCGGATCGCGCGCAGGGCGCTGCGGGAGGTGCGGGCGACGGTGCTCTTCGGCAGGCGCAGCCGCAGCAGCAGCGCGGCGGAGAGGGTGAAGGCCAGCGCGTTGCCGAGCACGATGCCCCGGTACGCGGTGGTGCTGGAGGCCGAGAGTAGGGGAGCGGCGAGCAGCGCGCCGAGCGAGAAGCCGACGTTGCGGACGGTGCGGATGATCGCCATGGTGCGGACCCGGTCCTCGGGGCCGGTGGTCTCGGCGACCACGGCCTGGGTGAGGGGCGGGGTGGAGCCTTCGGCGGCGGCCATGCAGGAGGCGACGACGACGAAGGCGAGCGGTCCGTTGACGAAGACCAGGCCGACGAAGCAGCCCGCTCGCCAGAGTTGGGTGCCGATGAGCGTGCGGTGCGGCCCGAAGCGGTCGCCGATGACGCCGACCGGGACGGTGGCGAGGAAACCGAAGCCGGCGGCGACGGCGAGGCCGAGGCCGATCTGGGCGTTGCTGAGGCCGACGTAGCGGATGAAGAAGACGGTGGAGCCGGCCAGGAAGAGGCCGGTGCCGACCGAACTGATCAGCGCGGTGAGGGCGAAGGTCCGTCCGGCGGGGGTGGCCGGGATGTAGTCGGCGGCCGAGGGCAGCTTCACGACCGGTCGCCCTCCGTAGGAGCGGGGGCGGGGGCGTCACCGGAGCGGTCCGCCTCGGAGGCCGCGGGAGCGGAGCCGGAGGCGGGGGCGGGGGCCTCCACCGAGCGGACGGTGATGCGGTCGGCGGCGGCCAGCGCGTTGGCGGCGGCCTCGGGCCCGTCCGCGCCGATGGCGATGATCTGTCCGGCCCGCTCCCAGGAGCTGGTGGTGGGCTTGACGGTGTCGCCGGCGGCGACGGCGAGCTGGACCTGGTGCACGCCCTTGGCCTGCCGTGCCTCCTCCTCGCCCTGGACGGCTTCGACCAGGCCGGGGGCGGCGCTGAGGAAGCGCACCGCCGCTCCGGCCACCGGATCCCGCGACGGGACCGGCCCGTGGCCTTCGAGCAGTCCGAGCAGGTCGGCGACGAAGTTGCCGCCGTAGGCGAGCGAGATGAGGACGGAGATGCCGTCCCCGGGCAGCCGGGCCGCGCACTCCACCAGGTAGGGGCCGCCGTCACCGAGAATCCACTCGGCGTGCAGCACGCCGTCCTGGAAGCCGGCAGCGGTGGCGAGCTGCTGGACCGCGTCGTGCAGTGCGGCCTCGGTGGCGGCGGGCAGCGCGGCGGGTACGGCGTGGGCCAGCTCGACGGGGTGGCGGGAGCCCTGGACGGTCTTGGCGGTGACGTTGCGGAAGCCGACCACGCCCTGGTGGACGAGGGCTTCGACGCTGACCTCGGGCCCGTAGACGCGCTGCTCGACCAGGTAGCGGTCGGCGCCCTCGTACGGGGCGCGCTGGCGGGACTCGCTGGCCCCGGCGGTGTGCTCCCAGAGGGCGTGGGCGTCGTCCTCCGGTTCGAGCAGCTGAACTCCGAGGCTGGCTTGGCGGTTGGCCGGCTTGATCACGCAGGCGGCGCCGTGTTCGGCGCGGAAGCGCTCGACCGCGTCCGGGCCGTGGACGGAGGCCCACCGGGGCTGGGGGATACCGGCCTCGTCGGCGACGGTGCGCAGCCGGGCCTTGTCGCGGAAGACCCGGGCGGCGGGGAGCCCGGCCCCGGGCAGGCCCCAGGAGTCGGCGAGCGCCGCGGCGGCGACCACGGCGTACTCGACGGCGGGGATGACGGCCCGCACGTTCTGCGGCCGGGGAAGGGCGGCGACGAGCCGTTCCGGGTGTTCCTCGTCCTGGGTCGGGGCCTCGATCAGGGCGGCCACGCAGCGGAAACGGGCGGCCAGTTCCTGTGCGCCGCGGGCGGCGATGACGCTCGGCTCCTCCAGGATCAGCACCGACCGCTCCGGGAGGCGTTCCTCGAGCTCGGGCAGGATCCAGGCGCCGTAGCCGACCAGGACATGGGTGACGGTGTCGGTCAGGGACATCAGAAGTGCCTCGGTCACTGGGAGGAAGGGCGGAGATCGGTGAAGAGCGGCCGGAAACACGCCGAGACGAACAGCAGTGGAACGGAGCAGGCAGTGGAACGGAGCAGGGCGCGAACACTGCGACGAAGGGAATGCTGCATCTCGGGCATGACGGTACGCCGGATGCGCCCCCCGCGATCGTTCAGGACGGTACCTGAAACGGCCTGATCTTTAACCGGTTCGGTCAAGTTCCGCAAGCGTGCGCCCCATCTCTGTCAACTCTCGGTCGAGGGCGTGGATCCCGTGGCCTCCCGGGCTTCCGCGCACAGGCCGGCGGTCGTTGACACCCGTCGCGCGCCGCTGCTCTCATGACGCCGCGTCAACGGCTTTGAGCGATCGCTCGGCCGGACGGATCTCAAGAAAGCGTGCGTGGGGGATGTTCCGCATTGTCCGAACCCGGCGGGTGTCGCCGTGACCCTGATCGTCATCGGGGCCAACCCGGAGGTCGCCCGGGCAGCCGAGACGCTGCCGGGTGACGTTGTTCACGTCCAGCTGCCCGGTGCTCCTGCGGGGGAGGGGACTTCGCCGGTTCTCACCGTCGACTTCCGACGGGATTCGGACTTTCTCGAGTTCGTGGATTCGACGCTCCGACCGCTGGCTCCGACCGCCGTGGTCTCGCTGACCGAGCTGGGCCTGGAACCGGCCGCGGCCGCGGCCGAGCGGCTCGGCTGCCTCGGCGTCTCGCCGGCCGTGGTGCGCGCCACCAGGGACAAGCTGGAGATGCGGCGCATCCTGGAGCGCAGGGCGCCGCACCTGAACCCGGCCTTCGCCGCCGGCGACGACGCCGAAGCGGTGGCTCGGCTGTTCGCCGGGCATCCGCTGGTGGTGGCCAAGCCGGTGGACGGCGCGGGCTCGATGGCGATCCGGCTGCTGGAGCGGCCCGAGCAGCTCCCGCCGGAGAACCGCACCGGCGGGACCCTCCTGGAACAGTTCGCCGGCGGACGTGAGTTCAGCGTCGAGGCCTTCTCCGAGGGCGGCCGGCACACCGTGGTCGGGATCGCCGAGAAGGGCACGACGGACGGCTTCGTCGAGGTCAGCCACCTGATGCCGGCGCCCTCACTGGACGCCGCCGGGCGGCGGCTGGTGGAACGCGCGGTCGCCGAGCTGCTGGACGCGGTGGGCCTGACGGACGGGCCGAGCCACACCGAGGTGAAGCTCGACGGTGAGCGGGTCGTCGTGATCGAGACGCACAACCGGCCCGGCGGCGACGGCATCGCCGAACTGGTGCGGCTGACCACCGGGATCCACTGGCGGCGGGTCGCGCTCGGCTGGCCGATCGGCGAGGGCCTGCGCCGCGAGGAGGCCGCCGCGGGCGCCGCGGCCAAAGTGTTCTTCACCGCGGCGCCGGGCCTGGTGGAGCGGGTCGCCGAGCAGCCCGAGCTGGGCCGCGGCCGGGTGGTGGACTGGGAGGTCTCGGTGTCGGTGGGGGACCTGGTGCAGCCGCTGCGCTCCTCGGCGGACCGGCTCGGGGTGGCCACCCTGGCGGCTGACGGGGTGGCCGAGTGCGTTGCCGCAGTGGCCGAGCTGACTGCCGTTCAGGTGGTCGTCACCCGACCGGTGGAGTCGGCGGGAGCAGATCAGGCCGAAAGCTGACTTGACGCGGCTTTCAACTCGGGCCAGAGCCCGTCTCGGTGTGCAGGATCGCGGCATACACCTCGACAACTTCACCACGGGATATGAACATGTGCAGGCTTCGTGCTCATCACGTGACACTGCGGTGCGGGCCGATCGGCAGCAGACCAGCGCTACGTGACCGGGCGTGCCGGCCAGATCTTCGACCCATATGACCCGTCGGTCCCACAAGGCCCGACGGGCGCAATCCCGCAATCGGCGGAAGAAAGGCGACAGCAATGCCGTGCCCCGAACTCTCGTGGCAGCCAGCCCGTACCGACTCGCGGGGTGCGTGAGATGTCGCAGTCGCACGCCGGGGCGCTCGTCCCGGCCTCTCCCGTACCGACGGGCCATCAGGCCGCCGTCGGCACACTGGCCGAGGTGCCGGCTCCGCGGGTGACCGCCGTCCCGGTGGCCGCCCTGCTGCCCGGTGAGTCGCCGCGCTCGGACGGGCTCGACCGGGAGCACGCGGTTCGGCTCGCCGACGTGGACGGGCCGCTGCCGCCGATCCTGGTGCGCCGATCCGACATGCGTGTCATCGACGGCATGCACCGCCTGCTGGCCGCCTGCGTCCGGGGGCAGGAGACCATCGACGTCGAGTTCTTCGAAGGGTCGGCCGAGGACGCCTTCCTGCGTGCCGTGGAGGCGAACACCGCGCACGGCCTGCCGCTTTCGCTGGCGGACCGGCGGGCGGCGGCCGAGCGGATCATCGCCTCGCACCCCCAGATGTCCGACCGGGCGATCGCCCGGGTGTCCGGGCTGGGCGCGAAGACGGTGGCCGGAATCCGGCTGCGTTCAACTGACGCGGATCCGCAGTTGAACACCCGGGTCGGACGCGACGGGCGGGTCCGCCCGCTCAGCAGCGCCGAGGGCAGGCGGCGGGCCGCCGAGGTCATCGCCGAGAAGCCGAACGCCTCACTGCGGGAGATCGCCCTGATCGCCGGGATCTCCCCGGCCACCGCGAGCGACGTGCGCAAACGTCTCCAGGCCGGTCGACTGCCGGTCGGCGGCGGCGAGGCGGGCACCTCGGCGCGCAGCGGCGGACCGCGGGCCGAGGCGTCGGACGGCCCCGCGCCGACCGTGCTGCGGCCGAAGGACACCTGGGTCCTCCGGGCGGCCCCGGCGCCGGTGGCGCTCGCCCCGGCCGCGCCCACGCTGGCTCCGCCCACTCCCGCCCAACTGCTGGAGAAGCTGCTGCGCGACCCCTCGCTGCGGCTGAAGGAGGAGGGCCGGCACCTGCTGCGCCTGCTCCAGCAGAACGCCGCCGCCGAGTGGTCCGGACTGAGCTCCGCCGTCCCGCCGCACCGCGCCGCGCTGGTGGCCGATCTGGCCTGGCAGTACGCCGCCAGTTGGCTGGAGTTCGCACAGGAGTTGGCTCCCGCACGCCCGGCCGTCGATTTCCGGAAAATGCAGCGTCCGGGGGCGTTCCGAGAATAAACACGGAACCTTTTGTTCCCCTTGGGTCCGCTGATAATGTCGCCGAAGCGCCGGAAAATAATTGGACGTGGGAGCTGCAATGATCAACCCCGACTTCGCGATCAGCGACGAGGATGTGGAAAGCTTCAGGGAGCACGGCTTCCTGAAGCTCAAGGGAATCTTCTCCCAGGAACTCGTCGAGCACATGCGGAGCCTCAGTGGTTCTCAGGTGACGTCGCCCACCGACAACTACGGTGCCGGCTTCAGCAAGCTGAAGTACGACATCGGGAACGACGACCCGACGATCCTCTCCCTCATGGGTGACCCGGCCTTCTCCGCCGCGATGAAGCAGCTCACCGGTGCGCAGCTGTTCTTCACCCAGGGCCTCGGTTTCGAGCTGGAGAAGAACAAGAGCACTGGTTTCCCCTGGCACGTCGGGACCCAGAGCTTCGGCTTCCAGCGCCGCGAGGACCTCGGCTTCACCATCTGGACGCCGCTCACCGAGATCCGGGCCGAGGAGCAGGCCGGCGGCATGAAGTACGTCTCGAAGAACGTCTTCTCGGGCGAGTTCGTCTACCAGCACATCAACATGCTGCCGGGCTTCATGCGCAACGAGATCGCGGCCGGCAAGGAGATCGGCTACGACGACTTCCACAAGCTGAAGAACAACCTCCTCAACTCGCCGGAGATCAAGCCGCTGCTCGACTTCTCCGCGGTCGAGGACGACTTCGAGCCCGGCGACGCGCTGATCTTCGACAAGTACGTGCTGCACCGCAGCGTCCCGCTGGGCGAGGGCCCCATCTCGTCCCGGCTGGCCTACGCGCTGCGCTTCTCCTCGATCGACGCCCGCTGGGACGAGTCCCGGGTCGAGGCGCTCGCCTTCCCGCGGGTGACCTTCGACTACAACGTGGGCAGCGACTTCAACGAGGTCGTCGGCAAGGCGGACGGCGACCGGGTCTACGAGAGCCCGCACTTCGACGGCACCCGTGAGGCCCGCACCCTGGCCTGAGCCGCGCCTCCCGCACGGGCATCGGGATCCCCTTCGGACCCCGGTGCCCGTGCGGGCCGTCGCGCTGTCCGCAGAACGCCGCGGACCGTCGCCGAACGCCGCGGACCGCCCCCCCAGAGACAAGGACTCGAAGACCCATGGCAAGCGTCGGGAACGGCACCCGGATCACGCTGCGACCGGCCCTGCCTGCCGACGGCGGGCAACTGGCCGAGATAGCGCGCGAGGCGTACGGGAAATACCTGGCCGAGCTGGACGAGCCGCCGGCGCCGATACTGCTCGACTACGAGAAGGTCGCCGCCGCGGGCCGCACCTATCTCGCGGTGGAGGCGGACGAGGTGCTCGGAATGGTGACGGTCGAGCCCAGTGATCCCCATCTGATCCTGCGCAATCTCGCCGTCCGGCCGTCCCATCAGGGGCGCGGAATAGGTCGGCGGCTGGTCTCCCTGGTCGAGGAAATGGCGCGGGACGCGGATCTGCGCGGAGTCCGGCTGTGGACCCGCGCCGAAATGAGCGACAACATAGCCTTTTATAAAGGGCTCGACTACGTGTACACGCATTCCGAGGAGACCGTGAATGCGCGTCGCGTCTTCTTCATCAAAGACCTGAACCCGGCTGCAGACCGAAACGGGAGTGCACAGTAGTGGCCCTCGAATACACGCCCATAGCGAACCGCCTCGCCGCCACCTTCGCCGCGGAGGTGAAGTCTCCGAACCTCACCTCGGAGACCATCCGAGAATCGGGCCGGGCGATCTACGAGACGTACCTGGAGCACAAGGTCCTGGTGTTCCGTGCCCAGGACATATCGGCCCGCACTTTCGCCGATTTCGGCACCATCTTCGGGCGCCCGGAGGAGCACCACGTGCTCAAGCTCCGCCACCCCGAGGAGCCGACCCTCACCTGGCTTTCCAACCAGAACGAGCCCGGCCGGAACAAGGAGATGAAGACCTCCGGCCAGGGCTGGCACTCGGACTACTCGTACAAGCTGGTGCCCGGCAGCGCGACCATGCTGCACGGCCTGGAGATCCCCGAAACCGCCGGCGGCGACACCCTGTTCGCCGACGCCGAGGCCGCCTTCGCGGCGCTGCCGGAGGAGCGCAAGGCGTACCTCCGCACGCTCCGGGTGCGCCACCAGTACCGCTGGTCGCCGGACCGCGAGGACCCGTGGGCCCGCTGGAAGTACATCGGCCCCGAGGAGCGCAAGCAGACCCCGGAGATCACCCACCCGCTGGTCCGCCGCCACCCGGACACCGGGCGCGAGACGCTGTTCATCCAGCCGCGCATCATCGGCAGCGTGATCGGCATCGACGGCCTGCCGGAGGACGAGAGCACCGCGTTGATCGAGGAGCTGATCGCGCACATCACGAGTGACCCCTTCGTCTACCGCCACAAGTGGAGCCCGCTCGACGTGGTGGTCTGGGACAACCGCTGCGTGCTGCACTCGGCCACCACCAAGGACCTCGACGAGAAGCACGTCCGGCGGCTCCTGCGCCTGACCACGGCCGGTTCCGCGGTCACCCCCTCGCTCCCCGAGGTGGGCCACAGCCGGCGTTCGCCGAACTCCTCCGACTGACGGTCCGTCGGTCACCCGTGCGGGGCGCCCGGTTACGGGCGGGCGTCCCCGCTCCCGCCCCAAGTCCGTCCTCGACGCGTCAGCGAGTCATCATGTCTTCGGGATTCCCGGTCAAGAGCACCGGCAACGAGTTGTACGCCCACATGCTGGGCATCCTCGACCGGCTGGTGGGCTTCGACACCACGAGCCACAACTCCAACCTGGAACTGATCGGCTACGTCCAGCGCCTGCTGTCGGCCAACGGCATCGACAGCCACCTGCACTTCAACGAGGACCGGACCAAGGCCAACCTGGTGGCCACAGCCGGGCCGGCCGGTGACGGGCGGCGCGGCATCCTCTGGTCCGGCCACACCGACACCGTCCCGGTCACCGGGCAGGCCTGGACCGCCGACCCGTTCACGCTGCGGGTGACCGAGGACCGGGCGATCGGCCGCGGCACCGCCGACATGAAGGGCTTCCTGGCCTGCTGCCTGGCGCTGCTGTCCACCGTCGACCAGCAGGCGCTGCCGATCCCGGTCACCCTGGTCCTCACCTACGACGAGGAGGTGGGCTGCGTCGGCGCTCGCAGCCTCGTCGAGGAGATGCGGACCTGGACCGGCGAAGTGACCGGCTGCGTGGTGGGCGAGCCCACCGGCATGCAGGTGGTGGTCGGCCACAAGGGCAAGCAGAACTACCGGCTGCGGCTGACCGGCGAGCCCAAGCACGCCGCGCTCGCGTCCCAGACCGCCAACCCGATCGTGTCGGCCGCCGAGTTCATCGGCTTCGCCGAGTCGCTCAACGAGCGCTTCCGTGACTCCGGCCCGTACGACGAGCGGTTCTCCATCGGCCACTCCTGGATCAACGTCGGCCGGATCGAGGGCGGCCTCAAGGCCAACATCGTGCCGGGCGACTGCACGGTGGAGCTGGAGATCCGCAACGTGCCCGACCACCCCTGCGCGGACATCGCCGACGAGCTGCGCCGGTACACCGAGGGCGAGTTGCTGGCCGCCATGCGCAAGCGCTACGCGCCGGCCGAGGCGGTGCTGGAGCAGCTCTCCGACACCCCCTCCTTCGCGATGGAGCCGGACCACGCCTTCATCGCCCGCGCCACGGCGGCGGCCGGGCAGGACGCCGAGCCGGAGTACGTGCCGTTCGGGACCGAGGCCGGGTTGATCCGGGGCATCGCCGGGCTGCCGACCGTGGTGTGCGGCCCCGGCTTCATCAGCGAGGCCCACACCGCCGACGAGTTCGTCCCGCTGGATCAGCTGCGGCGCTGTCTGGCGCACCTGCAGGCGATCGCGGCGACTCCCTGAGCGGAGCCCCCGCGCCGCACCCCGGTGCCCCGTACCGCCAAAGCCGACCGAGAAGAGAGCCCCCCATGACGCAGCCTTCGCACGCCCCGCTCGTACCCCGCTCCGGGCTGGGTGCGGACTACCTGGCGCACCTCGCCCGGCGCGGCACCGGCCCCGAGGAGCTGATGCGGCAGGTCGTCGCCGACGAGCTGGTCGCGGTCGCCTACCGGGGCCGCTACCTCCCCGCCCCGGTCTTCGTCACGGCCGCCGAAAGGGCCCGGCTGGCCGCCGACCTGGGCACCGTGCACACCCTGCTGACCCAGCTCCCGGAGCGGCTGTTCGGCGGCGACGCCGGCGCCCTGGCCCGCGGGGTCGGGATGACCGAGACCCAGGCGTCGGTGGTCGAGCGGGCCACCAAGGCCGGGCAGCCGCTGCTCCCGTTGGCCCGCTCCGACTGCTACCGCGACGCGGACGGCTTCAAGCTGCTGGAACTCAACATCACCAGCGCGCTCGGCGGCTTCGAGAACGCCGACATCTGCCGGGCGATGCTGACCCACCCGGCGCTGGCCGAGTTCGCCGCCGAGCACCGGCTGGACTACGTCGACACCCTGCGCGGCATCGTGCAGACCCTGTTCGCCGAGTGCGCCCCGCACATGGGCGACGGCAGCCGCCGGCCGGTGGTCGCGCTGGCCGACTGGCCGGAGAGCTTCAAGAGCTACGAGCCGCGGCTGAAGGTGATGGCGGCGCTCTTCGACGGCTTCGGCATCGACGCCGTCCCCTGCCACGTCGGCCAGATCAGCGAGCGCGGCGGGCACTTGGAGGTGCACGGCCGGACCATCGACGTGGTCTACCGCTTCTTCCTGGTCGAGGAGATCGCCACCCCCGCCGACGCGGAGCTGGTCGCGCCGGTGCTGCGCGCCTTCGAGGACGGCCGGATCGGCCTGTTCAGCCGCCTCGACGCCGAGCTGTACGGCAACAAGGGCGCGCTGGCGATGCTCTCCGACGACGAGAACCGGCACGCCTTCTCGGCCCAGGAGCGGGAGGTCGTCGACCGCTTCCTCCCCTGGACCCGGCACGTGCGGCGCACCGCCACCGACCAGGCCGGCCAGGAGATCGACCTGGTGGCGCACGCGGTGGCCGAGCAGCACGACCTGATCCTCAAGCCGACCCTGCTCCACGGCGGCACCGGCGTGGTCCCCGGCTGGACGGTCTCCGCCGAGGAGTGGCGGGCCCAGCTGACGTCCGCCGTGGACGGCCCGTACGTGGTGCAGCGGCGGATCCGCCCGGTGCCCGAGCTGTTCCCCGCCAACGAGGGCAGCGGCTCGCAGGAGCTCTACCTCAACTGGGGCGTCTTCGCCACCGACCCCCAGGTCACCGGCGGTGACGGCTACAACGGCTGCCTGGTGCGCGGCAGCACCAACCCGGAGGTCGGCGTGGTCAGCATGAACGGCGGGGCCCGGGTCGCCTGCTCCCTGTACCAGAAGGCCGACGAGGACGAGTCCTCGGAGCCGGGCGGGGCGACGTCATGAGGATCGCGGTCGTCGACGGCTACTCGACCGGACGCGCGCTGGTCTCCGCGCTGCGCAACCGGGGGAGCGCCTGCATCCATGTGCAGAGTTCGCCGGAGATGTCGGAGTACTTCACCCGCGGCTTCGAGCCCGGGGACTACGAGACCACCCTGGCCGGCGGCGGCGAGCCGTCCGAGCTCGCCGCCGAACTGACCCGGTTGGGCGTCCGACGGGTCGTGGCGGGCACCGAGTCCGGGGTGATCCTGGCGGACACCCTGGCCCACCTGATGGGCTTGCCGGGCAACCGCCACGAGACCATCGCGGCCCGCCGCGACAAGGTGCTGATGGGCCGGGTCGCGGCCGCCGCCGGGGTGGCCACCCCGCTCGGCGAGGCCTTCGACGACGCGGCCGAAGCCGAGGCCTGGTACCTGGAGCGCGGCCTGAGCGAGGCCGTGGTGAAGCCGCCGAGCAGCGCCGGCACCGACAACGTCCGCTTCTGCCGCACCCCGGCCGAGGTGCGCGAGGCCTGCCGGGTGGTGCTCGCCGCCGCCAACCTGTACGGGCAGCGCAACTCCGTGGTGCTGGTCCAGGAGCGGGTGCACGGCGTCGAGTACTACGCCAACACCGTCTCGCACGAGGGCGTGCACCGGGTGGCCGAGCTGTGGCGCTACACCAAGCGGACCGGCGGCTCCGGCTTCCCGATCTACGACTACGAGGAGCCGGTACCGGTCGGTTCGGCCGAGGCCGCGCCGCTGCGCGCCTTCGTCGGTGCGGCACTGGACGCGCTGGGCGTGGTCTCCGGGGCCGCCCACACCGAGGTGATGATGACCGCCCGCGGGCCGGTGCTGATCGAGACCGGCGCCCGGCTGGGCGGCGGCACCTCGCCCGCCCTGGTGGAGAAGTTCTCCGGGACCTCGCAGACCGCGCTCTTCGCCGACTCGCTGATCGACCCGGCCCGGCTCGCCGCCTTCGACGACAGCGCGGTCACCTGGTCCCGCGCGGTGCGCAACGTCGCTCTGATCAACCACGAGGCGGGGATGGTGCGTTCACTGGACTGGACGGCGGAGCTCGAAGCGCTGCCCACGCTGGTCGGTCTCACCCACGGAGTCCGGCCCGGTGCGCTGCTGGAGGCCACCACCGACCTGATCAACTCGCCCGGGTACGTCTACCTCGCCGCCGAGGACCCGGCGGACGTGGACCGCGACTACCGAGCGCTGCGGGCCCTGGAGCAGGGCGGCCTGTACCTCGGCGCGCCGGTGCGGAGAGGGGTGTGACGGTGCTCGCCATCGCGCCGGTCCCCGGCATCGACAACCACCAGATGCTGGTGCTGCTGCTGCAGATCGGCCTGTTGCTCGGGGTGGCGACCGGCCTCGGCCGGCTGGCCGTCCGGTTCGGCCTGCCCGCCGTGGTGGGCGAGCTCACCGCCGGCGTGCTCCTCGGACCCTCACTGCTCGGCAACCTGGCCCCCGGCCTCTCCGCCTGGCTGCTGCCCCGCGAACCCGGCCAGATGCACCTGCTGGGCGCGGTCGCCCAGTTCGGCGTGCTGCTGCTGGTGGGGATCACCGGCGCGCACATCGATCTGGGGCTGCTGGTCCGCCGCCGGCGGGCGATCGCCTGGGTGAGCGCCGGCAGCGTGCTGCTGCCGCTGGCGCTCGGCTTCGGCCTCGGCTTCGTGCTCCCCGCCGCGATGATGGGGAACGCGGGGGACCGGCCGACCTTCGCGCTGTTCATGGGCGTGGCGATCGCGGTCAGCGCCCTACCGGTGATCGCCAAGACCCTGCTGGACATGGGGCTGCTGCACCGCAACGTCGGCCAGATCATCATCGGTTCGGCCGCGGTCAGCGACATCGTCGGATGGCTGCTGCTGTCCGTGGTCGCGGCCATGGCCACCTTCGGGCTGCGGATGACCGTGGTCGCCGAGTCGGTCGGCTACCTGCTGCTGGTGCTGGCCGTCGCCGCCTTCGTAGCCCGCCCGCTGATCCGGCGGATCCTGCACCCTGTGGAGCGCGCGGCCGGACGGGAGCTCAGCCTCGCGGTCATCGTGGTGCTGATCGTGCTGTCCGCCGCGGGCACCCACGCGCTGGGCATGGAGCCGATTCTCGGCGCCTTCCTGTGCGGCATCGTGGTCGGCTCGCTCGGCAGTGAGAGCCGCCGCTCGCTGGACTCCATGCGCACCTTCGTGATGGCCACCCTCGCCCCGCTCTTCCTCGCCACCGCCGGCCTCCAGGTGGACCTCTCGGCGCTGCGGGACCCGCAGGTCATGCTGGCCGGCGCGGTCACCCTGGCGGTGGCCATCGGCGCGAAGTTCGCCGGCGGCTACCTGGGCGGCCGGGCCGGACGGCTCGACCGCGGTGAGTCGCTGGCCGTCGGCGCCGGGCTGAACGCGCGCGGCGTGGTGGAGATCGTGCTCGCCTCGGTGGGCCTGCGGCTCGGCGTGCTCACCTCGGCCTCCTACAGCGTCGTGGTGCTGGTCGCGGTGGTCACCTCCGTGATGGCGCCGCCGATCCTGCGCCGCACCACCGGGCGGATGGCCAAGACCACCGCCGAGATCGAGCGGGAGCGGGAGTTCACCGCCCAACCCGCCTGAACATCCGTCGGCCCCACCCGACCCGCCTGCAAGGAGCCGTGACCCCGTGACGGTCGAGGACATCGCGTACGTAGAGCTGTACACCAAGGACAAGGTCCGGGCGGTCCGGCACCTGGTGTCGGCGCTGGGGTTCACCCGGGTCGCCGACTGCGTGGAGGTGGACCGCAGTTCGGTCCTGCTCCGGCAGGGCGCGGTCCAACTGGTCGTCACCTCCGGTCGGGGCACCTGGCGGTTCCTGTCCGACCACGGGGAGGGCGTCGCCGACATCGCCCTGAACTGCCGCTCCGTCGAAGCCGTCCAGCGCGCCGCGCTGGTGGCCGGCGCGAGCGTGCGCCGCTCGGCGCACGGAAACCCGGTCGTGGCCGGACCCGCCGTCTTCTCCCACACCCTGCTCCCGGCGAGCCCGGACGGCGGCCTCGCGCTGCCCGCCGGGCGGCGTTGGGCCGCCACCCCGGGCGCACCCGCCCACCCGACCGGCCAGGTCCACGGGTTCGACCACCTGGCGATCCGCTGCCCGGCCGATCGCCTCGCAAGCTACGCGGCCTTCTGCGAAGGGGCGTTGGGCCTCGTGCCGAGCTCCCCGGCGGAGCGGGAAACCGGTGGTTCCACCGTGCTCAGCGGCGGATCGGGCCGGGCGAGCCTCGTCCTCAGCGCCGCGGCCTGGAGCGAGCCCGGAGTCCACCGGATCGTCTTCAGAAGTGCACCTTCCGATCTTTCAACTCCACTGGAAGGCAAGGAATATGGTGACCCCTGGAGTTACCTGTTCGAGCGTCATGCGCTCGTGTAGCCTCGTCGACGTGGCCGATCGCATCGCGACCGGCCCTTCTGCTGATACTCCCGTCGGGTCGCACGCGCGGGGAGGAGGGTCGTGATATCGACGATCTCCGGCGACGCTTTCACCGCCGCCTCGGCAGCGACCGACACCCTGCTCGCCGAACTCACCAGGAGCGGACGCATACCCCTCCGGCTCGCCTGGTCCCGGCTGACCCCGTGGGAGTCGATCCTGGTGCAGCACGTGCTGGGCCGGTCGGACGTCGAGTTCGTCGCCACCGCCGAGCCGCCCGCACCGGGCCTGGTGCCGGTCACCCGGTCACCGCTGGCCGGACTGAACCTCTGGGGGCCCGGCGAGCTGCCCGAAGCGGGCGCCGAACGGCTCGGCGGCCTGCGGGTGCCGCAGGAGCTCCTCGACATGGTGGCCGAAGAGACCCGGGTGATCGAGGCCCGGGAAGCCGCCGACCGTGCCGAGGTCGAGGCGCTGCTGCGCGAGTGGGAGAAGAACGGCGAACTCGACGGCCGACTGGTCCGGCTCGCCGACTGGGTCGAGCGGGTCGAGACCGTGTACATCCTGATCGGCCGCGAGGTCTTCTCGAAGTCCGACGCGGGAACGAACACCCTGACGCGGGAAGGCCTGCTGGCGAACCTCCGGGAATGTCCGGTCGACACCTGGCGGCCGGCCGACCGGCTGTTCGTCGTCCTGGCCTACGCGCTGTTCCTCAGCGGCCGATCGGTGCGGTTCGAGGAGTTCAACGGACGCCAGCTCTCCGCCACCGGCGTGCGGCAGTTCCTGCTCGACCGCAACGCCCAGTACTGCGCCGCCCTGGAGCGCGATCCCGGCAACCCCGCGGCCCTGCCGCTGCTGGAACTCGCGCAGCTGATACGTGAGTTGATGCACCAGGTCGACCGCTCGCAGCTGATGCGCTACCGGCGCATCAACGGCCTGACCTTCGTCAAGAACGAGCACATGCTGGAGTTCCCGCTCCCGCGCGACCCCCAGGCGATGCCCGACCTGATCGCCCGCCACGGGCAGTCGAACCTCGGCGTCACCCCGAGCGGCGACGTCCGCGAGGACCTGCGGGCGATGACGGTGGCCGCCGTCGCCCTCGACGCCGAGGCCGCGTCCGAGGAGGTCCGCCGCGAGCACAGTGCGGTCGGCGAACTGCTCGGCGCGATCGTGCTGTCGTCGATCGTGACCACCGACTCCGACTACGGCATGAGCAGCTCGGTGCGCGACCTGAACGCCCTGCGCGGCGCGCAGCCGGGCGGGCCGGACGGCGTGTTGGCGCTGAAGAAGGGCGACTTCTTCTGCTGCTGCCTGCCGAACCCCACCCGGATGGCGCACGTCGGCGAGGAGACCGGCCCGATCATCTGGCGGGCCGCCCAGCGGATGATGTACAACCGCTGGCACTTCGCGCCCGGCGAGTACGACCGGACCGAGATCCCGGAGAAGCGGCACTACTTCTTCCCGCCGCAGATCCCGGACATCGCCGAGCACTCCGAGTTCCACCACGGGGGCCATGTCGCCTCCCGGGTGCGCTACACGCTCCGTGCGCCCGGCGCGCAGGTCTGGCACCCGCCGTTCAGCGCGTTCGGCCGCGGCTACCGGGGCTGCTACGACATCCGGCTGGTCCGGATGGAGGGCCCGCCGTTCACGATGACCGAGCTGGTCGACGCCGTCCGGCACTGCTCGCTGGTCGACGAGATGTGGCGCACCCTCGCCGAGGGCCTGCAGGACGGCACCCTGCCGGTCGGCCCGGTCGGCGGCTTCGACAAGGCCTGGTACGCGTCGCAGGCCTGGGAGCGGCTGCGCCCGTATGCTCTGGCCGCCGGCGACCTGGCCGGTGTCTCGCCTGCCTGACCGCAGCACCGTCATCCCATCCTCTCCCCACCCTCCAGGAGGACCAGCACCGTGGCTGATCAGAGCGCGGGCTCCACTCTCGACCTCAGCGCGCCCGTCCCCGACACGCTCAGCACCGTCGCCATGACGGAGTGTCAGGACAGTGTGCACCGGATCAGGTTCCGGGTCGGCGACGAGCTCCGTTCGCTGACCCTCGCCGAACTGGACCGCGGTGCGGCCCGGGTGGCCTGCCACCTGCACGCCGCCGGGGTGAAGGCCCGCGACCGGATCGGGATCACGTCCCGCAACCGGATCGAGTGGGTGCTGCTCGACCTGGCCGTGACCAAGCTCGGCGCGGTGGTGGCCGGCCTTGAGCCCGGCCGCCACCGGCCGGAGCAGGTGATCGCCGACTTCGGTCTCACCCTGCTGTTCGCCGAGGACGGGCCGGAGGAGGACGGCATCCTGGACATCGCCACGGTGGCGGCCTGGGCCGAGGACGCCCAGGCCGACCCGGCGTCACTGCCGGCCCGCCTGCCGTACGACCCGGCGGACGTCTTCGCGATCAAGCAGACCTCGGGCTCCACCGGCGTGCCCAAGGGCCTCGAGGTGACGGTCGCCAGCGTCAACCGGTCGATCGCCGCCGTCCAGGAGATGTTCGACCACCGCGACGGCGACAACGTGCTGGTCTTCCTGCCGGTGCGCTTCCTCCAGCAGCGCTACTGGATCTACTCGGCGCTGGCCCACGGCCACGACCTGACCCTGGCCGACCGGGCCAACGTGATCGAGGTGGCGCAGGCCACGAGTCCGACCGTGATCATGGGCGTGCCGGGCTTCTACGAGCAGGTCAAGGCCCGGCTCGAGGCAGCCGGCGCGCCCGCGGACCCGGACGGCCGACGGGCCGCGGTGCAGGCCGAACTCGGGGGCCGCATCCGCTACCTGTGGACCGGCTCGGCCCCGGCCGGCCGGGCCATGCTGGACTTCTTCAACGACTGCGGCGTCCCGCTCTACGAGGGCTACGGCCTCAACGAGACCTGCATCGTGGCCAAGAACCACCCCGGCGCGTACCGGGTCGGCAGCGTGGGCAAGGTGCTGCCGCACAAGCGGATCCGCTTCGACCGGGACGGCATCCTCATCGTCGGGGGCCTCGACCCGGTGAACACCCGCTACACCTGGTGCGGGCCGGGCGCCAACGAGAAGACGTACCTGCCCACCGGCGAGGTCAAGACCTTCGACATCGGCCACGTCGACGAGGACGGCTTCCTCTACATCGACGGCCGCGTGGACGACATCGTCACCCTCAGCGGGGCGCTGAACATCCTCGTCCCGGCGGTCGAGGAGCGGCTGCGCGAGCTGCCCGAGGTGCACGACTGCGCGGTCTTCGGCGACGGCAAGCCGTACCTGACGGCGGTGGTCTCGCCGGCCGCCGCCGACACCGACCCGGAGGCGCTGGCCGCCGCGATCGGCCGTCTGAACGACGAACTGCGCTACGAGCAGCGGATCTACGGCGCGGTGGTCGCGGGGGAGCGGTTCTCCGTCGACAACGGCCTGCTGAACGCGCAGTTCAAACTGGTGCGCAAGGAGATCAGCCGAGTGTACGGCGACGATCTCGACCTGGTGTACCAGAAGCACACCGTGTACAACGACGGCACCGAGGACGGACTGCCCGTCCTGGTGACCGCAGCGGTCGGCCGACCGCGCACCGACAAGTCGGAGGAATGATGGGCTGGGAGAAGCTGGCGGACACGGTGCTGTCCAACGACCGGGTGACGCTGCGTCGGGTCCGGATCGGTGACGTCGAGGAGTTCTCGCGGATCGTGTACGAGCCCGAGACCTGGGAGTACTTCGTCACCCGGATCGCCACCCCGGAGGACCTCGAAGGCTTCGTCGAGACCGCGGTCAAGGACAGCCTGAACGGCACGCGGATCGTCTACGCCATCGTCGACAACGCCACCGGCCGTATCGTCGGCTCCAGTGCGTACGGCAACCTGGCCAAGGCCGACCGGCGGGTCGAGATCGGCTGGTCCTGGGTCTGCTCGGCCGCCCGGCGCACCGGTATCAACCGGGCCGCCAAGCTCGCCCTGCTCGACCACGCCTTCGGCGAACTCGAATGCGAGCGAGTGGAGTTCAAGACGGACGTGCTGAACGCCGGGGCCCGCCGCGGGCTGGCCGGGATCGGCGCGACCGAGGAGGGCGTGCTGCGCAGCTTCAACTACATGCCCGGCGGCCGGCGCCGCGACGTCATCTACTACAGCATCCTTCGCGACGAGTGGCCCACCGTGCGCACCGAGCGCTTCGGCGGCCTCACCCGGGGCTGACCGGGCTCCTGCCGGGCATCTCCGGCCCCATCCGGAGACGACCCGGCTCCTGCCGGGCATCTCACCGCAGTTCACCAAGGGGGACATGCACACCGTGGACACCGAGGACTTCGTCTTCGAGGGCAACGGCCAGAAGCTGACCGCGACCCGGACGGCTCCGGCCGACGGCTCGCGACCGGCCCTGCTGGCCCTGCACGGCCTCGGCGAGACGTCGAGCCGCCACCGGATCCGCTACCTGCTCGAAGAGCTGGAGCCGACCGGCCTCGGCTGGCTCAGCTTCGACTTCTCCGGCAACGGCGACAGCACCGGACTGCTGCGCGAGTCCACCCTGCGCGGGCGGCTGGCGGAGACCCGGGCCGCCGCCGCCCACCTGGACCAGGACCGCGGACCCGTGCTGGTCGGCACCAGCATGGGCGCGCACCTGGCCGCCACCCTGGTGCCGCACCTGCGGCCGCGCGCCCTGGTGTTCTTCTCTCCCGCGGCCTACCCGGCGTCAGCCGCCGACTCGCCCTTCGACGGCAGCAGCCTCGCCCGGCCCGGCAGCTACCCCGACTCGCCGGCCTACGCCGGCCTGGCCGACTTCGACGGCGACCTGCTGATCATCGGCGCCGCCGAGGACCAGGTGGTCGCCCGGACCGTCGTCGAGGGCTACCTGGACAGCGCCAAGCGGGCCCGCTCGGCCGAGGTCCTCTGGCTGGAGGGCTACGACCACTTCGTCCACCGCCGGCTGCCCGACGAGCCCGCCGACCGGGAGCGCGTGGTGCGGACGATCCTGCGCGTGCTGTCGGCCTCGGTCTCGATCCCGTCGCCCAGGCCGGCGACCGACCCGGCAATCGACCCGCAGAGGAGCTGAACACGATGGCGATCGAACCCAACTACCTGAAGCGGCGGGACCTGGACAGCCTTCGAGCGGTGGAGGCGGCGTTCACGTCCGGACCGCTCGCCGACGCGCTGGAGACCGCACCCGACATCGAGCGCCGCACCGGCCTCACCCGCGAGGAGTTCGCCGGCGAGTACCGCGCCAAGGGCCGCCCGGTCGTCCTCGAGGGCTACGCCGCGAACTGGCCGTCGGTGCGCGGCTGGAGCTTCGACAGCCTTGCCGAGCGCTGCGGGGACGTCCCCGTCGTGGTCGACAGCTACAGCAGCGCGGCGGCGAAGAAGACCACCTTCGCCGAGTTCGTCACCATGCTCAAGGAGAGCGCCGGCACCGGTGCGGCCCCGATCTACCTCCAGGAGTGGTACTACAAGACCACCACCCCGGAGCTGGCCGACGACATGCCCGAACTGGACATCGCCCAGTACGACTTCCGGCGCAACCTGTACGGCGACGCGGCCTCCATCAACCACCAGCTGTGGCTCGGCCAGCAGGGCGGCATCACCCGACTGCACCAGGACTCGTACTCGGTCGACGTGCTGCACGCCCAGATCGTCGGCGAGAAGCTCTGGTACGTCATGGGCCCCGACGCCGAGCTGCTCCCCGGTCCGGACGGCGAGCTCGACGTCCAGGCCCTGCTCGACTCGCCGGCCACCCAGCTCACCCGCTTCGTGCTCAAGCCGGGCGACGTGCTCTACCTGCCGGCCTGGTGGTTCCACCGGATCGTGCTGCTCAGCGACTCGATAGGGCTCGGCCGCAAGGCCCTGGACGAGGCCAACCTGCAACTGCACGTCCGCCAGCGGATCGGCGAGCTGCTCGCCCTCGCCCTCAACCCCGAGGAGCTGAAGGTGACCCACTCGGAGCTGTTCGACGTGGTGATGGCGCGCGGCCGGGCCCTGGCGCACCAGATGGACATCGATCTCTCCCGCCTGCGCCAGTAGGACCCGGGATCCCGAGGTCCGAGTACTCGAGTTCTGGAAAGGCAGTTCCCGTGACGGGACGACACGTACTGTTCGTCGGCGGGCCTGGGCACGAGGTGCCCAAGGCCCGTCGGCTGGGCCTGCGTTACTCGATGGTCCAGATCCCCGAGCGGGACGACGCCGACCACCGGGCGGGCGCGGAGCACTACGCCGTGCTCGACTACCGGCAGTGGGAGGAGATCCTGCCGGTGGTCCGGGAATGGCACGCCGCCGACCCCTTCGACGCGGTGCTGTCCTTCACCGAGTACGGCCTGGAGCCGGCCTCCCGCTGCGCGATCGACCTCGGCGTGGCCGGCGACAACCTCCAGGCGGTCCTGGCGACCCGGGACAAGACCCGCACCCGGGAACTGCTCGACCGCCACGGCCTCAGCCCGGTCCGCCACCGGGTGTGCGCCGATCCGGCCGAGGCCGGCGCGTTCATGGCCGCCCTCGGCGGCGGACCGATCGTGCTCAAGCCCACCGCCGGCGGCCTCAGCGAGGGCGTGTACCTGGTCACCGAGGAGAGTCAGGTCGCCGAGCGCTGGACCTGGACCACCCGCTGGACGGACGGGCCGGTCCTCGCCGAGGAGTTCCTCGACGGGCCCGAGTACAGCGTCGAGTCCATCTCCCGGGACGGCAGCCACGAGATCGTCATGGTGACCGAGAAGCTCACCACCGGCGCCCCCGGCTTCGTGGAGCTCGGCCACCAGCAGCCCGCCCGGCTCGCCCCGGAGGTGCGCGAGGCGATCGACGCGCTGGTGCTGCGCTTCCTCGACCTGATCGGGCAGCGCACCGGCCCGGTCCACACCGAGCTGCGGGTGACCGCGGCAGGCCCCCGGCTGATCGAGGCGCAGACCCGGGCCGGCGGCGACCAGATCTGGGAGTTGACCGAACTGGTCACCGGCGTGGACGTGATCAGCGAGACCTTCGCCGGTCTGCTCGGCCTGCCCGCGCCCGCCCGTACCCCGCGCGCCCAGGGTGCCGCGATCCGCTTCCTCGCTTTCGAGCACACCACCGTCGGCGAGGTCCACGGACTTGAGGACGCCCGGCGGGCACCCGGCCTGGTGCGCATGGCCTCCACCCTGAGGCCCGGCCGGGTGCTCACCGACCTGGCCTCCTCCGACGCCCGGCAGGGCTACGTGATCTGCGCGGGCGAGTCCACCGCCGATGCCGTCGCCAAGGCCGAAGCCGCCCGCGACCTGGTCCGGCTCGAGCCCGCCGCGCAGCAGGCCGTATGAGCGAGCCGACCCCGGCCGACGCAGCCACTGCGGCCCGCAGCAGCACCCGTTCCATCACGCTGCACTACTTCATGACCAACATGGGCCTGTTCGGCCTGCTCTCCACGCTCGCGGTGTCGCTGACGGCGGCCGGCTTCAGCGGCGGGCAGACCGGCTTCCTGATCCTGGTCTTCACCATCGCCAACAAGGTCTCCAAGGTGCCGCTGGCGCGTTGGCTGGACCGGATCTCGGCGGCCCTGTCGGTACTGCTCGGCTGCCTCACCGCGGCGGTCGGCTTCACCGGACTGCGGATCGCCGGCGGACTGACCGCCACCGCCGTCACCCTCGCGCTGGCCGGCCTGGGCGTCTCGGTCAACGCCCTCGCGAGCAAGCAGCTGGCCGCCGAAGCCAGCGACCGCAGTGGGGACCGCGCCCGGCTGTTCTCGCTGATCAACATCGCGGTCAACGTAGCCTCCGCACTGGCCGCCCCGGTGGCCCTGTTCTTCGTCCAGCGCCACCAGCACGACCTGGTGCTCAGCGGAGTCTCGGCGGTCTACTGCCTGGCCGGCCTCACCACCTTCCTCAACTACCGCCGCCTGCGGATGGACGGCCGGGTCCGCGCGCCCGACTCGTCGCTGCGCGGCTACCTCGACATCCTCGCGCTCCCTGGCATGCGCTCGTTCATGCTGATCAACCTGCTCGGCTGGTGCTGCTACGGCCAGCTCTTCAACGCGCTGGCCCTGCACGTCTCCTCCGACACGAAGGCCACCGACCGCCTCGGCTGGCTGTACACGCTGAACGCGCTGCTCATCGTGGTCGCCCAACTCGGCGTCACCCGGCTGACCGAGAAGCTCTCCAAGGGCCGACAGACCATCACCACCGTCGCCGCCTACACCACCTTCGCGCTGGCCTTCACCACCGTCTACCTGATCCCCGGCTTCGCCGGCGCGGTGGTCGGCGTGGTGCTGTTCACCGTCGGCGAGATGATGTTCGTACCCACCATGGACGTACTGCTGCTCCGGCTGCTCGGCGACCGGAGCCGCGCCCTCGGCTACGGCGTCTTCTCGATCGGCAACGCCCTTGGCGAAGCCGTCGGCGGCGGCCTCGGCGTGGCGGTCTACCGCTGGCTCGGCGACGACGGGCGCGGCGCCGACTTCTGGCTGTTCGCCGCGGGGCTCGCCCTGCTCTCCGCGCTGCTCACCCAGCGGCTGCGGGTGAGCAGCCCCGGCCTGCGCGCGCTCACCGGCCACGTGAAGCCCGCGGTGGCCGTCGACTGACGATCCGGTCCGGGGCGGGCCGTCCGGGGCGATCCGTCCGGGGCGGGCCGTCCGGTGAACGGCCGACTCATGCTCCTGCGGCACCGAACAGTTCCACAAGGCGAAGGACGCGAGATGCGAGTACTGGTGGTGGGCACCAACCGGATGTGCCACGACCGACTGCACGACCTGGGACACGAACTGGTCCTGCTGATGCCCCGGGGCCGGGCCCGCCCCGAGGACGCCACCGGCGCCTACCGTCACACGGTCATCCTCGACGCCGCGGCCCCCGAGCTGTGGGTCGCCGTCGCCGAAGTACTGCACGCCGCCGCCCCGTTCGATGCCGTGGTCGCCTTCAACGAGCACACCTACCGGATCGTCGAGGCCGTCGCCGACCGGCTCGGCGTCCCGACCGTGGTCGACGTCGAACTCTTCGAGCGGGTCCTCGACAAGTCCCGCACCCGGGAGATCCTCGACCGGCACGGCGTCCCCGGCTGCCGTCACCGGCTCGCCCGCGACCGCGAGTCGGTCCGCACCGCGGTCGCCGCGATCGGCCTTCCCTGCATCGTCAAGCCGGTGGACGGCGAGGCCAGCGCAGGCGTGGCCCGGATCGACACCGCCGACGACCTGGACGCCGCCCTGCAGCGCCTCGGCGAGCAGCAGCTCGGGCGCGGAGTCATCGTCGAGGAGTTCCTGGTCGGCGAGGAGTTCAGCGTCGAGGCCATCTCGACCGGGACCCGTCACCACGTCCTCGCGATCACCAAGAAGTACAAGGACGCCCGGACCTTCGTCGAACGCGGCCACCTCGTCCCCGCCCCGCTCGCCCCGGCCGCCGAGGCCGCGATCACCGCCTACGTGGAGCGGGTGCTGGACGCCCTCGGCTTCCACGACTGCCCCTCGCACACCGAGCTCGTCCTCACCGCCGACGGCCCGCGGGTCATCGAGACCCACAACCGGATCGGCGGTGACTCGATCATGGACCTGGTCGAGCTCGCCACCGGCGTCGACGTGCACGAGCTGGTGGCCCGGCAGGCCGTCGGCGAGGACGTGTCCCCGCTGCTGGCCGCCGCCGGCACCGAAGCGCGTGCGGCCGCCGTCTGGTTCGCCGACCCGTCCGGACCGCCGAGCAACACCCTCACCGAGATCCGGGGAGTGGAGGAGGTCCGCGGCCTGGCGCACGTCCACCGGGTCGACCTGCTCAAGCAACCCGGCAGCCCGCAGACCACCGTCCGGCAGAGCTCCGACCGCTCCGCCGCCGTCCTGACCGTCGGCGCCACCGCGGCCGAAGCCCTGCACCACGCCCAGGCCGCGGTCGCCGCCCTCCGCTTCCACTACACCTGGACGCCCGAGGCGACCGACTGACCCCCGTACGCCTCCACCTGCGGGGCTACCGCCCCCGCTACCCGCCCACCGCCCGGCATCGTCCCAGCTCGGACCCCAAATTCCCCTGCTGGAGTACCTAGTGGACCGAGAAGCCGCCGTCCACGAAGAGAGACTGGCCCGTGACGTACGCGGAGGAGGCGCTCGCGAGGAAGACGGCGGCGCCGGCGAAGTCGTCGGCGAGGCCGTTGCGGCCGACCATGGTGCGGGCGGCGAGGGCGGCGACCTTGTCGGGGTCGGCGGAGAGGCGGCGGTTGAGGGCGGTCATCACGAAGCCGGGGACCAGGGTGTTGGCGGTGACGCCGTACGCGGACCAGGCCTCGGCCTGGGAGCGGGCGAGGGATTCGAGGGCGCCCTTGGAGACCCCGTACGCGCCGCTCTGGACGAAGGCGCGGTGCGCCTGCTGGGAGGTGATGTGGATGATCCGGCCGAAGCCGCGCTCGGCCATGCCGGGGCCGAAGCGCTGACCGAGGAGGAAGGGGGCCTCCAGGTTCACGGTCATCGTGGTGTCCCAGACCTCCTCGCCCAGCTCGCCGAAGGGCGGGCGGAGGTTGATGCCGGCGGAGTTGACGAGGATGTCCGGCTCCCCGAAGACCGCCGCGGCCGCCTCCGCCCCGGCCTTGATCCCCTCGCGGGTGCTCAGGTCGGCGCTCACCCAGTCCGCCCGACAGCCGTCGGCCGTCAACTCGTCCACGGTGGCGGCGAGTTCCGCCTCCTTGCGGGCCACGATCACGACGCTCGCCCCGGCGCGGGCCAGGGCGCCGGCGATGGCCCGGCCGATGCCGGAACTGCCACCGGTGACGAGGGCGGTGCGCCCTTCGAGGGAGAACAGCCCGGAGAGATAGCCGCCGGGGGTGGTGTCCATGGTGTCGCTCCTCGTGTCGTACGGCCCCGGCCCGTCCGCGTGCGGTGGAGGGCGGGTACACGCATCTTGGCACACGGCCGCCCGCCGCCCACCCGTGTGATGATCTTCCTTTCGTGAGGTGGATCCGTCGGGGATCCCGGGGGAGGGAACCATGGGAAAGACGGACGCCAACGGCGTCGACCTGTCCGGCGTCACCGGCAGGCTCGTCCAGACGGTCGACCTGGAGAAGGGCCCCGCGCCGCAGGCGATAGCCACCGACACCCGCAACGGGTACGTCTTCGTCCTCCAGATGGAGAGCGGCAGCCAGACGGACACCGAGCAGGGCAACATGCGGCTCAACCGCATCGACCGACTGACCGGCGAGTTCCTCGACTCGATGCAGCTGAAGGGCTTCGGGCACGGCATCTCGATGGGCGTGGAGCCGCAGGGCACCGACACGTACGTCTGGACCGAGGTCGGCCCGCTGCACCTCACCAAGAGGGCCGACGGCACGGTCAAGGCCGCCTTCGGCAAGGCCGTCACGCGGTTCCTTTACAAGAAGGACGCGATCCTCGACGGGAACTCCACGGAGCTGAGGAAGTTCACGCCGCCCGGCAGCACGGCGGGCACCGGGCCGTCGATCGACCCGGTGAACAACCTCCTGTGCGTCATGTACCACCAGAGCGGAAAGCGGCGCTTCACCCGCTACGACCTCGCCGCGGCCGCCGCCGGCAACTGGGTCCCGGTCGGCACCACCTTCGTCATGCGGGACTGCGACGGCCTCCCCGAGACCTGCGTGGACGAGGAGGCGACGCCCGCCGTGCCGTCGCGCTACCCCCTGGAGCCCACGCTCACCTCCCAGGGCTACACCGTCCTCGGCGACGTCCTCTACTGGTACCAGTGGGCGCCGTACCTCTACGACGACGACCCGGCGACGCTCCCCGTCGACGGCTTCCCCGGGGTCGCCTTCCTCACCTCGTACTCGTGGACGACCGGCGAGCGGTTCGACCGGCAGGTCGTCACCAGCGCCGACGGCCTCACCCGGCGCGAGCCCGAGGGCGCCGCCGTCGAGGTCGACCCCGCGACCGGGGAGACCCGACTGCTCTTCGGCTTCAGCAACACCGTGCCCGGCAGCACCACCGCGCGGGACGTCACGATCAGCTGGTACCCGACGAAGCCCGCCGTCGACGGAGTCAAGGTCCTCGCCGACTGGGAGGACCTCACCCTCGCGCCCGGCGTCTCGCCCGGCACCCAGCCCCCGCGCGGACGCCTCATCGCCCTCGCCGGCACCACCTACCTCCAGCTCCGCGGCACCCTCACCTGTGACGCCCCCGGCCTCACCGCCGACAGCGGGATCGCGACCCTGCCCCACCGGCTCCGCCCCACCCACCGCACGCGCGCGAACGTGCCCCGCAACAACAACACCGGACGCTGCGTGTGCCGCATCGAGGCCGACATCACCGGCGAGCTCCGGGCGTACGGCGCCTACAGCGACAACCCCATCACCTGGATCGACCTCGACGGCGTCTCCGTCGCCTGGCGATGAGCCCCCGCCCCACCGCCGCCCCCGCGCCCCCGTCCGCCCGCCCCACCCGACCCGGAGAACCGACCATGACCCAGCACACGACCAGCCGCCGCTCCCTGCTCGCCGCCGCCCTGACCACCCCCGCCGTCGCCGTCGCCGCCCCCCTGCTCTCCGCCACCCCGGCCGCCGCCGTGGACCCCGCGGAGGGCTGCCAGATCGTCGTCGACTGGAAGCCGATCACCCTCAAGACGGGCGTCCAGAACGACCCCCTCGCACCGGCCGAGGCCCGCGTGATCCGCCTCGCGGGCACCGAGTTCCTCCAACTGCGCGGCCTCGTCACCTGCGCCTTCGAAGCCGACAGCCCCCTCGGTACGCTCCCCGACGAGATCCGCCCCACCAAGCTCACCCGCGGCGTCTGCCCCCGCAACAACAGCCAGGGCATCAACGCCCTCCGCGTCGAAGCCAACACGACCGGCCTCGTCAACGTCCTCGGCCCCCAGCCGACCAACAAGGTCACCTGGATCCAGCTCGACAACTTCTCGTCCGTCCTGCGCTGACCCCCGACGGCGACCGGGTGGGTTCCTCGATCAGCCCCCGGCGCGTCGCGTGCGAGCCGGGGGCCGACGGGGTTCTTCGCGTCGCGGACGTGGATGGTGAAGGGGCAGATGGCGACTTCGAGGCGTTCGGCCCGCACGCGGTGGGAGTGCGGGCCGAACGGTGTCGTTCAGGTGGTGCTACGGCGCCGGGGCGTACCCCGCCGGTCGGGTGGTGAACGTGCCGCGGCCCTGGGTGCGGCCGCGGAGGCGGGACGCGTAGCCGAAGAGTTCGGCGAGCGGGACCGTGGCGGAGACCACGGCCGCGCCGGAGCGGGTCGTGGAGTCCGTGACCCGGCCGCGGCGGGCCGCGAGGTCGCCGAGGACGGAGCCGACGGAGTCGGCGGGGACGGTGACCGTGACGTCGGCCACCGGCTCCAGGAGGGTGACGAGGCTCGCGCGGAGCGCCTCGCGGAGGGCGAAGCGGCCGGCCGTGCGGAAGGCCATCTCCGAGGAGTCCTTCGGGTGGGTCGCGCCGTCCGCGAGGGTGACGCGGACGCCGGTGACCGGGTGGCCGCCGAGGGGGCCCTCGGTGAGGGCGTCCCGGCAGCCGGCCTCGACCGCGCGGATGTACTCCTGCGGGACGCGGCCGCCCGTGACGGTGGAGCGGAACTCGAACTCCGTATCGGACTCCAGTGGTTCGACGTCGATGACGACGTGGGCGAACTGGCCCGCGCCGCCGTCCTGTTTGACGTGGCGGTACAGCAGGCCGGTGACGCCCTTCGTCACCGTCTCGCGGTAGGCGACCTGGGGGCGGCCGACCGTGACCTCCAGGCCGCGGTCGCGCCGGAGCTTCTCCACCGCGACCTCCAGGTGGAGTTCGCCGAGGCCGGACAGGACGGTCTGGCCCGTCTCCGGGTCGGACCGCACGACGAGGGAGGGGTCCTCCTCCGTCATGCGGGCGAGGGCGGTCGCGAGACGGCCGGTGTCCGTGCCGCGGCGTGCCTCGACGGCCACCGAGACGACCGGGTCGGCGGTCGAGGGCGGTTCGAGGACGACCGGCGCGTCCGGGGCACAGAGGGTCGCCCCGGCGCGGACCGTCTTCGGCCCGACGACGGCGACGATGTCACCGGCGCGCGCCGCGTCGACCTCGGTCGCCCGGTCGGCCTGGACGCGCAGGATGCGGGCGATCCGCTCCGTACGTCCGGCGGTCGTGTCCAGCACGGTGTCCCCCTTTCCGATCGTGCCCGCGTAGACGCGGACGTAGGTCATGCGGCCGGTGGCGGTCGCGCTCACCTTGAACGCGAGCGCCGTGAACGGGGCCTCCGGGTCCGCCGGGACCTCGCCGCGTACCGGCGGCATGTCCGACGGCGCCGGGAGGTACGCGACGACGGCGTCGAGCAGCGGCTCGACACCCCGGTTGCGGTACGCCGAGCCGCACAGGACGACCACGGCCTCGCCGGAGAGGGTGAGGTCCCGGAGCGCGCCCGTGAGGGTCTCCTCGGTGAGCGCGCCCCGCTCGCAGAACTCCTCCAGGGCGCCGGGATGCAGCTCCGCCACCGTCTCCTCCAAGCGTCGCCTGCGGTGCCGGGCCTCGTCCCGGAGGTCGTCCGGGACCGGCTCGTCCGTGTACGTGTCGGCGCCGTCGGCCCACACGTACGCCCGCATCCTGACGAGGTCCACGACGCCGGTGAAGGCGTCCTCGCGGCCGATGGGGAGCTGGACCGGGAGCGGGACCGCGCCAAGGCGGGTACGGATCGACTCGACGGCGCCGTCCAGCTCCGCGCCCGCGCGGTCGAGCTTGTTGACGAACGCGAGGCGGGGGACGCCGTGCCGGTCTGCCTGTCGCCACACGGTCTCGCTCTGCGGCTCGACGCCCGCGACGGCGTCGAACACGGCGACGGCGCCGTCGAGCACGCGCAGCGAGCGTTCGACCTCGTCGGAGAAGTCGACGTGGCCGGGCGTGTCGATCAGGTTGATCCGGTGGCCCGCCCAGTCGCAGCTGACGGCCGCGGCGAAGATCGTGATGCCCCGGTCCCGCTCCTGCGGGTCGAAGTCGGTGACGGTCGTGCCGTCGTGGACCTCGCCGCGCTTGTGGGTGGCACCGGTGAGGAAGAGGATCCGCTCGGTGACGGTGGTCTTGCCGGCGTCGACGTGGGCCAGGATGCCGAGGTTGCGGATGACGGGAGTGGTGGTACGCACGGTGTCGTGCCTTTCGCTGCTGCGTGGAGAACGGGGCAGCGCGATTCCCGGACGGATCCCCGGAGAACCGGGATCAGTACGTCACGGGTCGGCGATGGCGGGCGCGCAGCCGCCACCGGCCGGCACGAGAGGCGAGGATCACGTCGAAGCGGCGGGCACGGGGAACGGACTGGCGGCAACGCACGGTCGGCTCCCCTCGGTTGACGTGACGGCACGGCCCACCGGTCGGTGCGCCGTGCCGTGAGTGTAGGGAGCGCCGCCGTGCGGGCGACACCGAATTTCGAGGGGTGTTACGCGGCGGGCTGGAGGAGGTCCCAGCGGTTGCCGTACAGGTCCTCGAAGACGGCGACCGAGCCGTACGGCTCGTGGCGCGGCTCCTCCAGGAACTTCACCCCGGCGGCCGTCATCCGGTCGTGGTCGCCGGCGAAGTCCTCGGTGTGCAGGAAGAAGCCGACCCGGCCGCCCGTCTGGCTGCCGACCGAGGCCGCTTCGGCGTCGTTCTTGGCCCGGGCCAGGAGCAGGCCCGCGTTGCCGAGACCGCCGAATCCGGTCGCGCTGCGGGGCCGGACGACGACCCAGCGGCTTCCGTCACCCCGGTCGGTGTCCTCGACCAGCTCGAAGCCGAGGGCGTCGGTGTAGAAGGCGATGGCCTCGTCGTATTCACGGACGACGAGGGTCACAAGTGCGATGGACGGCATTAACCCAACGTAATACGCGGAACCGGCGGGAACCATCCGCGTCGACCCGCGTCACCCCCGGCCGGACCCTCTCCCTATCGAGGGTCGGACCGAGGGTCGGGGGAGGGGCGGGGGAGAGGGTCGTGAGAGGTGTGGCGGAAGGGACGGAGGGAAGCCGAGGGGCCGGTGGAGCGGCTCGGGGGTCCTGCCGGGCGTACGGCCGAGCGGCTGGGGGGCGCGGACCGGAGTGCTGCCGCCCGAGCGGGCGAGGGGTCGGTGGAGCGGCTCGGGGTCCTGCCGGGCGTACGGCCGAGGGGCTGGGGGAGGCGCGGCCCGGGGGTGTCGCCGCCCCGGCGGCCGGGGCGCGGGGGAGCGGCCCGGGGCACTGCCGGTCGGGCGGTGGCGGTGGGACAATGCCCCGCATGGGCGCACAGGGGTTCGACCGGCTGGTGGCTCGCGCGCGAGCTCTCGCCGAGCCCGGCGGGCGCCGGGTCCTGGGGCTGGCCGGAGCGCCCGGTGCCGGGAAGTCCACACTGGCCGCGCGCCTTGTCGCCCGGCTCGACGGGATCGCCGTCCTCGTGCCGATGGACGGGTTCCACCTGGCGCGGGCGGAGCTCGAGCGGCTCGGCAGGGCGGGCAGGAAGGGCGCGCCCGACACCTTCGACGTCGCCGGGTACACGGCGCTCCTGGCCCGCCTCCGTACGCCGGTCCCCGGGACCACCGTCTACGCTCCCGCCTTCGACCGGACCCTGGAGGAGCCGGTCGCCGGGTCGATCGCGGTGGCCGCTGACGTGCCGCTGGTCGTCACGGAGGGCAACTACCTCCTGTACGACGAGGGCCCCTGGGCGGCCGTCCTGCCGCTCCTGGACGAGGCCTGGTACCTGGAACTGGACGCCGTCCGCCGCGTCCAGCGGCTCGTCGAGCGCCATGTGCGCTTCGGCAAGGACCGGGCCCGCGCCGAGCGCTGGGTCCACGACTCCGACGAGGCCAACGCCCGCCTGGTGGCGCGCGGTCGGGGCCGGGCGCACCTGGTCGTGACGATGCAGTAGCCGGCGGCCGGCGCGTGGACGGTGCCCCGCCCCGTCCCGCGCGTCCCGGGGACGTCCCGGTTCCGCGTCCGGGACGGCGGAGCGCCGTGCGGCGGCTCCGGGCCGTGGAACACTCCTGGCGACATCCCGTCAGGAAAGGATCCTCGTGATCAAGAAGCTCGCCCTCGTCGCCGCCGGTACCGCCCTGCTCGCCGGCGCGGGTCTGTCGACCGCCACGTCCGCCGCCGCGGCGACCAGCCCCATGAACTGCGGAATGTACTCCACCTCGGAGCCGATGCTGGAGTACGGCGACACCGGTCCGTCGGTCAAGGCCCTGCAGTGCGAGCTGAACACCGCCATGACCAACACGCACATCGCCGTGGACGGCATCTTCGGGCAGCAGACCTACGACGCCGTGATCAAGTTCCAGGGCGGCGGCTGTGCCAACACCGGTGTCGACGGCATCGTCGGCCCCAAGACCTGGGCCGCGCTGGACTTCTGGAGCAACTACGGCGGATACGCCTGCTGATCCACGCGTCCCGCCGGCGGCTAACCCGCCGCGTGCGTCGCCGCCGCGACGGCCAGGGCGCGGACGAGCGGGTGGGGGCGGGTGCCGTCGCCGGCGAGTTCCGGCTGGAAGAGGGTGGCGAGGAAGAAGGGGTGCGAGGGCAGTTCGGCGATGCGGACGGCGCCGTCCTCGTCGGTGCCCGTGAAGCGGAGGCCGTGGGCGGTGAGGGTGTCGAGGTGGCGGGTGTCGGGGCCGTAGTCGCAGTGGTAGCGCTCGATGGTGCGCTCCGCGCCGAGGGCCCGTTCGGCGCGGGAGCCGGGGGTGACCCGTACCGGACCCTCGTGGCCGACCAGGGTGCAGGACAGCGGTGCGACGAGCAGGTCGCCCGGGTCGGCCGCCGGATCGTTCTCGGCGTGCGCCGCCCGCTCCAGACCGCAGACGTTCCGGGCGAACTCCAGGAGGACGTGCTGGAAGCCGGCGCAGGTGCCGAGGAAGGGGATGCCGTCCTCGCGGGCGGTGCGGATCGCCGCGAGCGCCCCCGTCTCGCTGGCGTACGGGCTTCCCGGCAGCACCCACACCGCGTCGAAGCCCTTCACCGCGCCGGGCGCCTCCGCGTCGCCGGTCGGGATCCAGTAGGCGTCGAGGACGAGGCCGTCCCGCTCGGCGAGGGCGTCGAGGAGGGCGGGGACGCGGACGTGCGACCTGACGTGCGGGGAACGGTCGCCGACCAGGGCGATGCGGGGCGTGCGGGGGGCGTGGGGAAGCGTGTCGGTGGTCATGGCGACCATGCTCGGCGGCTCCCGTGGTTCACGTCCAACGATGATTCCTGCACTGCGCATTACGAATGCTTATGCCCGGCTCGGTAGGCTGGCCGCATGACGAACGACCAGGACTGGGAGAACCGCGTCACCGCGCTCTGGGAGCGGCTCGACGAACACGAGCCCGCCGCCTTCCGGGCCCGGGTCGCCGAACTCGTCGCCGAACGGCCCGAGGACGACGCCGCCGCCCTCTTCGAGTCGGGCGCGGCCCACGACTCCACCGGCCTGCCCGAGGAAGCGGTCGCGCTCTACCGGCGCGCCCTCGACCAGGGCCTCACCGGACTGCGCCGGCGCCGGGCCGTCATCCAGCTCGCCAGCAGCCTGCGCAACCTCGGCCGGCCCGACCGCAGCGTCGAACTGCTCACCGCCGAACGGGACATCCCCGCCGACCGGCTCGACGCCGACGAAGCCGCCCTCGGCGGAGCCGTCGACGCGTTCCTCGCGCTCGCCCTCGCCGACACCGGCCGCGACCGCGAAGCCGCCTCCCTCGCCCTCGGCGCCCTCGCCCCGCTGCTGCCCCGCTACAACCGCTCCCTCGCCCACTACGCCCGCGCCCTCCTCACCGCCCCCGACGGGTCCTGAGCGCCGCACCCCATGGACCCGCACCTGCTCCGCACGTACGTCACCGTCGCCCGGCTCGCGTCCTTCTCGGAGGCGGCCCGCGCACTCGGCTACACCCAGTCCGCCGTCTCCCAGCACGTCGCCGCACTGGAGAACGACCTCGGGCTGCCGCTCCTCACCCGGCGGCCCGTCGCGCCCACCCCGGCCGGCGAGCGGCTCCTCGAACACGCCACGGCGCTGCTGCTCCGCCTCGACGCGGCCCGCGCCGACCTCGACCGGTTCGCGGCCGCGCCCCGCGCGACCCTGCGCGTCGCCGCCTCCCCGCTCGCCCTGCACCCCCGTACCCTCGCCGCGCTCCCCGCCACCGGCGTCACCCTGCACGGGCTGCCGCGCGAGCGGGTGCCCGCCGCCGTCGCCACCGGAGAGGCCGACGCCGGGCTCGTCGACGGCATCGCCGCGCCCAGCGACCCGCTGCCGCTGCCCGACGTCGCCCCGCTCGCCGCGACCGGCGTCGCCGAGGAACCCCTCGCCGTCGTCCTGCCGGCGAGCCATCCGCTTGCCGGGCGCGCCGGCCTCCGCCTCGACGACCTCGTCGACGCCCGCTGGCTCGACGCCCCCGCCGCCGGCCTCCCGCTCGACCGGCTGCGGGCCGTCCACGGCGGGCCCGCGGGCGGGGGCTTCCGTACCGCCCTGCGCTACGAGGGCACCGACACCCGCACCCTCGCCGCGCTGGCCGCCGCCGGCCACGGCCTCGCACTGCTGCCCCTGCCCGTGGCCGGCGGGGTCCCCGGCGCCGCAGCCGTCCCGCTCGTCGCCCCCCGCCTCGTGCACCGCACCGAACTCCTGCTCCCGGCCGGCGAGCGGCGCGAAGCGGCCGGACCCGTGGCCGAGTTCACCCGACGGCTCAAGAGCTGACACCCGCAGTCGCTACCCTGTGCGCAACGGCGACGGAAGGCGGGCAGGCGTGGGGTGGCTGCGACGAGGACCCAGGCGGGACGGCGACGACGCACCGAGGGACCCCGAGTTCGCCTACTTCTCCCAGCGCGAGGCGGCGGTCTTCCGCGGCCGGGTCCGTGAGACGTTCGCCGAACTCGGCCTGGAGGTCACCGTCTTCGCCGACCACGTCGTCGACGACAAGGGGCGGCGGTTCGGGCTCGGGAACCTCGCCGCCGTCTGCCACCAGGACCGCCGCGGCCCCCGCGTCTGGCCCGGCATGATCCACCGGCACATCGGCCTCGTCGTCCGCGCCATGGACGGTCCCTCCGCCCTCGACACCCTGCCGCCCGAGCAGATCCGCGCCCAGCTCTACCCCCGGGTCGTCAGCGGCGACGGCATCGACGCCGCCGCCTTCGGCTACGCCAGGACCGTCGCCCCCGGACTGTACGAGATCCTCGCGCTCGACCTCCCGGAGAGCGTCATGATGCTCACCGACGACGCCCTCGAACGGCTCGGCGACCACGCCCAGCTCCGCGACCGGGCCCTGCGGAACCTGCGCGGGCTGCCCGTCGAGGAGCACGAGACCGTCCGCGACGCCGACGGCATGTGCTTCGAGATCATCCTCGGCGACTCCTTCTACACCGCGAGCCGCGTCCTCGACCTCGACGGCGTGGTCCGCCGCGTCACCGGCGTGCCGCTCGGCGAGCACGGCGCCCTCGTCGCCCTGCCCTTCCGGCACCAGCTCGCCTTCCACCCCATCCGCGACACCTCGATCATCCCGGCCCTCGGCGCGATGGCCTCGTTCGCCGCCTCCGGATACGAGGACGTGCCCGGCGCCATCAGCCCGTACGTCTTCTGGTGGCGCGACGGCACGCTCACCCAGCTCAGCGAGCACGACGAGGAAGAGGGCGACCTGCGGATCGTCGTCGGCGACGACTTCCACGACCTCCTGGAACGGCTCATCGCCCAGGGCCCGGACCGCCGCTGATCCCGGTCGCGGGCCGCGCCGGCGCCCGGCAGGATGCTGTACGACGCATCGGACGAGGACGCCGAGGAGAAGCACCCATGCCGAGCAGCCACGCCACCGAAGAGGTCGTGCCCTTCACCGCGGACGACTACCGGGCGCGGATGGCCCGGGCCGCCGAGTCCGCCGCCGACGCCGGGCTCGCCGGAGTGCTCGTCGCCCCCGGACCCGACCTGGTGTACCTCACCGGCTACCAGCCCACCGCGATCACCGAACGGCTCACCGTCCTCGTCCTCGCCGCCGGACGGGAACCGGTCCTCGTCGTCCCCACCCTGGAGGCACCCGACGCGGAGCGGGCCACCGGAGCCGGCGCGCTCACCCTGCGCGACTGGACCGACGGCAAGGACCCCTACGCCGTCACCGCCCCGCTCCTCGACGCCGACGGCCGCTTCGGCGTCAGCGACAACGCCTGGGCCATGCACCTCCTCGGCCTCCAGCAGGCCCTGCCCGGCACCTCGTACGTCTCCCTCACCGAGGCCCTGCCGATGCTCCGCGGCGTCAAGGACGCGCACGAGCTGGCCCGGATCGCCGCCGCGGGGGCCGCCGCCGACCAGGCGTACGGCGAGATCCTCAAGGTCCGCTTCGCCGGCCGCAAGGAGACCGACGTCGCCGCCGACCTCGCCGCGCTCCTCATGCGCTTCGGCCACTCCCAGGTCGACTTCACCGTCGTCGGCTCGGGCCCCAACGGCGCCAACCCGCACCACGAGGCCGGCGACCGCGTCATCGAGCGCGGCGACATGGTCGTCCTCGACTTCGGCGGCCTCAAGCACGGCTACGGCTCCGACACCACCCGCACCGTCCACGTCGGCGAGCCCACCGACGAGGAGCAGCGCGTCCACGACCTCGTCCGCGAGGCCCAACAGGCCGGCTTCGAGGCGGTCCGCCCCGGGGTCGCCTGCCAGGACGTCGACCGCGCAGCCCGCAAGGTCATCACCGACGCCGGCTACGGCGAGTACTTCATCCACCGCACCGGCCACGGCATCGGCGTCACCACCCACGAACCGCCGTACATGATCGAGGGCGAGGAACTCCCCATCGTCCCCGGCATGTGCTTCTCCATCGAACCCGGCGTCTACCTCCCCGGCCGCTTCGGCGTCCGCATCGAGGACATCGTCACCGCGACGGACGACGGCGCGGGCCACCGCTTCAACAACACCCCGCACGAGATGGCCCTCGTCGAATAGCCCCTACCGGGCCGGGGCCCCGCGACCAGCGCGGCGACCCGCCCCGGGCGGTCAGCCGTCCGTCAGGACGATCGCGGACTCGCCGGGGAGGTGGAGGACTCCGTCCGCGTCAGGGCCTTCGGCCGGGTCCCAGGAGGCGAGGACGCGGTCGCGGCCGTTGGTGCCGAGGGGGATGACGGCGGGCTCGGGGCCGAGGTTGACGGCCACGCGCAGGTCGCCGCGGCGGAAGACGAGCCAGCGGGCCTGCTCGTCGTAGGCGACCTTGATGCCCGACAGGTCGGGATCGGTGAGGTCGGGAAGGGTGCGGCGGAGCGCGATGAGCTGGCGGTGCCAGGTGAGGAGACGGTTGTGGGGGTCGCGCTCGCGTTCGGCGCGGTCGAGGACCGAGCGGTCGCGGGACGTCGGCGACTGCGGGTCGGGGACGTCGGCGGCGGCCCAGCCGTGCGCCGCGAACTCCCGCCGCCTGCCCTGGCGTACGGCCTCCGCGAGCTCCGGGTCGGTGTGGTCGGTGAAGTACAGCCAGGGCGTCGACGCGCCCCACTCCTCGCCCATGAACAGCATGGGCACGGACGGGCCGGTGAGCACGAGGGTCGCCGCGCAGGCGAGCAGGCCGGGGGAGAGGGACGCCGAAAGGCGGTCGCCGAGGGCCCGGTTGCCGATCTGGTCGTGGGTCTGCGCGTAGCCGAGGAAGCGGTGGGCGGGGGTCCGCTCACGGTCCACCGGCCGGCCGTGGTGGCGGCCCCGGAACGAGGAGTACGAGCCGTCGTGGAAGAACACATGGGTGAGCGTCTTCGCGAGCGCCGCCAGCGGCGTCCGGGCGAAGTCGCCGTAGTAGCCCTGGGACTCGCCGGTGAGGGCGGTGTGCAGCGCGTGGTGGAAGTCGTCGTTCCACTGCGCGTGGACGCCGAGGCCGCCGAGTGTGCGCGGAGTCGTCGTACGCGGGTCCGCGAGGTCGGACTCGGCGATCAGGAAGTGCTGGCGGCCCTGCTCCTTCGCCAACTCGTCGACGGCGGCCGACAGTTCCTCCAGGAAGGTGAGCGCACGGGTGTCCGCGAGCGCGTGCACCGCGTCGAGCCGCAGCCCGTCGATCCGGTAGTCCCGCAGCCAGGCGAGCGCGCTGCCGAGGAAGTACGCCCGCACCTCGTCCGAGCCCGGCGCGTCCAGGTTCACCGCCGCGCCCCACGGCGTGTGGTGGGTCTCCGTGAAGTACGGCCCGAAGGAAGGGAGGTGGTTGCCGGAAGGGCCCAGGTGGTTGTGCACGACGTCGAGCACCACCCCCATGCCGAGCCCGTGCGCCGCGTCCACGAACCGCTTCAGCGCCTCGGGGCCGCCGTACGGCTCGTGCACCGCCCACGGCGCCACCCCGTCGTACCCCCAGCCCCGCACCCCGGGGAACGGGCACAGCGGCATCAGCTCCACATGGGTGATGCCGAGGCCCGCCAGTTCCCCGAGCCGCGCGGCCGCCGCGTCCAGGGTCCCCTCGGGGGTGAAGGTGCCGACGTGCAGCTCGTACAGGACGGCGCTGCGCAGCCGCAGGCGCGGAGACTCGTTGCGCCAGGAGTACGCGGAGTGGTCCACGACCGCGCTCAGGCCGTCGGGCCCGTCGGGGAGCCGGCGCGAGCGCGGGTCGGGCAGGACGGACCGGTGGTCGAGGGCGTAGCCGTACCGGTCGCCGTCCTCGGCGGGCACGACGCCGGACCACCAGCCGTCCCGTCGGGGGTCCCGCTCCAGGAGATGGTCGGTGCCGTTCAGTGCCAGCACCACCCGGTCACGGGCGCTCGGCGCCCACACCTCGAAGAGCACGGGAATCCCCTCGTCGACGGACCAGCCACTCAGCGTATGACTGCCGCGTCCATCCTGGCAGTCAGGACCCCGACGCGCCCGGCACGTCCCACACGTAGTTGATCGCGCGCTCGAACGTGGCATAGCCCGACCGGGCGAACGCCGCCGCCATCGGCACGTTTCCGAGATCGGTCGCCGCCCGGATGCGGGGCACGCCGACGGCCGCCAGGACGCGGGTCCCCTCCGCCAGGATCTCGTCGATGTGGCCGTGGCCGCGGTGCGCGGGCAGCACGCCGATGTACGCGATCGTGTGGTTGTAGTTGTTGCGCGCCGGGACGACGAAGCCGACGGGCTCGCCGCTCTCCGGGGCCAGGGCCACCCGCCACCACGCCCGGGGCGAGGAGTACTGCGCGAGCTCCTCGTCGTAGTGCAGCTCCGCCGCCTCCCGCGCCGACAGGCCCGACGCCAGATCGGCCTTCCCGTGCGCGTCGAGCGTGCCCTCCAGTACCGGCGTCATGAGGGCCACCAGGTCCTCGCGGTCCCGTACCGGACGGAACTCCAGGCGGCCCGTCGGCTCCGGTACGGGCGTGCCGGGCAGCCACTCCAGGCGCAGCCGCTCGACCAGCGGGCGGGCCCCCGTCCGCTCCAGGACGCCGAACACCGACTCCAGGACGGAGCGGGTCTCCGGCACGTCACGCCAGTCCGCCGGCATGTACCGCTCGAACTCCGGCCACCGCGCGCCGGCCGGTATCACGGCGGCCGTGGCGGTCTCCAGGAGCCGCAGGCCGACCTCGACGCGTTCCTCCGGCGGAAGCCCCGGGTCGAGGTCCAGGAAGTCGAGCGCCTGCGGTGCGGAACCCGCCGCCTTCGCCCACCACGAGAGCCGGCCCAGGAGCCGGTCGCCGTCGAGCGCGACCCACATCCACTCCGGCAGCCGGCGCCCGACCGCGAGGTCGTCGGCGAGCTCGTGGTCGAGGGAGTAGGAGAGCCGCAGGAACAGGTCGAGCTCCTCCGGCCCGGCGAGCGGACGGATGACGAGGTCGCGCGCGGCCGGGGATGCGGACGCGGCCGCAGCCGAGGAATCGGAGGCGGAGGCAGCCGAGGAAGCGGACTCGGAAACCGCTGCGGAGGCGGACTCGGACGCGGACGAGGAAGCGGACGAGGAAGCGGACGAAGAAGACGTGGTCACGTCGGGTTTTCCCCCTGGGGATCCGTGGTGTGGAGACAGCGGACCGTAGCAGCGAACAGGGGGCGACCGGTACGGATATTCGCTGGCCAGGGCCGCTTCTGGACACTGCGGCACCGGCGGACGGACAATCACGTGTGTGACGACCCCTTTCGAGCTTCCGGCGAACTCCCCTCGGCTGACCGACGCCGAGCGGGACCGTGCGCTGGTGCTGCTCCGGGAGGGCGCCGCGCAGGGCCGCATCTCGCACGACACCTTCGTCTTCCGGATGGAGCGCGCGCTCCAGGCCCGCAGGTCCGACGAACTCCAGCTGCTCACCGCCGACCTGCGGACCGAGGGGACCTGGACCAAGCGGGTGGTGGGCGCGGTCGAGCGGATGTCGGCGTTCACGGCCCGCCTCGGGCGCGCCTGGCACGCGGAGCGGCTGCCGAAGCTCCTGATGCCCCGTCCCGGCCCGCACCCCCTGCGGATCGGGCGCGACCCGGTGAACGGGCTGCGGCTCAGCCATGAGACCGCGTCCCGGCTGCACGCCGAACTCTCCCTCCAGGGCGGGATGTGGGTGCTGCGCGACCTCGGCTCCACGAACGGCACCACCGTCAACGGGCGCCGGGTCACCGGCGCCGTGGTCGTCCGGCCGGGCGACGTGGTCGGCTTCGGCCAGATGTCGTTCCGCCTGTCCCACGACTGAACCGGCCCCGAGCCCGAACCGGGCCCCCGCCGGACCCGGCCCCCCGGCCCCCGGACCTGATCCGGGCCCCGACCCGAGCGCGACCCCGACCCCGACCCCGTTCACCCATTCACCCGTTCGGCCGTACGCGGCGGGCGGCCCGGCCCGTCCGGTGGTGGTCTTGGGGGACGCGCGCCACCTTCTCCGGCCGCGGCACCCACCGCCGATCGACAGGGGGCGCGATGAGCGACGAGCCGAACCGGGGCATAGGGAACGACCTGCCGGAACGGGCGGGTGACCCGTGGACGCGCCGGTCCGAGGCGTCGGGCGACCCGTGGACCCGGCTTCCGCCGATGGCGCCGGCGGCGCCGTCGACCGCCGGACCCGTAGCGGCGCCCGGCGTGCCCCGGACCGGCGCTGCGCCCCGTACCGCCGCCGGCTCCGCGCCGGGCCGGGTGCGGACCGTGGCCGACCCGACGGCGGGCTGGCCCGCGGGGCCGACCGGGCGGACCGTCGCGCCGAGCCCCCTCGACCCGGGCGCCTCGCGTGACCCGTACGCGATCCACCGCACCCTGCGCGAGGACTTCCCGCTCACGTACGACCCGCTGCTGAGGGCCTGGGTCCTCAGCCGGTACGCGGACGTCGCCGCCGCCCTCACCGACAGCCGCTTCACGCACGGGCACCGGCCGGGGGACCCGCCCTGCGACGAGGCGCACGTCGACATCGGGGTCAACGCGCTGGGCGCCGTCGCGGAACGCACCGCGTACGTCCTCGCCCGCCGGATCGCCGAACGCCAACAGGCGGATCTGGTGGCCGACTTCTGCCACTGGCTGCCCGCCGGCACCGTCGCCGCCGCCATCGGTGTGCCGTACCGGGACATGATGCGGCTGGTGCGCGGCCGGGCGGCCGGAGCGCTCGCGGGGGAGTGCGGCGGGCAGATCGCCGTACGGGAGAAGGCGCTCGCGTCCTTCCTCGCCAACGTCCTCACCGACCCCGACCTGGTGGCCGCGCTCCGCGACGCCCCCGCCGGGCTCGTGGCCCGCGCCTGGACGGAGTCGCTGCGCCGCGACCCGCCGGTGCAGATCGCCATGCGCCGGACCCGCGAGGAGGTCGGGGTGAGCGGCGGTACGGTCCCGGCGGGCGCGTCCGTCGCCCTGCTGATCGGCTCGGCGGGCAGGGATCCGGAGCGCTTCCGCGAGCCGGACCGCTTCGATCCGTTCCGTGACGACCCCGACCAGCTCACCTACGGCAGTGGCCGCTGCCCGGCCGTCCTCCTCGCCGGTCTCGAAGCCGAGTTCGCCCTGCGCGCCCTCTTCGAGGCGATGCCGAGGCTGCGCCTCGCCGACGGCTTCCGGCCCGTCTTCGCCGGCCTCATCACCCGTGCCCCGCGCAGCCTGATCGTCCGTCCGGGCGGCTGAGGCGGGTCCCGGGTGGGGGGCGGGAGGCCCCCGCGACCGCTGTTAGGGTGACGTGCGCTCGTCAAAGAGCGCTTTTGCGCCACCACTTCCAACGGGGATCCACACATGAAGCTTCGTCATGTCCGCGCCATCGCTGTGTTCGGTATCGCGGTCGTCGCCCTGACCGGTGCCCGCGGCTCGCACGGCGGCAGCTGCGGCGGCAGCAGCTCGGGCGGCGGCTCGCACAGCAACGGCAACCACAGCGACGACGACGGCACCTCCGGCACCTCCGGCGGCTCCGTGCCCGGCGGCTCCAGCAGCGCCAGGAAGGCCGAGCGCGACGTCACCATCAACGAGTGCACGTACGACGCCGCGTCCAAGAACCTCGTCGCCCGGATCACCGTGAACAACGACGGCGTGCTCGACTACGACTACAGCGTCACCATGAAGTTCACCGGCGGCACCGCGACCCCGGCCTCCGCCACGAAGACCGCCATCGCGGTGGCCGCCGGCGCCTCCGAGAAGGCCGAGCTCACCACCCCGTACACGGGAACCGGCGACGGCTCCGAGTACACCAAGTGCGAGGTCTCGCGAGCCTCCCGCTCCTGACCCTCCGGGGCCGCCCGAAGTCACCGGCGGCGCCTCACCCCGTCCGTACGAGCAGCGCCACCGGACGGTCCGCGAAGAGCTCCGCGAGTTTCAGCTCGGTCGCCGGGCCGCCGATGAACTCCCGTACGCCGTCGAGGAGATCCGCCCATCGGCCCTCCGGGAGCACCAGCTCGGTGTCCTGCCAGCCGCCCGCCTCGGCGAGGCGGAGGGACAGCCGGGTGACGGCCGTCACCACCGCCCCCGAGCGGGCGAAGGCGAGGCAGTGGGACGCCGCCGGGCCGTCGGCCGCCAGCGGGGTGTAGGTGCCGCCCGGGCCGAACACCTCCGGGCGGTCCCGCCGCAGCCGGAGCGCCGCGCGGACCAGCGCCGTCCGGTCGTCGTCCGGGCCGATCGCGAACGGGGCCCGGTTGTCCGGGTCGACGAGGGCGCGGTACTCCCGCTCCGTGTTCTGGTAGAGCTCCGGCACCCCCGGCATCGTCAGCTGGACGAGGGCCGCGCCGAGCGCGTGCGCCTGGATGTGGGGCTCCAGGGCGAAGGCGGCCTCCGAGGCGGCCCGCAGCGGGATCCGGCCGGGGCCGGCCGCGGCGAAGTCGGCGACCGCCCGCTCGTACCCGGCGTCGGGCTCGGTCCAGCTGGTCCGAAGCCCCGCCTCGCGCACGGACTTGAGGATCGCGGGCACGAGCCGGTCCGGGTCCGGGGTGCCGAAGCCGAAGGCCGTCTGCCAGGCCGTCCACGCCACGTGCGGATCCGGCGCGGGCACCTCCGCGACCTCCGCGAGGAGGCCCGCCCACACCCGCGGGCACTGGGCGAGCACCGCGATGGCGGCCCGGACGTCGGCACTGCGTTTCGTGTCGTGCGTGGACAGCACGGTGCCGGCGGCCGGCCAGTCCCGGGCGATCCGCTCGCAGTACGCGTGGAACTCCGCCACCGTCACCGCCGGGCGCCCCGCGTCGCCGCCCACCTCGTTCGCCGACAGCAGCGGGGTGTACCGGTAGAAGGCGGTGTCCTCCACGGACTTGGCCCGCAGCGCCGACGACGTCTGCGCGAACCGGGCCCGGAAGGCCCGGTGTTCGGGTCCGTCGCCGCGCGCGCCGAGCGCCAGGTCCCGTACGACGTCGACCGCCGTCGCCTCCTCCGGCACCGCGAACGCGGCCTTCGCGCCGCGCGCCGCCTCCGGGGTCAGCACCTCCTCGCCGCCGGTCCGGTAGGGCCGGTAGACCGGCACGCGGACGAGGAGTTCGCGGACCGCGGTGGCGAGCGCCCAGGGGGCGTGGTCCCGGAGCGCGGGATCGGCGGCGCAGATCCTGCCCGCGATCCGGGTCAGGGCGGCCGTCTCGGAGGCCAGGTCGTGGGTGACCACCTCGTACGCGGCGCGCCGGGCGGTCGCCTCCCAGCGGCCGCCGCGGTCGGCGGCCTTGCCGACGAACTCCCGGTACACGTCGGCGAGTTCGTCGGCACCGGCTGGGTCGGTGAACACGCCGTCGAGCTGCCGGAGGGCGTCGTACCCGGTGGTGCCGGCGACCGGCCAGGCCGAGGGCAGGGTCTCGGGGCCGGTGAGGATCTTCTCCACCACCGTCCAGCAGCGCCCGCCGGTCGCCGCCGCCAGGTCCTCCAGGTAGCCCTGCGGGTCGGCGAGTCCGTCCGGGTGGTCGATGCGCAGCCCCTCGATCACCCCGTCCGCGACCAGCTCCACGATCTTCGCGTGGGTGTCCGCGAACACCCCGGGGTCCTCGACCCGCACTCCGATGAGCTCCGAGACGGTGAAGAAGCGCCGGTAGTCGAGCTCGGTGCGGGCCAGGCGCCACCAGCCGAGCCGGTACCACTGGGCGTCGAGCAGCTCGTCGAGCGGCAGCCCCTCCGTGCCCGGGCGGAGCGGGAAATCCTGCCCGTCCAGGTGCAGGGACCCGCCGGAGACCCGCAGCCGGTCCCGTACCTCCGGGAGCCGCGCGGGCAGGACCGGGAGCAGCAGCCGGCCGTCTCCGGCCCGCCAGTCGATGTCGAACCAGCGGGCGTACGGCGAGTCGGGCCCGTCGCGGAGCACGGCGCGCAGCGCGTGGTTGTGCCGCGGGGAGGCCGCCATGTGGTTGGGCACGAGGTCCACGACGAGGCCGAGCCCGTGCGCCCGGGCGGTCGCGGCCAGCGCCCGCAGCCCCTCCTCGCCGCCCAGTTCGGCCCGTACGGACCGGTGGTCGGTCACGTCGTAGCCGTGGGTCGAGCCGGGCACCGCCTCCAGGACCGGCGACAGGTGGAGGTGCGAGACCCCGAGCCCGGCGAGGTGCGGCACGGCCCGCTCGGCGGCCGCGAAGGGGAACTCCGGCTGGAGCTGGAGCCGGTAGGTCGCGGTGGGGACGGAGGAGGGGGTGGACGGCGCGGACGGTTCGGGCGGGACCGGGAGAGAGGTCATGCGAACGTACGTACCCCGTCGGAGGGCTTCTGTGTCATCGCCCCATGCACCCGTTCGTGTGCATCGCGTTACGTTCGCGTGATGCTCCGGATGTATCGCGACACGCTGTCGCTGCTCGGCCCGGCCCTCCCGGTGGTGTCCTTCCTCGGCCGGCTGCCCACCGCCATGTGTCAGCTCGGCAGTCTGCTCCTGGTCGCCGAGACGAGCGGCTCCCTCGCCACGGCGGGCCTCACGGGCGGCGCGCTCGCGGCCGGACAGACCGTCGCCGGACCTCTCGTCGGCCGCCTCGCCGACCGGCACGGACAGCGCGGGGTCGTCCTCGCCGCCTCCCTCGCCAACGCGGTCGCCGTCACCGCCCTCGTCCTGGCCGCGCTCGCCCAGGCGCCCACCGTGGGGCTGATGGCGCTCGCCGTGCTCGCCGGTGCCACCGTCCCCCAGGTCGGGCCGCTCGCCCGGACCCGGTCGGTGGCCCTCGCCCGGAGGTCGGGGGCCGACGACCGGCTGGTCGGCGCGGTGCTCTCCTTCGAGGGCACCCTCGACGAGGTGTCGTTCGTCCTCGGCCCGGCCTTCGTCGGCCTCGCCGCGGCCCTCGCCCACCCGGCCGCCGCCCTCCTCGCGGCCGCGCTCCTGCTCGTCGTCTGCGGCTCCGCCTTCGCGCTGCACCCCACGGCCCGCGCCACCGCCCCGGAGCAGTCCGCTTCCACCCGGAAGAGTGCCGCCGAACGGACGCGGCTGCCGGGATCGGCGTACGCCCTGCGCGGCACGATGGTGCTCCAGGGCGCCATGTTCGGCGCCTCGCAGGCCGGGATCACCGCGCTCACCGAGGAGCTCGGCGCGCCCGCCCAGGCCGGCCTCGTCTACGCGGCCATGGGGGTGATGAGCGCCGCCGTCGGACTGTCGATGGCCGCCGTGCCCGCCCGCGTCGGGCTGACGACCCGATGGCGCGCGGCCACCGCCGGGCTCGTCGTGCTCTCCGTGCCCCTGCTGTTCGCCGGCTCCCTCGGTGCGCTGTACGCGGTGGTGGTGGTCCTCGGCGCCGCCTACGCCCCGCACCTGATCACCGTCTTCGGACTCACCGAGCGGACCGTGCCGGCCGCCCGGCTCGCCGAGTCCATGGCCTTCCTCACGAGCGGGATCGTCGGCGGTCAGGCCCTCGCCCTGGCGCTCTCCGGCCGCCTCGCCGAGGCCCACGGAGCCCCCGCCGCCTTCGCGGTGGCGGTGGGGGCGGCCGTGGCCTGCGCGGTGCTCTCCTGGTCGGTGCGGGTGACGGCTCCCGCCGCCGTCGCCCTACGGGAGGTCAGGCCGGCCGGCGCAGAACGGTCAGGCTGAGCGGCGCCAGTGTCACCCGCTCGCCGGCCGCGAGCTCCGGACCCTCCTGCGGCGGCATGCCCTCCGGGTCGGAGGTGTCCACGACCATCCGCCAGCAGCGCCCGTGACTGTCCGGGACAGCGAACTCCAGCTCCTTCGACGAGGCGTTGAACATCAGCAGGAACGAGTCGTCGGCGATCCGCTCGCCCTGGGTGCCGGGCTCCGAGATGGCGTTGCCGTTGAGGAAGACGGTCAGCGCCTGGGCGTGCGCCGCCTGCCAGTCGCGGGACGTCATCTCCTCGCCCTCGGGTGTGAACCAGGCGATGTCGGTGAGCTCGTCGTGGGTGCCCTCCACCGGCCGCCCGTGGAAGAAGCGGCGGCGCCGGAAGACCGGATGGTCGCGCCGCAGCCGGACCATCGCGCGCGTGAAGCGGAGCAGCGTGCCCTCCGTCTCGCTGTTCTCCTTCGGCCACCGCACCCAGGACACCTCGTTGTCCTGGCAGTACGCGTTGTTGTTGCCGCCCTGGGTCCGCCCGAACTCGTCGCCGTGGCTGAGCATCGGCACGCCCTGCGACAGCATCAGGGTGGCGAGGAAGTTGCGCGTCTGGCGGGCGCGCAGCTCGGTGATCCCCACCTCGTCGGTCTCGCCCTCCGCACCGCAGTTCCAGGAGCGGTTGTGGCTCTCGCCGTCCCGGTTGCCCTCGCCGTTCGCCTCGTTGTGCTTGTCGTTGTACGAGACGAGGTCGCGCAGCGTGAAACCGTCGTGGCAGGTGACGAAGTTGACCGAGGCGAGCGGGCGCCGCCCGTCGTCCTGGTAGAGGTCGGAGGAGCCGGTGAGTCGGGAGGCGAACTCGGCGAGGGTCCGCGGCTCGCCCCGCCAGAGGTCCCGGACGCAGTCGCGGTACTTGCCGTTCCACTCCGTCCACAGCGGTGGGAAGTTGCCCACCTGGTAGCCGCCCTCGCCGACGTCCCACGGCTCGGCGATCAGCTTCACCTGGCTCACCACCGGGTCCTGCTGCACCAGGTCGAAGAACGACGACAGCCGGTCCACCTCGTGGAACTGGCGGGCCAGGGTGGCCGCCAGGTCGAAGCGGAAGCCGTCCACGTGCATCTCGGTCACCCAGTACCGCAGACTGTCCATGATCATCTGGAGCACGTGCGGGGAGCGCATCAGCAGCGAGTTCCCGGTGCCCGTGGTGTCCGTGTAGTACCGGGGGTCGTTCGACAGCCGGTAGTACGAGGGGTTGTCCAGCCCCCGGAAGGAGAGCGTCGGGCCCAGGTGGTTGCCCTCGGCGGTGTGGTTGTAGACCACGTCGAGGATGACCTCGATGCCCGCCTGGTGCAGCGCCCGCACCGCCGACTTGAACTCCAGGACCTGCTGGCCCCGGTCACCCCACGACGCGTACGCGTTGTGCGGGGCGAAGAAGCCGATCGTGTTGTAGCCCCAGTAGTTGGACAGCCCCGCGTCCACCAGCCGGTGGTCGTTCACGAACTGGTGCACCGGCATCAGTTCCAACGCCGTGACGCCCAGTTCCTTCAGATGGCCGATCACCGAGGGGTGCGCGAGCCCCGCGTACGTGCCCCGCAGCTCCTCGGGGAGGTCCGGGTGGAGCATCGTCAGGCCCTTCACATGGGCCTCGTAGATCACCGTGTGGTGGTACTCGGTGCGCGGGCGGCGGTCGTCGCCCCAGTCGAAGTACGGGTTGACGACCACCGAGGTCATCGTGTGCGGGCCCGAGTCGAGGTCGTTGCGGGCGTCCGGCCGCCCGAACGGATAGCCGTACACCGCCTCGCCCCACTTCACCTGCCCCGACACCGCGCGCGCGTAAGGGTCGAGGAGCAGCTTCGCCGCGTTGCAGCGCAGCCCCCGCTCCGGGGCGTACGGGCCGTGCACCCGGAACCCGTACCGCTGACCCGGCATCACGCCCGGCAGATAGGCGTGCCGGACGAACGCGTCCGTCTCGCGCAGCTCCACCGCCGTCTCCGAGCCGTCGTCGTGGAGCAGACACAGCTCGATCCTGTGGGCGGCCTCCGAGAAGACCGCGAAGTTGGTTCCCGCTCCGTCATAGGTGGCGCCCAAGGGGTACGCCTGTCCCGGCCAGACCTGCATGGATACGAATCTTCCTCTTCTGTCCGGGTTCAGGTGGTGTTCTTTGGCCAGATCCTGCCCGAAAGAGGGGCAACCTCCTAGGACTTCGCCCCGTCCTACCGGGTGACCGCAGGACCAAGAGGGGGGAAAGAGGGGGAAGTGTGTACGAAATAGCGCGCCGCCACCTGGGGAAGGTGGTGGCCGGAGCGGCCATGGCGGTGACGGGAACCGCCGTCGCGGTCGCGATCACCCTGCCGGGAACGGCGGGGGCCGACGACACGCCGGGCGGGCGCGGCACCGTGTCCGTGGGGGCGGACGGAGCGAACGCGGCCGCGGGGGAGTCCGGCGCGTCCGCCGGACAGGACGGGACCGGAGCGCAGGCCGTCGGCTCCGCGCCGCCGCCCGCGACCGTGGTACCCGCGCCGGCGGAAGGCGCGAAGGGCGTGGGCAGCGATCCGCTCACCGACGCCGAGCTCGCCCGGGCCGAGGCACTGGCGCTGACCCCGCCCGGCGCCTCCGCCCAGCAGGACGTCGAAGGCGGCCCGGGCCCGCAGCACCTCGCCACCGAGCTCGCCGAACCCCGGCCGGGCGACCCCACGCGCCGCGCCGACGTGCGCTTCTACGACTACGCGCGGGACGAACTCGTCACCCGGACCGTCAACCTCGACACGGGGAAGGTCGAGAAGTCCGGTACGCAGAAGGGCGTCCAGCCCTCCGCCCACCCGGAGGAGCTGCGCGAGGCCCTGGAGCTGATCCTCGCGAGCCCGCTCGGCAAGGGCGTCAAGGAGGACTACGAGGACGCCACCGGCAAGGAGCTCACCTCCACCACCCAGCTGTGGTTCAACGGCGACGCCTACCGCCCCTACCGCGAGGCCGCCGTACCCGCGCAGCTGGCCGAATGCGGCGAGCACCGCTGCGTCCGGCTCGTCACCAAGGTCCTCAACGGGGCCTGGATCGACACCCGGAACCTGATCGTCGACCTCTCCGCGAGGACCGTCACCCGCGTCGGCTGACCACCGCCGCCCCGGTCCTCCTGCCGCATCTCCGTACGAGGGAGTACGTTCCCATGTCCACCCAGCGCAGCCATTCCACCCGGCAGCGGCGTGTCCGCGGGCGCGGCGCCGCCCTGACCGCGGCCGCCCTGCTCGGCACCGCCACCGCCGCCGCCGGCCCCGCGACCGGCGCCACCGCCGCACCCACCCCGCCGCCCCCGCGCACCGCCTGGGCGGCGGGCCCCGACTGCTCCTCCGCCTACCGCATCACGCAGAAGCTCGACGGCGGCGCCAGTTGGCGCATGTGCTGGCGGTACAGCACCGACGCCGGCCTCGTCCTCGACAAGATCACCTACCAGCCGCCCGGCACGGCCGCCCCGGTGAAGGTCCTCGCCAGCGCCCGGCTCGCCCAGATCCACGTGCCGTACGACGACGGCGGCGCCGAGTACGACGACCTCACCGGCGCCGGCTTCGGCTGGGGCCTGCAGGCCCTCAAGCCCGCCGAATGCCCCGGCGGCACCCTCACCACGATCAAGGTGCCCGAGGCCGGCGACGTCAAGGGCCTGTGCACCACGACCCGGGCCCGCGGCCACGCCTACCGCATGGCCAGTGACAACGGCGCCAAGGTCTGGCACGCCCAGGCCAAGGACCTGCTCGTCTACACCGTGAACAAGGTCGGCTGGTACGAGTGCATCACCGAGTGGCGTTTCGCCGCCGACGGCTCCATAGGCGCCAACGTCGGCGCCACCGGCAGCCTTTCGCCGGTCGACTACAACGCCACCGACGGCCGCGGCTGGCCCATCGGCAAGGGCGCCCGCTCCTACGCCACCAGCCACGCGCATAACGTCTTCTGGAAGCTCGACTTCGGCCTGGACGGCTCCACCAAGGACCGGATCGAGCAGTACGACTCCACCGTCACCCCGCCACCCGCGGGCGGCGGCGGCCCCACCGTGACGACCAAGCGCACCCTCGTCACCAAGGAACTCGCCGGCGACGCCAAGAACATGCGCTGGTGGCGCGTGGTCAGCGACACCGGAAAGAACGCCGACGGCCACGCCCGCTCGTACGAGATCGTGCCCGGCCACACCGACACCCACGCGGGGCGCGGTTTCACCAAGCACGACGTCTACTTCACCCAGTCGCGCGCCTGCGAGCAGTACGCGAGCGACAACATCGGCAACTGCGCGCCCAACGCCGGTAACAGCGTGGACAAATGGGTCAACGGTGAGACTCTGACCAAACCGTCCGTGTGGGTCAACATCGGGTTCCACCACATCGCCCGGGACGAGGACCAGCAGCCCATGCCGGTCCACTGGCAGGGCTTCCAGCTCGCCCCCAGGGACGTAACCGCTATGAATCCGCTCACTCCGCCCGATCTCGCCTCTCAGAACGGGCAGCCCGATCTGGGTAGTTGAGCAAGCAGCCTGACGATCCTGCTGCACCGCCTCCCGCTCCCGGAGTACCCTTCCTTGATCGTTGTCGTAGTGGTCGAAACGGGCTTCCAGGAGCAGAAGGCGGTGCGCGGGTGAGCTCGGGAGGTCTGGAGCTGCCCCCAGGTGACGCGGGTCACGAAGGGGGTCCGGCCGACCCCGCCGAGGCGCCGCCCGGCGCGGTCACCGTCGCCCGGCCGGTGGAGATCGGGGCGGAGCTCGACTGGGGCGCCGAGGCCTGGAGCGAGGTCCGCACCCGCGCCCAGCGGGCCGGGCGCGCGTACATCTGGCTGAACCTCGTCGAACAGCGGCTCCGCGCCGTCGTCGCCGCCGTCCTGCGGCCCGTGTACGAACCCGTGCACGGCGAGGAGTGGGTGGTGGCCGCGGCGGGTCCGGCCGGCCAGGAGTGGGTGCAGCGGGCGGTCGCCGTCCGCGAGGTCTCCCGCCGCAAGGGCTACCTCCTCGACCCGGCCGACGACAACGTGCTCAGCTTCCTGACGCTGCCCCAGCTCCGCGAGCTGATGGTGCAGCACTGGCCGTGCTTCGAGCCCTACTTCGACGACCGGCGCGAGGTCGAACTCGCCCTCGACGAGCTGGAGGTCACGCGGAACGTGGTCTCCCGCAACCGGGCGCTCTCGCTCACCGTCCTCGCCCAGTCCGAGCGGGCCTCCGCCCGCATCCTGGAGATCCTCGGCAGCGGCGCCGGAGTGCCCTCCGCCGACCGGCTGCCCGTCGACGCCGTCGAGGACCTCGTCGGCGACCGGTACGCGGACGTCGTCTCCGTCCACCCCGACCGGGTCAGGCTCCAGCGGCAGCTGCCCGCCGAGGACCTCTTCGGCGGAGCCCGCCGCCTCGACGCCACCGGCATAGGCCTGAATCTGCTCGTGCAGAACTTCTCCGGCCGCCGCATGGTCCGGCTCGCCGAGTCCGGCTGCCGCACCCGGCTCCTCTTCCTCAACCCCGCGAGCAGCGCCGTCAAGCGGCGCGAGCGCGAGCTCGGCCTCAAGAAGGGCGAGCTGAGCCGCTCCGTCGAGATGAACATCCTGCACATGCGCCGGGTCCGCTCGAAGCTGCGCGACCCGGGGGCCTTCCAGATCCACGTCTTCGACGAGACCCCCCGCTTCACCGCCTATCTGGTGGACGGCGACGGCCCGGACGGCGTGGGCGTCGTCCAGTCCTATCTGCGCAGGGCCCGCGGCATGGAGGCCCCGGTCCTCGTCCTGCGCGGCGGCGGCCGGAACGTCGTCCGGCAGGGACAGTCCTCCCGTGAGGGAGATCACGGACTCTTCGAGACATACCGGGAGGAATTCGAGTCGGTCTGGCTCGATTCCCGGCCCGTCTCCTGACCCCTCGCCGGGGGCAGCCGGCGGCGTTGTCAGTGGTGCGTGCGAGGGTGTTCAACACCACGGGGGAGATCACGTAAGGAGGACCCGATGGCTTGGCACGGCGACACGCTGGTCGGCTTCGACCTGGAGACGACCGGCACCGAACCGCTGGAGGCCCGTATCGTCACGGCCTCGATCGTCGAGGTCGACGGCGGGGGGCGGGTCACACACCGGCGGGACTGGCTCGCCGACCCGGGCATCCGGATCCCGGAGCAGGCCTCCGCGATCCACGGCATCAGCACCGAGCGCGCGGCGGCCGAGGGCCGGCCGGTGCGCGAGGTCGCCGACGAGATCGCCGAGGCCCTCGCCGCGTACTGGGAGGACGGCGTCCCGGTCGTGGCGTACAACGCCTCCTTCGACCTGACGCTCCTCGCCGCCGAACTGCGCCGCCACGGACTCCCGTCCCTCGAGGAGCGGCTCGGGGGCACGGCCATCGGTCCGGTCGTCGACCCCTACACCATCGACCGGGCCGTCGACCGCTACCGGCGCGGCAAGCGCAACCTGGAAGCGGTCTGCGCCGAGTACGGCGTCGTGCTCGAAGCCGCCCACCAGGCCGCCGCCGACGCGCTCGCCGCCGTGCGGGTCGCCGTCGCGATAGCCGAGCGCCACCCCCAGGTGGCCGGCCTCGACCCGGCCGAGCTGCACGACCGCCAGATCGGCTGGTACCGAGCCTGGGCCGAGAACTTCCAGGCCTTCCTGCGCGGCAAGGGCGACGCCGAGGCGGTCGTCGACCCGACGTGGCCCTTGCGCGAGGCGGTCGCGGCGGCGGTCTGAACCGCCTTGCCGCACCGGCCGGATCAGCCCAGCGGCAGCATCAGGTGGGCGGCCTCGCCGTCGACCGACGTGATCGTCGTCGTGGCGCTGTCGGTGCCGGCGTCCGTGAGGGCGTCGGAGTAGAGCTTGTCCTTGCTGTTGACGGCGAGCATCAGGCGGTGGCCCGCGGCCACGTCGTAGCCCGCGGCCTGGAGCCTCCACGTGGCGGTGTGATCCGCGCCGGGGGTCAGGTCGGTCAGGGTGAGGGGCTCGTGGGTGATGATGCGGGCCGTGTCGTCGGGACCGACGTCGAAGAGGTAGGCCACGAGCGTCACCGAGTCGGCGGTGCTGCGCACGGTGAGCGTGAGCTCGGGGACGCCGCGGACGCGGCGGGCGGCACTGCCCGCGGCGGCGTCGAGGGGGCCGGTGGTCCACACGGCGAGGTGCTGCCGTTCGAACTTGTCCGTGGGGTAGGTCTTCGGGTTGCCGTTCCACTCGGCCTGGCCGGTGGTGATGATCTCGTCGACCGCGGTGGCCTCCGTGAGCCGGCCCGCGGTGAACTCCCGCTTCCAGCCGGTCTCCGCCTCCTTGGCGAGGCCGCCGTCACGGCTGTCGGAGCCGACGGACGTCAGGTACCAGCGCTCCGTGGAGGTGGTGACATCCGCCCAGGAGGAGTGGGGTTCGCGGACGGCGGGCTCGGTGATGACGTTCTCCCCGGTGTCCGGGTCGGTCCGGGTCCGGTAGGTGAACATGACCTGGCTGTTGACCGCGGGCCACTCGGACACGCCGTTGTCGGCACCGAGCACATGGTGGTCGAGCCAGGCGAAGGCCTCTTCGACGGGGAGGTTCGGCCCGCTGAAGGGAATGGTCAGACCGGCGCCCTCGGGCGCGGCGTGGTCGCCGATCCACAGGTTCAGGTGCTTGGGCACGGTCAGCCGCTCGAAGTGCTCGACGACCTGGTTGACCGGGAAAAGCGTCTCGTGCCAGGTGTTGGAGAAGAACGTGGGGATGTTGCGGGCGTTGGTCTGCCCGGTGTACGAGGCGGGCGCCCGCTCCGAGCCCCAGGCCAGCACGGCGTCGATGTTCCGGCCGGCCTCGAAGTCCTCGAGCAGCCGCAGCGTGGCGGGGTCGAACTTCCGCTCCTTGGGGCCGCCGGTGAACTTGACCAGGGCGTCCACGGCCTTGAGGTGCCGGGTGCCGTTGTCGTGGATGCTGGTGGCGAGGTTGCCCCAGGTGCTCAGGGCGACGACGGCGTCGACGCGGTCTCCCGGGTCGTGCGCCGCGACGAGCTGGCTGATGCCGGAGCCGTACGACTCGCCGAGGAAGGCGACCTTGCTCGGACCGAAGTGCTCCAGCGCGTGGTCGATGACCGTGGAGCCGTCGGCCCAGTCGTCGGGGCCGGCGACGTCGATCGTGCCGCCGGAGGTGAACGGCGCGTCGATGTAGGTGCCGTTGGACAGCGGGAACGTCAGGCCCATGCCGCGGGGGGTGTACGCGAGGACGTGGTAGCCGCGCAACGCCAGCCGGAGGTACGCGTACGCGAAGATGGACCAGCCGAGCGGCGTCCAGCCCGACGGCACGATCACCACGGGGCGGGGCTCGTCGCCGTCGAGCCTGATCGAGAACGCCGAGAGCCGCACACCGTCGTGAGCGGTGATCCACGGGAAGCCGATGGTCGCCTTCGCCCGCACCTGGTCCACCAGCTGCTGGAGCTCGGGCGGGAGCAGGGGCTGGTCCGCCGTGCCGTTCAGCGTGGCGACCAGCGCTTCGGCCAGGTTGGCGGCGGCCGGGTCCAGCGCGGTGGCGGAGGCGTAGATGCCGTGGTCTGCGATTCGTGCCAGCTGTGCCGAGGTGACCGCACTGATCTGGTTGTCGTCCTGCGGGTTGCTCACGAAGCCGTCCTCTCATGGGGGCTGGCCGGCCAGCGGGCCGGTCGGCTCAGACGGGCGCATCGTCGCAGCTCAGAGGCCCTGGCAGCGCGGAATCAGGACACGGCTCGCCTCCGCCGAGGGCGCGGCGGAGTCACCCTCCCGGAGGGTTTGAAAGCTCCCTCCGCCAACGGCGCCCGGGGAAACGGTCGCGATCCGCCAGCCGCCGCGCGGAAGCGGTCACACGGGGTCAAGGGTGATCGACCTGAACCCGCCGACGGGCCTCGCCGACGAGCCCCGCGGAAGGGCCTCGCTGACGAGCCCCGCGGAAGGGCCCCGCCGACGAGCCCCGCAGACGGCCCGTCAGGAGTTCTCCTTGAGGAACGACAGCAGCAGGTCGTTCACCCGCTCCGGCTGGTCGAGCTGGAGCCAGTGACCGGCTTCCTCGACGCGCTCGTAGCGCCAGGAGCCGCTCACGAAGTCGCCCGAGCCGGACATCGACCGCTCGGTCAGGAAGCGGTCGCCGGTGGACCACAGGCCCATGACCGGCAGCGCCGTCGGCAGCGGGACCAGCGGCACGTCGGCGCCGAACTGGACCTCCGGCGGGAGGCCGGCGCGGTAGATGTCCAGCGCGGCCGTGAGGGCGCCGGGGGCACGCAGCGGCTCGATGACGGAGTCCGAGTCCGGGTGCTCGGCCAGCATCTCGCGGAGGTTGGCGAAGTCGTCTCGCGAGAGCCAGTCCTCGGCGACCCCCGCCAGCTGGAACAGCAGCATGTACCAGGACCGCTGCTTCTGCTCCCAGCCGGCGGCCCGGATGGCGCCCAGGTGCCCCACCGACAGCAGGCTCAGGCTGCGCACCCGGTCCGGCACCACACCGGCGAGGCCCTGGACGATGCCGGAACCCCAGTCGTGGCCGACCAGGTGGACCCGGTCCAGGTCCAGCCGGGCGAGGAGCTGGAGCAGATCGCCGACGTGCTTCGCGGGGTGGTACGCCTCCGGGCCGCCCTCCGGACGGTCCGACGCGCCGAAGCCCCGCAGCGTGGGCGTGACGCACCGGAAGCCGGCGGCCGTCAGGGCCGCGACCTGATGGCGCCACAGATGCCGGCTGTCGGGGAAGCCGTGCACCAGCAGCACCGCCGGCCCCTCGCCGCTCACCTCGACGTCGAGGGAGACCTCGGACAGTTCGACACGCATCTCGACACCCCGTTCATCAGGCCGGTTTCGGCACCGGTCATGATGTCAGAACGGGTACCAGCGGACCTCCGGGTCGCCGTCCCGCAGCGAGGCCACCCGCCGCTCGAACTCGGCCCGGGCCTTCGGGTCGGCCGGCGCGTGCTGCGCCACCCACGCACAGCTCGCGGTCTCCCGCGCCCCGCGCAGTACCGCGCACCCGTCCCACTCCCTGACGTCCCAGCCGTACGCCTCCGTGAAGGCGTCGTAGGCGGCCGGATCGAGGCCGTACCGGTCCCTGGAGAGGGCGAGCACCACGAGGTCGTGCTCGCGCAGGTCGGACGAGAAGGTCTCCAGGTCCACCAGCACCGGACCGTCCGGGCCGACGTGGACGTTCCGGGGGAGGGCGTCCCCGTGGATCGGGCCCGGAGTCAGGCGCGGGACCAGCGCGGCCGCCGCCGGGGCGAAGGAGTCGCGGCGCTCGCGCAGGAACGCCGCGTCCGCCGGGTCGATCGCGTCGCCCGCAAGCCGCAGCCACCGCTCGACCCCGCCGAGCAGGTCGCGGCGGGGGAGGGCGAGGCCCGCCGGCTCCGGCAGGGCGTGCACCGCGCGGAGCAGCGGGGCCAGATCGCGGGGCTCGGTCGGCCGGACCGCGTCGGGCAGCCGGTGCCAGACGGTCACCGGGTGCCCGTCGACCAGGCGCGGCTTCTCCTCGGCGGCCCGGACGGCCGGAACGCCCGCCGCCTCCAGCCACGAGGCCAGCGCGACCTCCCGCTCGGCCCGCTCGAACAGCTCGGCGTCCCGGCCCACCTTCACCACGAGAGCGTCCACGGCGAAGACCGCGTTCTCCCCGAGGGCGAGCAGCCGCGCCTCCGCGACGGGCAGCCCCGCCGCCCCCAGGATCTCTCGTGCCCTCGCCTCGTCCATCGGCCTCTCCCTCACCTGTGTCCTTGCGCCGAAGTCTCGCATCCGTCGCGGCCGGCCCCCGCGCGGCCGGCCGGTCGCGGCCGGCGACCGTGCGCGCGCCCGCTATCGGCGCAATCGATGGATTCGCGATTACGAAACCTTGTTGAATAAGTCACAGATAAGTGAAGGGTCTTCTCCAGGATCCCCTTCATCGGACAGTGTTCGAACCGGCCACCGTGCCGCCCCCCACGAGGCGCGGTGGCCGCCTACATTGGGCCCATGACGAAGACGTACGCGGCCCTGCTCCGCGGCATCAACGTGAGCGGGCGCCGGAAGGTCCCGATGGCGGAGCTCCGCGAGCTCCTCGAAGGCCTCGGACACGGAGGCGTCCGTACGTACCTCCAGAGCGGGAACGCGGTCTTCACGACCGACTCCGGGGCTTCCGAGGACGCGCTCAACACGGAGCTTGAGGACGCGATCGAGAGCCGCTTCGGCTTCCGCGTCGACTGCCTCGTCCGGGACGGCGACTACCTCGCCGCCGTCGCCGAGGCCTGCCCCTTCCCGGCCGCCGAGCTGGCGGGGAAGGAGCTCCACGCCGTCTACTGCTCCGGACCCGTCGACCCCGAGCGCTTCGCCGCGATCGACCGCGAGGCCTACCTCCCCGAGGACTTCGCGCTCGGAGACCGGGTGCTCTACCTCCACGTCCCCGGCGGCCTCGGGACGTCCAAGCTGGCCCCGGTGCTCACCCGCCCGTCCGTCGTGAAGGGGCTCGTCACCACCGCCAGGAACTGGAACACGGTGGTCAAGCTCATCGAGATGACGCGTGAGGACTGACCGGCGAAGTGGCCCACTGCGACGGCCCGTGATTGGACCAGGACGACAGGCCACCTCCTGGCTAGATTCGACGGTATGACGACCACCGAGACCCGCCCGCCGTCCCCGTCCCGCCCCGCCGTCGACTTCTACTTCGACCCCGCCTGCCCCTTCGCCTGGATCACCTCGCGCTGGATCCTGGAGGTCGAGGAGCGCCGGGACATCGACCTGCGCTTCAAGGTCATGAGCCTGTACCTCCACAACGAGGGCAACACCCTGCCCGACTGGTACCGCGAGCTCGTCGACGCCTCCATCGGCCCGGTCCGGGTGGCGGTCGCCGCCGCCGAGCGGCACGGCGAGGAGATCCTGCGCCCGCTCTACACCGCGTACGGCACCCGCATCCACGAGAAGAAGCAGAAGGACTTCGACGCCGTCATCGCGGAGGCGCTCAACGAACTGGGCCTGCCGCCCGAACTCGCCGCCGCCGCCCACGACCCGTCCTACGACGAGGCCGTCCGGCGCAGCCACGACGCCGGCAAGGAGCCCGAGGCCGACGGGTACGTCGGCACCCCGACGATCCACGTCGACGGCACCGTCTGGTTCGGGCCCGTCCTGCGGGCCATCCCGCGCGGCGAGCGGGCCGCCGAGCTCTTCGACAGCTTCCGGGTCCTCGCGAACCACCCCGACCTGTTCGAGCTCAAGCGGACCCGTACCGGCGGCCTCGACTTCGACTAGGCCGTGGCCGCCGGCCGGTGCCGTCTACCTGCTGAAGCCGTAGTCCAGCAGCTTCTTGACGTCGGCCGCCCGGTTCGCCTCGGAAGGCGCACCGAGGACCGCGCCGATGACCGTCTTGCTGCCGCGGGTGGCCGCGAAGACGAGGCAGTACTTGGCCTGCGGGCCCGAACCGGTCTTCACACCGATCGCGCCGCTGTACGTGCTCAGGAGCTTGTTCGTGTTGGTCCACGACATGTACCGGTAGCCACCGGACTTCGTGGTCACCTTCTGGCTCGTGGACTTCGTCTTCACCACGGTGCGGAACGTGGCGTCCTTCATCGCGCTGCTCGCGAGCTTGGTCAGGTCGCGCGGAGTCGAGTAGTTGCTGCCATTGCTTATTCCGTCGAACGAGTCGAAGTGGGTGTTCCGCATGCCGAGCTTGCGGGCCTCGTCGTTCATCTTCCCGATGAACGACTTGATCCGGGCGTCCCGGGTGGTGCCGGTGCCGAACTTGTCGGCCAGCGCGTAGGCCGCGTCGCAACCCGACGGCAGCATCAGGCCGTAGAGGAGCTGTCGGACCGTCACCTTGTCGCCGACGATGAGCCGGGCGGAGGAGGCGTTCTTGGCGACGATGTAGTCGCTGTAGGCCTTCTGGACCGTGACCTTGGCGTCGAGGTTGAGGCCGCGCTGGGCCAGCACCACCTTCGCGGTCATGATCTTCGTGGTCGAACCGGTCGACCGGCGGGTGTCCGCGGCCTTCCCGTACAGCGTGGTGCCCGTCCCGTTGTTCATGACGAAGCCGCCGGGGGCGGTGATCGACGGGGCGGGCGTCGCGGCGTGCGCCTGACCCGCGAACAGGCCCCCGGCCAGTACGGCCGACGCCGTGAGCGAGACGGTGACGGCACGGCGTACGCCGAGTGTCGAAGTCAGCAAAATGTTCTGCCCTTGGTAGGAGTCGGTGTGCGCGCCGGATCCGGAACGGACCCGGCGCACACAAGACGCGCAAGAGGGCGGAAAGGATGCGCTGTTGGAAGGGTGAATTTCGTCGCGTCGGCCGCGGCGGCGTCGTCGCCGGCACGCGCGGTCGCCTGATCGGCCGCGCTCGCGCCTCGGCTCAGGCGGTGCGCGCCACCGCGTGCCGTGCCGCCCGCGCGCCGTCGTACCGCTCCAGGAGGAGTCGCGCCAGCTCGGGAGAGGGGCCGAGGACGTCCGCGAGGACGTCCGCCCCCGCCGCGCCGGCCGCGATGCGGTCCGGGAGGCGGCCGGGGGCGATGACGTACGGCGCGACGGCCACCCGCCGGACGCCCGGCTCCGCGCGCAGGGCGCGGACGGCCTCGTCCGTACGGGGAAGGGATGCGGAGGCGAAGGCGGGCCGCACGGAGCACCAACCGGTGCGCCGCAGCTCCCGCGCCGTTTCTGCGATCACCGCGATCGCCTCCGGGTCTGTGGAGCCCGCCGAGGCCAGGACGACCCCGGCCGCGCTCTTGTCGCCGGGCGTGAGCCCGGCCTCGTACAGCCGCCGTTCCACCGCCGCGATCAGCAGCGGCGACGGGCCGAGGACCTCCGCCTGGCGGATGCTCAGGGACGGAGGCGCCTGGCGCAGTACGGCGGGGATGTCGGTCTTCGCGTGGAAGGCGCGGGTCAGCAGCAGCGGCAGCGCCACCACGTCCCGCACCCCGTCGGCGGCGAGCCGGTCGAGGACCCCCGGCACCGACGGCAGGTTGAACTCCAGGAACGCCGTCTCCACGCGCAGCCCCGGCCGCAGCGCACCGGCCCGGCGCACCAGCGCCTGGACGGTCGCCGCGTGCCGCGGGTCGCGGCTGCCGTGGGCGATGACGAGGAGGACGGAGCGGTTCACGGCGGGTCTCAGCCCTTCGTCAGCAGACCGCGGCGGCGGAGTACCGTGCGCTCCAGCGGGCTGAAGATCAGCAGGTCGATGGCGATGCCGACGATCAGGATGAGGATGATCGCCAGGAAGATCCCGGCCATGTCGATGTTGTTGCGGCCGTTCTCCAGGAGCTGGCCGAGGCCGAGGCCCAGGTCGGGGGAGGACGCGATGATCTCGGCGGCCATCAGCGAACGCCACGAGAACGCCCAGCCCTGCTTCAGACCGGCCAGGTAGCCGGGGAGCGCGGCCGGCATCACGATGTACCAGGCGCCCTTGAGACCCGTCGCGCCGAGCGTCTGGCCCGCCCGCAGGAAGAGCGGCGGGACCTGGTCGACGCCGGCGACGAGGCCGTTGGCGATGGACGGGACGGCGCCGAGGAGGATCACCGCGTACATCATGCTGTCGTTGAGGCCGAGCCACAGGACGGCGGGGGCCACCCAGGCGACCGAGGGCAGCGACTGGAGACCCGCGAGGATCGGGCCGATCGCCGCGCGCACGAACTTCACGCGGGAGACGAGCAGGCCCAGCGGGGTGCCGATGGCCAGGGCCAGGACGAAGCCGTAGAGCGCCCGCGACATGCTCGTCCACAGGACGCTGAGGAGCGTCCCTTCCGTCCACATCACGGTCAGGCTGTCCCACACCGCGGACGGGGCGGGGAGCTTGTACTCGTCCGTCACCTTCAGCGTGACGAGCAGCTGCCACACGACCAGGACGAGCACGACGGCGACGACCGGCGGGAGCACCTTCTTGAGGAGCACCTCACGGACCGGGGTCCGCCGGATCTGCACGCTGTCGAGCGCGTCCAGGCCGGCTTCGAGGCCGGCGAGGTCGTCGGCCTTCTCCGTCTTCAGGGCGGTTTCAGTGCTGGCCATGGCGGCGGATCTCCCCACGCAGGTGATCGGTGATCTCGAGGGACAGTTCCGCGACGTCGGAGTCCTCGATGCGACGCGGCTGAGGAATGTCGATGGTCCACTCGTGCGCGATCCGGCCGGGCCGCGAGGAGAGGAGGACGACACGCTCGGCCAGCCGCACGGCCTCGCGCACGTTGTGGGTGACGAAGAGCACCGAGAGCTTCGTCTCCCGCCAGATCCGGGTGAGCTCGTCGTGCAGCACGTCCCGGGTGATGGCGTCGAGCGCGGCGAACGGCTCGTCCATCAGGAGCAGGTCGCTGTCCTGGGCCAGCGCGCGGGCCAGCGCGACCCGCTGCCGCATGCCGCCGGACAGCTCGTGCACCCGCTTGTCGTACGAGCCGCCCAGCCGCACCAGGTCGAGCAGCCGCTCGGCCTCGGTGCGGCGGTCGGCCTTGGGCACCCCGCGCAGCCGCAGGGCCAGTTCGATGTTCTTGCCCGAGGTGAGCCACGGGAAGAGGGCGTGCTCCTGGAACATCAGGGCCGGCCGGCCGCCGGGGGTCTCGATGGACCCCGCGGACGGCCGGTCGAGCCCGGCGACCAGGTTGAGCAGCGTGGACTTGCCGCAGCCCGAGGCGCCCAGGAGGGTGACGAACTCGCCCGGGGCGACATCGAGCGAGATGTCGTCGAGGACGAGCTGCCCGCCGGCGGGTCCGCCGAAGGACTTGGAGACATGCTCGATGCGGGCGGCATGGGTCACCGCCGCACGGTCCTCGGCCTTGGCGAGCGTCGCGGTCGTGGCCATGGTCGTCACCTCCTGGTCATGCTGAACTCGGGCTGCTGCGCGGGTGTCTGAAGTCGGCTGCTCGGGGGACTACTTCGCGCCGAGACCGGCGTCGGAGACCTCGGGCTGACCCGCGGCCTTCAGGACCTTGTTGAGCGGCTTCAGGTCGTAGATGCCGGACAGCTCGGGCTGCTTCAGGAGACCGGCCTTCACCGCGTGGTCGGCCTGGGCCTGGAGGGTGGCCGCCAGCGGGTCGTTGGTGAACTGGATGGACGGCCACGCGGCGTCGATCACCTTGGCGCCCAGCGCCTTGCCCGAGAGGTCCTTCAGCTTGGCGTTGGCCGAGGCCTTCGCCTTGTCCTGGTTGGCGTTGATCCACTCGTTGGTCTTCACCGCGCCGCGCAGGAACGCCTCGACGACGTCCGGGTGCTCCTTCAGGAACTTCTGCGACACGATGATGTTCGTGATCACGAACTTCTTGTCCGGCCACAGGTCGGACTCGTCGAGCAGGACCTTCGCGCCGTCGCTGACCAGCTTCGACGCGGTCGGCTCGGGCACCCAGGCGCCGTCGATGGCGCCGGAGGCGTAGGCGTTCGGGGTGACCTTGTTGTCCGTGCGGACCACGGAGACGTCGCCCTTGCCGCTCTGGGCGTCGACCTTCCAGCCCTTCTCGGAGATCCAGTTGAGGAAGGCCACGTCCTGGGTGTTGCCGAGCTGCGGGGTGGCGATCTTCTTGCCCTTGAGGTCGTCCAGGGTCTTGATCTTCGCCGGGTTCACCACGAGCTTCACGCCACCGGAGGCGGCGCCGCCGACGATGCGGAGGTTGGTGCCCTTGGTCTTGACGTAGCCGTTGATGGACGGCGAGGGGCCGATGAAGCCGATGTCGATCGAGCCGGCGTTCAGCGCCTCGATCTCGGACGGGCCCGCGTTGAAGGTGGTGGGCACCAGCTTCGTGCCGCCCAGCTCCTTCTGGAGGATGCCCTCCTGGTCACCGACGAGCGCGGTGGCGTGCGTGAGATTGGGGAAGTACCCGAGCCGTATGGTGTCGGCGGAGAGCTTCTCGCCCTCGGCTGCCACCTTCTTCTCGTCGTTCTTGGCCTCGGATCCGTAGCCGCACGAGGCGAGCGCGCCGATCAGCAGCGGAAGGGCGGCGGCGGCGGCGAGGCCGCGGCGCAGGGTGGTACGGGTGGTGGCAGGCACGGGAGTTGTTCCCCTCGATTCAGCTTCTGCGAAGTCTGCGTTTATGTCGTTCGGGGTGGAGCGGGTGGAGCCGTGTCGCACCGCTCACGCGGTGCATCGAGGTCAGCACGCACATCGCGCGACACCTCCCCGGCCCGCGCCGAGCGCGCCGGAACCGATGCGGCCGCCCTCCTTCGCGAAGGTGGCGTAGACGTCCTTGCTCATGTCAGAAGTCCCACCCTTCTTCCTCGTCCACCGCGGCGACGGCCTTGGTCGTGGCGAAGGACTCGCCCGCCATGCCCGCCGCGAGTGTGGTGCCGTCCGCCGGGTCGATCAGCAGGAACGATCCGGTGCGCCGGGAGTCCGCGTACGAGTCGAGCGCGAGCGGCTCGGCCGTACGCACGACCACCCGGCCGATGTCGTTGGCGACCAGCTGCCCGGGGTTCGGGTGCTGGGACAGGTCGTCCAGGGTGAGCCGCGAGGGGATCTCCTTGACGATCGCCTTGACCGTGCGCGTGGTGTGCTTGAGCAGGACCCGCTGGCCCACCGAGAGCGGCTGGTCGGCCACGTGGCAGACCGTCGCCTCGACGTCCTGGCTGGTCTCCGGGGCGTCGCCGACCGGGGCGAGCAGGTCGCCGCGCGAGATGTCGATGTCGTCGGCGAGCCGGATCGTGACCGACTGCGGGGCCCAGGCGATGTCCACGGACTCGCCGAGCGCGTCGATCCCGGTGATCGTGGTGGTCCTGCCCGACGGCAGGACGGTGATCTCCTCGCCGACCCGGAAGGCACCGGCCGCGATCTGGCCGGCGTAGCCCCGGTAGTCGGGGTGCTCGGCGGTCTGCGGGCGGATCACGTACTGGACCGGGAACCGCGCGTGGCAGGCCGTCAGGTCGTGGCTGACCGGCACGGTCTCCAGGTGTTCGAGGACCGTCGGGCCGCCGTACCAGTCCATGTGCGCGGACGGCTCCACCACGTTGTCGCCGGCGAGCGCCGAGATCGGGATCGCGGTGATCTCCGGGACGCCCAGCTCGGAGGCGTACGTCGTGAACTCCTCGGCGATGGCGGCGAAGACGGGCTCGGCGTAGTCGACGAGGTCCATCTTGTTGACGGCGAGGACGACGTGCGGGACGCGGAGCAGGGCGGCGACGGCGGCGTGCCGGCGGGTCTGCTCGACGACGCCGTTGCGGGCGTCGACGAGGACCACGGCCAGCTCGGCGGTCGAGGCGCCGGTGACCATGTTCCGGGTGTACTGCACGTGCCCGGGGGTGTCGGCGAGGATGAACCGGCGGCGGGCGGTCGCGAAGTAGCGGTAGGCCACGTCGATGGTGATGCCCTGCTCGCGCTCGGCCCGCAGGCCGTCGGTGAGCAGCGCCAGGTCGGGCGCCTCCTGGCCGCGCTTGAGGGACGCGGCCTCGACGGCCTCCAGCTGGTCGGTGAGGACCGACTTGGAGTCGTGCAGGAGGCGGCCCACCAGGGTGGACTTGCCGTCGTCGACGGACCCGGCGGTGGCGAAACGCAGCAGGGTGGTGGCCGAGACGTCGGCGAACTGCTCGGTGGACGTGCTCATTAGAAGTACCCTTCGCGCTTGCGGTCTTCCATCGCGGCCTCGGACATCTTGTCGTCGGCGCGGGTCGCGCCCCGCTCGGTGAGGCGGGAGGCGGCGATCTCGGCGATGACGGCGTCGAGCGTGGTGGCGTCGGAGTCGACGGCGCCGGTGCAGGACATGTCGCCGACGGTGCGGTAGCGGATGAGCCGCTTCTCGACCGTCTCGGTGTCCTTGGGGCCGCCCCACTCGCCGGCCGTCAGCCACATGCCGTTGCGGGCGAAGACCTCGCGCTCGTGCGCGAAGTAGATCTCCGGCAGTTCGATGCCCTCGCGGGCGATGTACTGCCAGACGTCCAGCTCGGTCCAGTTGGAGAGCGGGAAGACGCGGACGTGCTCGCCGGGCGCGTGGCGGCCGTTGTAGAGCTGCCACAGCTCGGGGCGCTGGCGGCGCGGGTCCCACTGCGAGAACTCGTCGCGGAGCGAGAACACCCGCTCCTTGGCGCGGGCCTTCTCCTCGTCGCGGCGGCCGCCGCCGAAGACCGCGTCGAAGCGGTGCTGCTGGATCGCCTCGGTCAGCGGGACGGTCTGCAGCGGGTTGCGGGTGCCGTCGGGGCGCTCGCGCAGCTTGCCGGCGTCGATGTACTCCTGCACGGAGGCGACGTGGAGGCGCAGCCCGTGCTCGGCCACGACGCGGTCGCGGTAGGCGAGGACCTCGGGGAAGTTGTGCCCCGTGTCGACGTGCAGCAGCGTGAAGGGCACCGGCGCCGGCGCGAAGGCCTTCAGCGCCAGGTGCAGCATGACGATGGAGTCCTTGCCGCCGGAGAAGAGGATCACCGGCCGCTCGAACTCGCCCGCCACCTCACGGAAGATGTGGACGGCCTCGGACTCCAGGGAGTCGAGGTGCGACAGCGCGAACGGACTGTCCGTGGTGTCGTGAGCATGGGCGACGGTGGTCACAGCAGACCCCTCTCGGTGAGCAGCGCGTGGAGCTGCGCCGCGGACTCCTGCACGGTCTGGTTCTGGGACTCGATCCGCAGATCGGGGTTCTCGGGCGCCTCGTACGGGTCGTCGACGCCGGTGAGGCCGGAGATCTCGCCCGCGGCCTGCTTGGCGTAGAGGCCCTTCACGTCGCGGACCGAGCAGACGTCCACCGGGGTGGCCACGTGCACCTCGACGAAGGCGGTGCCCTCGGCCTGGTGGCGCTTGCGGACCGCCTCGCGGCTGTCGGCGTACGGGGCGATGACCGGGACCAGGACCTTCACGCCGTGCGAGGCGAGCAGCTCGGCGACGAAGCCGATGCGCTGCACGTTGGTGTGCCGGTCCTCGCGGGTGAAGCCGAGGCCCGCCGAGAGGAACTCGCGGATCTCGTCGCCGTCGAGGATCTCGACGCGGTGGCCCTCGTCGCGGAGCCGGCCGGCCAGCTCGTACGCGATGGTCGTCTTACCGGCGCTCGGCAGGCCGGTGAGCCAGATGGTGGCACCGGTCACGTGGTTCTCCTGGGAGGTCTGGGAGGTCTGAGGGGTCGTGGTCATCAGCCGTGGATCCCGCATTCGGTCTTGGCGCGGCCCGCCCAGCGTCCGGCGCGGGCGTCCTCGCCCGCCACGACGCGGCGGGTGCAGGGCGCGCAGCCGACGGAGGCGTAACCGTCCATCAGGAGCGGGTTGGTGAGGACGCCGTGCTCCATGACGTACGCGTCGACGTCGTCCTGGGTCCAGCGGGCGATGGGGGAGACCTTGACCTTCTGCCGCTTCTCGTCCCAGCCGACGACCGGGGTGTTCGCCCGGGTCGGGGACTCGTCGCGGCGCAGGCCGGTGGCCCACGCGCGGTACGCGGTCAGGCCCTCCTCCAGCGGCTTGACCTTGCGCAGCGCGCAGCAGAGGTCGGGGTTGCGGTCGTGCAGCCGGGGGCCGTGCTCGGCGTCCTGCTCGGCCACGGTCTGCCGCGGGGTCAGCGTGATGACGTTGACGTCCATGACGGCGTCCACGGCGTCGCGGGTGCCGATGGTCTCCTCGAAGTGGTAGCCCGTGTCGAGGAAGACGACGTCCACGCCGGGGCGGACCCGGGAGGCCAGGTGGGCGACGACCGCGTCCTCCATGGAGGAGGTGACGCAGAACCGCTCGCCGAAGGTGTCCACGGCCCACCGGAGGATCTCGAGGGCGGGGGCGTCCTCCAGATCACGGCCGGCCTGCTCGGCGAGTGCCTTGAGGTCGGCCGCGGTGGCTTCCTGGCCTTCTTCGTGCTGAGTGATCGTCATATCTGGTCCCCTCCAGGGGTGTTGCCCGAAGTCGCCGGGGCGAGCAGCCCCAGGAACTTCAACTGGAAGGCTCGGCTGCACGCTGCGCATTCCCAGGCGCCGTGACCCTGCTCGTTCGGACGCAGGTCCTCGTCGCCGCAGTAGGGGCAGAAGAACGGGGCCGCACGCTCGCTCATACCGTGTCCCTCGTCTCGCTCGCCGCGCTCACGAGAGCGACTCCTCGGAGGCGCGGGCCGTCCAGGTCGCGAAGCGCTCGCCGGTCTCGCGCTCCGCCTGGAAGCGCTTGAGGACGCGCTCCACGTAGTCGGGGAGTTCGGCCGCGGTGACCTTGAGGCCGCGGACCTTGCGGCCGAAGCCGGCCTCCAGGCCGAGGGCGCCGCCCAGGTGCACCTGGTAGCCCTCGACGCGGTTGCCGTCGTCGTCCAGGACCAGTTGGCCCTTGAGGCCGATGTCGGCGACCTGGATGCGGGCGCAGGCGTTCGGGCAGCCGTTGATGTTGATCGTCAGCGGCTCGTCGAACTCCGGGATGCGGCGCTCCAGTTCGTCGATGAGCGAGGACCCGCGGCCCTTCGTCTCGACGATGGCGAGCTTGCAGAACTCGATGCCGGTGCAGGCCATCGTGCCGCGCCGGAACGGCGAGGGGGTGACCCGCAGGTCCAGCGCCTCCAGGGCGGCGACGATGCCGTCGACCTGCGCCTCCTCGACGTCGAGGACGAGCATCTTCTGCTCGGCGGTGGTGCGGACCCGGCCGGAGCCGTGCGTCTCGGCGATCTCGGCGATCTTCGTCAGGGTGGCGCCGTCGACCCGGCCGACACGCGGCGCGAAGCCGACGTAGAAGCGGCCGTCGTTCTGCCGGTGGACGCCGACGTGGTCGCGCCACTGGCCGGCGGGCTGCTCGGGGGCCGGGCCGTCCGTCAGCTCGCGCTTCAGGTACTCGTCCTCCAGGACCCGGCGGAACTTCTCCGGGCCCCAGTCGGCGACGAGGAACTTCAGGCGGGCGCGGTTGCGCAGCCGGCGGTAGCCGTAGTCACGGAAGATCGAGATGACGCCCTCGTAGACGTCCGGGACCTCGTCGAGGGAGACCCAGGTGCCGAGGCGGACGCCGAGCTTCGGGTTGGTGGAGAGGCCGCCGCCGACCCAGACGTCGAAGCCGGGGCCGTGCTCGGGGTGGCGCACGCCGACGAAGGCGATGTCGTTGATCTCGTGCGCCACGTCGAGGAGCGGCGAGCCGGAGACCGCGGACTTGAACTTGCGGGGCAGGTTGGAGAAGTCCTTGTTGCCGACGATCCGCCGCTGGATCTCGTCGATCGCGGGCGTGCCGTCGATGATCTCGTCGGCGGCGATGCCGGCCACGGGCGAGCCCAGGATGACGCGCGGGGTGTCGCCGCAGGCCTCCGTGGTCGACAGGCCGACCGCCTCCAGGCGGTTCCAGATCTCGGGGACGTCCTCGATGCGGATCCAGTGGTACTGGATGTTCTGCCGGTCCGTGATGTCGGCGGTGCCGCGGGCGAACTCCTCGGAGATCTCGCCGATGACGCGGAGCTGTTCGGTGGTCAGCCGGCCGCCGTCGATGCGGACGCGGAGCATGAAGTACTCGTCGTCCAGCTCCTCCGGCTCCAGGACTCCCGTCTTGGTGCCGTCCAGACCCTGCTTGCGCTGGGTGTAGAGGCCCCACCAGCGCATGCGTCCGCGCAGGTCGTTGGGGTCGATGGAGTCGAAGCCGCGCTTCGAATAGACCGTCTCAATACGTGTCCGTACATTGAGACCGTCGTCGTCCTTCTTGAACTGCTCATTGCCGTTCAGGGGGGTGAAGTGCCCCACGGCCCACTGACCCTCGCCACGGTGGCGCCCGGCCTTGCGGCGGGCGGCGGCGGGAGTGGGGTTTTCCGGGGTGGCGGCCATGGCGTCTTGTCCTTCGGGACTGCGAGAGGGCGGCTCTGACCTGCACACTCACGCTCAGGTCAGAGGGTGGCGCGTCAGTGCGCAGCAGGGTGGGGCAGAGTCGGACTGAAAGGAAATCGCGGCGGTGCTGGTTCTCTCAGCGCGCCGGACAGATGGCGCTGGACATGCGGCCGAGGTCGACGTGCCGCCGACTCACCAAGGCAATTCCAGTTCCAGACATGACGGAAGCGTGTCACGGGACTTTGGACCCAGTCCAGCATCGTCCAGCATTTGGACTTAGTCGTCTCGTTTGTCGAGACGGTGTGTTCTGGGTCACGTGAAAGGGGCCCTGACCAGGGCCCCTTTGCGGTGCTTCGACGGTTCTCCGGGCGCCTCAGGCGTGGGCGCCGGGCCACGGGCCGGGGGTCTCGGCCTCCTCGGCCTCCTCGACCTTGGTGTCGAAGAGCCGGAAGCCGCGCCGCTCGTAGTTGGCCATCGCGTGCGGGCCGTCGAGCGAGCAGGTGTGCAGCCACACCCGCTTCGTCTCCTCGCGGCCCGGCCAGCGCGCTGCCAGGTCCCACGCCCGCTCCACCCCGTACGACAGGAGGTGCCCGCCGATCCGGCGGCCCCGGAAGGCGGGGATCAGCCCGAAGTAGACGATCTCCACCACGCCGTCGTCCTGCGGGTCCAGCTCCACGTACCCGGCCGGCGTCCCCTTCTCGTACGCCACCCAGATCTCGGCGCCCGGCTTCTCCACGATCTCCTGCCACTGCTTGTAGGTCAGCGACAGCCGGTCGGACCAGCGGATGTCGCCGCCGACCGCGGTGTAGAGGAAGCGGCTGAACTCCGCCGACGGCACCTCGGCCCGTCGGATCGTGACGTCCTCGCCGGCCGGCGGGGTCGCGGGGCGCAGGTCGGACGGCGAGGTCTGTTCGAGGGACCAGGTGGTGAGAGTGATGCTCATAGGCCCATCGCATCATGCGGAGCGCCGGATTCCCAGATCGGCCCTGCTCCCCGCCGTCCCAGCGGGCCACCGGGCAGACGGCCGTCCGCATACTGGACAGGGCCGGGCGCGGTGCCGGGCGCGGTGCCGGGCCGCGCCGGGCAGGGTGGGCCGGTAGGGACGACGGTGCCGGGCCGCGCCGGGCAGGGTGGGCCGGTAGGGACGACGGTGCCGGGCAGGGATGAGGCACGGTGCCGGGCATGCCGTGCCGGGCCGGTAGGGAGGACGGCGCCGGACTCCCCTATGTAGTCGCCGGCGCCCGGACCGCCGGGGCCGTCGAGTGGGGCAGCAGGTCGGCGGGGAGCCGGGGGCGCAGGATCTCCACCGCCACCTCCTCGCGGAAGCGGTAGGGGCGGTGCGCCAGGACCCCGGCGAGGTTCCGGCGCACCCGGGACATCTCCGCGCGCACGGTGACCGTCCGCGTGCGGTCACCGAAGACGTCGTCCGCCAGTTCCGCCGCCGTCCGCCCGTCGCGATGGAGCGCGAGGACGTAGAGGAGCTCGGCGTGCCGGGGGCTGAGCTCCTGCTGCCAGCTGCCCGCCACCCCCGAGACGGCCACCGTCCAGCGGCGCGGCCGGCTGAGGTCGAGGACGACCCGGCTCGCGGCCTCCGCGCCGGGCTCCGCGGCCCTGGCCTCCTCCTCGACCCGCAGCAGCCAGCCGCCCGGCAGCGGCTCCACCGCGCACACGCCGAGCGACGGGAGCCACACCCGGCCGGCCCGGAAGGACTTGGGCAGCGCGATCCGGTCCACCGGCGCGAGCCCGGTCACCGCCGCCGTCCAGCCGTGGGCGTCCACGGCGACCGCGCGGCCGCCGACCCGGCAGAGGATCGGCGCGGCCACCGCCCGCAGCCGCTCGATCGAGCCGCGGTGCCGCTCCCGCATCTCGGCCTCGGCGAGCTGCGCCACCGAGCCGACGAGCGCCAGCATCGCCGGGTGGAAGCTGGACGCCGGGCCGCTGACGTCCAGGATGCCGAGGAGCCGCTGGTCGCGCGGGTCGTGCACGGGAGCGGCGGCGCAGGTCCAGTTGTGCAGCGCCTGGACGTAGTGCTCGGCGGAGTGCACCTGGACCGCCCGGCCCATGGCGAGCGCCGTTCCGACCGCGTTGGTGCCGGTGGCGTGCTCGGTCCAGGCCGCGCCCTCCTCCAGGCAGATGCCGTTCGCCCGCCGCAGCACGGAGGGGTTTCCCTGGCGCCACAGCACCCGGCCGTGCTCGTCGGTGACCACCATGATCTGGAGGGAGGCGTCGGCGATGCCGGCGAGCCCGCCGCTCAGCGTGCGCATGACGTCGGAGAGGACCGTGGTCCTGCGCCGCTCCTCCAGCTCGTCCCGCTGGAGCAGCACCGTGTCCGTGCCCTGGTCGGGGTCGAGACCGAGTCGGGCCATCCGCTGCCAGGACGCGTCGATCACGGCGCGGGGCGCGATCGGGGGCGTACGGCCCGCGAGGGTCTCCTCGCGCACCCGGTGCAGCAGTCTGGCGGCCTGGGCGGCGTCCATCGAGGCCAGTCGCCTCATGTCGAGCTGCGTGTTCTTCATCGGTCTCTCCCAGCCACCCGGGGTGCTGTATCGGTTCTGCACGGGGCAGATGTCCGGAGTGTCGGTGCCCATCGTGCCGTCCTGGGCCGTCCCGCGAGGCCCGGTTCGCACAATCCTGCAACCCTTTGCAACTCTGGCGATCGACCGGCGCCGTGGGCGACTCTGGTGCGAGCGGTGGGTGGTGCCGTGTCGGCGCAGCACCACCCCCGCTTTTCCGCGCGTGCCGACCCTTTCCGGGTCCACCCCTGGTACGCGCGGCCCCACCCTTCCGCGTACGGCGCGTCAGACCGCCACCCGTGCCCGCTCCACGAGCGAGCGCAGGTCCAGGGTGTGCGGCAGCGTCCCGAACGCGGAGCCGCCGTCCCCGCCGAGGCGCCCGGCGCAGAACGCGTCCGCGACCTCCGGCGGCGCCCACCGGACGAGCAGCGAGGCCTGGAGGACCAGGGCCATCCGCTCGACCAGCCGGCGAGCCCGCGCCTCGATCCCCTCCAGGTCCGCCAGTTCGACGAGCAGGCCCCGGATCGCCCGGTCGAGCCGGTGGTCCGCGCCGCGTGCCGCCCCCACCTCCCGAAGGAAGGCGTCGAGCACGGCCGGTCCGGTGCGCAGCGCCCGCACCACGTCGAGGGCCTGGACGTTCCCCGAGCCCTCCCAGACGGAGTTGAGCGGCGACTCCCGCAGCAGCCGGGGCAGGCCGGACTCCTCCACGTAGCCGTTGCCGCCGAGGCATTCGAGCGCCTCCGCCACCACCGGCGTGCAGCGCTTCGTCACCCAGTACTTCGCCACCGGCACGGTGATACGGAGCAGGGCCCGCTCCTGTTCGGAGTCGCTGCCGCCGTGTGTGTCGACGGCGTCGTGGGCCGCCGCGAGACGCATGCCGAGGACTGTGGCCGCCTCCGACTCCAGGGCGAGATCGGCCAGGACGTTCCGCATCAGCGGCTTCTCGATCAGCAGCCCGCCGAACGCCTCGCGGTAGGCAGAGTGGTGCACGGCCTGCGCCACCGCCTGCCGCATCAGCGCGGCGGAGCCGACGACGCAGTCGAGCCGGGTCGCCGCCACCATGTCCATGATCACGGGGATCCCGCGCCCCTCCTCGCCCACCCGGCGCGCCCACGTCGTCCCGTCGAACTCCACCTCGGCGGAGGCGTTCGACCGGTTGCCGAGCTTGTCCTTGAGCCGCTGGAGCGCGAACGCGTTGCGCGAGCCGTCCGCGAGCACCCGCGGCACCAGGAAGCAGGTCAGCCCCGCCGGCGCCTGCGCGAGCACCAGGAACGCGTCCGACATGGGGGCCGAGCAGAACCACTTGTGCCCCGTCAGCACGTACTCCCCGTCGGCCGCCAGCGGCCGCGCCTCCGTCGTGTTCGCCCGTACGTCGCTGCCGCCCTGCTTCTCCGTCATCGCCATGCCGATCAGCACGCCCGGCTTCTCCGCGACCGGAGCGAGGTCCCGCTCGTACACGTGCGACGTGGCCGCCGGCTCCCAGACCTCCGCGAGCTCCGGCTCGGCGCGCAGGGCCGGCACCGCGGCGTGCGTCATCGACAGCGGGCAAGCGTGCCCGGCCTCGGGCTGCGAGGCCACCAGGAACCCGGCGGCCCGCCGGACGTGACCACCCGGACGACCCCACGCGTCCGTGAGCCCGGCACTCACGGACCGGCCGAGGAGCCGGTGCCAGGCCGGATGGAACTCGACCTCGTCGATCCGGACGCCGTACCGGTCGTGGGTCCGCAGCCGCGGCGGGAACGCGTTCGCCAGCTCCCCCCACTCGCGCACCTGCTCGGACCCGGACGCCCGGCCCAGCAGGACGAGCTCCTCGCGGGCCTCGGTGAGGAGCTCCGGAGCGAGGTGCCGTTCGACCGCCTCCGCCAGCGCCCGATCGCTCGTGAAGACGTCGTATCCCACCAGGGGCGGAGCCTGGTTGGTCACTGTATGGGTGCTCGCTGACATGCCGATACGGTAAGCAGGTGCAGGCAGCAAGCGAAACACCCGATCGGCCCGAGCGTCGGCCCTGGAGCAGGCTCCACCGCGCGCGCGTCCTCTACCGCAACGTCTCGAAGCGGAAGATGGTCTGGCTGCTCCTCAAGGACACCGTCAACTCGTGCATCGAGTACCGGATCCTCGGCCTGGCCGCCGAGGCCGCGTTCTTCACCCTGCTGTCCCTGCCGCCGCTCCTCCTCGGCCTCATCGCCCTCCTCGGGTACGCGGACGACTGGACCAACACCGACACCGTCGCGAGCATCGAGGAGAACATCCTCCGCGCCGCCGGCACGGTCCTCTCCGACCGGGGCGTCCACGACATCGCCAAACCGCTCCTGGACGACGTCACCCAGGGCAAACGGCCCGAACTGGTGTCCCTCGGCTTCGCCATCGCCCTCTGGTCGGGATCACGCGCGGTGAACGTCTTCATCGACACCATCACCGTCATGTACGGCCTCGACGGCCACCGCGGCATCGTGAAGACCCGGCTCCTGGCCTTCCTCCTGTACATCGTGGCCCTCGTCATCGGCGCGGTCGTGCTGCCCCTCGCGGTCGTCGGCCCCGACCGGGTCGTCGAGCTCGTCCCCTGGGGCACGGAGGTCGTCGCCGTCCTGTACTGGCCGGCCGTCACCCTGCTCTCCGTCGCCTTCCTCACCACGCTCTACCACGTGTCCGTGCCCGTCAGGTCGCCGTGGATCGAGGACATCCCCGGCGCGCTCGTCGCGCTCGCGATGTGGACCCTGGGCAGCTTCCTGCTGCGCATCTACCTCACCAGCCAGGTCGAGGGCCCCACCATCTACGGCTCCCTCGCCGCCCCCATCGCCGTCCTCCTCTGGATCGGCATCTCGGCCTTCGCCGTGCTCGTCGGCGCCGCCGTGAACGCCGCCATCGACCGCGTCTGGCCCTCCGTCGCCACCGCCGCCGCCCGCGAGGCCAACGAACGGGCCCGCGCCCTCCAGGCCGCCGAACTCGTCGCCCGTGTCCGCGCCGAGGCGGAGGACGTCGACGAGGACGACCCGGACATGCCCTCCGAGTTCCCCGAGCGCTGGTCCAAGTTCCTCCCCCCGGACGACGTGAAGTCCCGCCTGCACTCCGGCTGGGAGAAGGACTGACCCGGGACTGACCCTCCAGGGACTCGGGGCCGGGGACGGCCCGGAAAACGGTGCGGAAAAACCCGTGGCGCGCGCGGGACGCTCCGGCTACGGTGAATGCCGTACAAGATCGCGAAAGACACACAGGAGGTGTGACCGATGGCTGTCGTCTCGAAGGGCCTCGCCCGCACGCGGATGTTCCTCCACACCACCTCCGCGGCCACCGGCTGACCTCACTCTGCTCGTCTTTTCGCCGGGGCCGCCCCTTGAAGGGTCCCCCTTGTCTTTCTCGCTTTCCCGCGACTTCTCCTCTTCCGCTCTGCTCGACGCCCACGGCTGGGACTCCGGCTGGGACGCCGACTTCGCGCCCTACGCCGCCCAGGGGCTCGTCCCCGGGCGGGTCATCCGTGTCGACCGAGGCCAGTGCGACGTCGCCACCCCCGAAGGGGTCGTGCGCGCCGACACGGCGTTCGTGACCCCGCACGACCCGCTGCGGGTCGTGTGCACCGGCGACTGGGCCGCCGTCGACCCCGAAGGCGCGAGCGACCCCCGCTACGTACGGGCGTGCCTGCCGCGCCGTACGGCCTTCGCGCGCTCCACTTCGTCCAAGCGGTCCGAGGGCCAGATCCTCGCGGCCAACGTCGACCACGCCGTCATCACCGTCTCGCTCGCGGTCGAGCTCGACCTCGGCCGGATCGAACGCTTCCTCGCCCTGGCGTGGGAGTCCGGCGCCCAGCCGACGATCGTCCTCAGCAAGGCGGACCTCGTGCCCGACCCCGTCGGGCTGTCCTACCTCGTCGAGGACGTCGAGACGGTCGCTCCCGGCGTCCAGGTGCTGCCCGTCAGCTCGACGACGGGAGAGGGCCTCGACGTGCTGGCCGCGACCGTCGCCGGCGGCACGACCGTGCTCCTCGGTGTCTCCGGCGCCGGGAAGTCGACCCTGGCCAACGTGCTCGTCGGCCACGACGTCATGACCGTCCAGGCCGCCCGTGACGTCGACGGCAAAGGCCGCCACACCACGACCACCCGCAACCTCTTCGTCCTGCCGGGCGGGGGAGTCCTCATCGACACCCCCGGACTGCGCGGCGTCGGCCTCTGGGACGCCGAGACCGGCGTCGGCCAGGTCTTCTCGGAGATCGAGGACCTGGCAGGGAAGTGCCGCTTCCCCGACTGCGCCCACGAGGCGGAGCCGGGCTGCGCGGTCCTCGCGGCGGTCGACGACGGCACCCTGTCCGTGCGCCGGCTGGAGAGCTTCCGCAAGCTCCTGCGCGAGAACCAGCGGCTCGTGGCCAAGACCGACGCCCGCCTGCGCAACGAGATCCGCAAGGACTGGAAGCGCAAGGGCGACGCGGGCCGCGCCGCCATGGAGTTCAAGCGCAGCGGGCGTCTGCGGTAGCGCTCACGCACGCGACCGGGGTCGTACGGCCCCGGCACGCGCGTGCGCACGGAGTCATGGTCGTACGGCCCCGGCGAGCGCGCGGACACCGCGCCGCGGTCGTACGGCCGCCGGGAGCGTCGTCGTCGTATGGCCGCCCGGGGAGCGTGGTGTCCGAAAACCGCGAGCCCCGGGCGGCCGGCGGTCGCACACTGGGAGGCGTGAGGGACGACGACACCCGCTACGAAGCGGTCAGCAGCAGGGACGCCCGGTTCGACGGAGAGTTCTTCTTCGCCGTCCGGACCACCGGGATCTACTGCCGGCCCAGCTGCCCGGCCGTCACGCCCAAACGGCAGAACGTCTCGTTCTTCCCGACGGCCGCAGCCGCCCAGGGGCACGGCTTCCGGGCCTGCCGCCGCTGCCGGCCGGACGCCGTGCCCGGCTCGGCCGCGTGGAACGTGCGGGCCGACGTCGTCGGGCGCGCCATGCGGATGATCGGCGACGGCGTCGTCGACCGCGAGGGCGTGCCCGGACTCGCCGGTCGCCTCGGCTACAGCACCCGCCAGGTGCAGCGCCAGCTGACCGCCGAGCTCGGCGCCGGGCCCGTCGCCCTCGCCCGCGCCCAGCGGGCGCACACCGCGCGGCTGCTGCTCCAGACCACGGGCCTGCCCGTCACGGAGATCGCCTTCGCGGCCGGATTCGCCAGCGTCCGCCAGTTCAACGACACCATCCGCGCCGTCTACGCCCGCACCCCGACCGCGCTGCGCGCCGAGGCGGGCAGCGGAGCGGGAGCCCGCACCGCGCTCGCCGCCGGGGTGCCGCTGCGGCTCGCCCACCGGGGGCCGTACGCGGGCGGCGAGGTCTTCGACCTGCTGGCGGCCGAGGCGGTGCCCCGCGTCGAGGAGGTCGTCGGCACCCCGGGCGCCCGCACGTACCGCCGCACGCTCCGCCTCCCGTACGGCACCGGCGTCGTCTCCGTCGACGAGCGCTCCGCGGGCCGCTGGCTCGACGCCCGCATCCACCTCACGGAGCTGCGCGACCTCACCACCGCCGTGCACCGGCTGCGCCGCCTCTTCGACCTGGACGCCGACCCGTACGCGGTCGCCGAACGCCTCGGGGCCGCCCCCGGGCTCGCCGCCGAGGTGGCGGCCCGGCCCGGCGTGCGCTCCCCGGGCACGGCCGAGCCCGAGGAGTTCGCCCTGCGGACGGTCCTCGGTCCCGAGGAGTCGGCCCGGATCGTCGCGCCGCACGGCACCCCGCTGGCCGAGGCCTGCGGCACCCTCACGCATGTCTTCCCGGAAGCGGCCGCACTGACCGATCACCCCGTCGCGGGGCCGCTCGCCCGCGCCCTCGCCGACGGGACCGTGCGCCTCGACCCGGGCGCCGACCGCGACGACGCCGAGCGGGCCCTGCGCGCCGTCCCCGGCGTCACGGCCGGAGCCGCGGCCCTGATCCGGATGCGTGCCCTCGGCGACCCGGACGTGCCCCCGACGGACGGCCCGGACGCGGAGGAGTGGCGGCCCTGGCGCTCGTACGCGACGCGCTATCTCGCCCCGGTCCCGGCGTCGGGGAGCGGGAGCGGGCGCAGGGGAGGGGCGGGACTCAGCCCCAGGGCGGCGGGGAGCGGGAGCCCGCGAGAGGCGGGGCTCAGCCCCAGATGACCGCGCCCGCCCAGGCGCCGACGATCAGCAGGCAGGAGAAGAGCTCGACGAGCACGCTCGTGCCGGCCGCGCGCATCACCGCCCGGGTCGCCGCCCTGGCCTGGCCGTGGCCACCGAGGCGGAGCCGTTCCGCCAGGTAGATCCCGCCGACGAAGCCGGGGACCGCCCCGATCACCGGGATCAGCACGAAGCCCAGGAGCGCCCCCACCCCCGCGTACGCCACGATCCGGCGGGTGATCCCGACGCCGCGGAAGCGGCGTGGTGGCAGTTGCCAGACGATCACCTGGGTGAGGAGCAGCAGGCCGGTCGAGGAGACGAGCAGGATCCAGGCGAGGCCCGTCCGCTCGTGCAGCGACCACCAGAGCATGGCCGCCCACACCAGCCACGTCCCCGGCACGCCGGGGGCCAGGACCCCGAACAGACCGAGCAGCATCACCGTCGCGATCATCAGGATCTGCCACACACCCACGAAGCCCAGGGTGCAGCACGTCGGCGGTTTCCGCAGGTCGCGAAGGGCGGACGGGGTACGCGGCGAGGGTCGGCCGCGTACCCGGTGGGGGAGGGCCGGGTCCGGGCCGCGTCAGCGGCGGGCCACCCACCCCTTCTCGTACGCGTGCCAGCCCAGCTGGAGCCGGGTGGTCACCCCGCTCAGCTCCATCAGCCCCTTCACCCGGCGCTGGACGGTCCGCAGCCCCAGGTCCAGCTGCTTGGCCACGCTGGCGTCGGTCATCCCGGCGAGCAGCAGCGACAGGATCTCCAGGTCCATGCCGTCCGGGCCCGGCGCCTCGTCCTCGGTGATCTGCGCGCCGGCCCCGAGGCGCAGCGGCAGGGCGTCCCGCCAGACCGACTCGAAGAGGCCCATGAGCGATTCGAGGAGCCCGCTCGCGTGCACGACGATGGCCGCGGGCTCGGCGCCCCGGCCGGTGAGCGGGACCATGGCCAGGGACCGGTCGGCGACCACCAGCTTGGTGGGGACGCGGTCGGCGACGCGGATGAGTTCCTCGCGGCCGAGCGCCGCGGAGAGTTCGAGCAGCCCGGTCGGGAGGGTGAGGACCTCGCGCTCGATCACCACCCGGTAGCGCACGCCCCGCCCGGCCGCCTGCTCCTCGGCGTCGTTCTCCAGGCCGGTGACCGCGATCGGCTTGCCGGTGACGAGGGCGCAGACCTCCTCCGTCGCGCCCAGTTGGAGCTGGAGGAAGCGGTGGGTGACCGCGCTCGCGCCGGTCACCACCTCCACCAGGTCGTGCACGGCGATGCCCTCGGCCTCCGCGCGGTACTCCTCGGCGAGCAGCGCCGCCGCCAGTTCGGCCTGCTCCAGCTCGTGGCGCTGCTGGGTGAGCAGCGCGCCGAGCGCCACCCCGGGCGGCGCCGCCACCCACCGTCCGGTGCGGGCCGAGGACTGGGCGGCGAGCCCCTGCGACTCGAGCCGGCGCAGGGCCCGCTCGGTGTCCTGTTCGGGCAGGGCGAGCCGGTGCGCGAGATCGGTGACCTCGGCGGCGCCCAGCGCGACCAGGGCCCGGTACGCGGACTCCTGGCGCTCGTCGAGTCCTATCGCTCCCAGCATGGATGCCCCACCCCTCGCCGTACCGCCGGTGGGCGGTCCCGATCTTTCCGGGACGTTCACCGGAGGCATTCGTTCCGTTGGTGACCTGGCGGGAAACGGCCACGGCGCATTCCCGCCTCGCCCATCATCCCTGCACCGCCCTCACCTCTGCCAATGTGGCGCCACCGCAGCACCAACAGCCTTCGGAGAAGGGCCTTTCGCGCCCTTTTTCCGGATTCAGATGGGGAGAGCGATGCGCCCGATTTCGCGTACGGCCCTGGGGGCGGCGACCGCCGCCGTCCTGGCCGTCACCGCGGTCGCGCCGTCCATGGCCGACGCGCCGCAGGACGACACGACCGGCAAGCGACCGCTGGTCGGCAGCGAGGCCGCGGCCCGCGCCGGGAAGGGTGCCGACGGCCGGGCCGCCACGGTGACCCTGGTCACCGGCGACCGCGTCCTGGTCACCCGCGACGCCCAGGGCGACCCGGCGGCCACGGTCCTCCCGCGCGAGGACGGCACCGTCCCCTTCGTCCAGACCCGCCGCTCCGGCCAGGACCTGTACGTCTACCCCGAGGACGCCACCGACGCGCTCGCCGCCGGGCGCGTCGACGAAGAGCTCTTCAACGTCACCGGCCTCGTCCGCCAGGGCTACGACGACGCGGCCACCACCACGCTGCCCCTCATCGCGGTCTACGGCTCCGACCTCGCCCGCTCCGTGCCCGCCGCCCCGCGCGGCGCGCGGCGCGGCCAGGTCCTCAAGGCCGTCGACGGCGTCGCCCTCACGGCCGAGAAGAAGCAGGCCGCCACCTTCTGGGCCGAGATCAAGGCCCCCGGCGCCCGCTCCGCGGCCGGACTGAAGAAGCTCTGGCTCGACCGCAAGGTCGAGGCCACCCTGGAACAGTCGACGAAGCAGGTCCACGCCCCCGAGGCCTGGGCCGACGGCTACGACGGCACGGGCACCAAGGTCGCCGTCCTCGACACCGGCGCCGACGCCGAACACCCCGACCTCAAGGGCCGCATCGCCGCCTCGGAGAACTTCACCGACTCCGACACCACCGGCGACCACCAGGGCCACGGCACCCACACCATCTCCACCGTCGGCGGCTCCGGCGCCGCGAGCGGCGGCAGGAAGAAGGGCGTCGCCCCCGGCGCCCAGCTCCTCAACGGCAAGGTCCTCAACGACTCCGGCTCCGGCGCCGCCTCCTGGATCATCGCCGGCATGGAGTGGGCCGTCGCCCAGGGCGCCGACGTCGTCTCCATGAGCCTCGGCAGCTCCGTACCCACCGACTGCACCGACCCGATGAGCGTCGCCGCCGAGGAACTCGCCCGGAACAAGGGCACGTTGTTCGTCATCGCCGCCGGCAACTCGGGCCCGACGCTCAACACGGTCTCCTCGCCCGGCTGCGCCCCCGGTGTGCTCACCGTCGGCGCCACCGACCGCGACGACTCCACCGCCTGGTTCTCCAGCCGCGGCCCGACGATCGTCCACCACACCCTCAAGCCCGAGATAGCCGCGCCCGGCGTCGGCATCTCCGCCGCCGCGGCGGGCGGCCGGGGCGTGTCCGCCTACCAGTCCATGTCCGGTACGTCGATGGCCACGCCGCACGTCGCGGGCGCCGCCGCCATCGTCAAGCAGCGCCATCCCGACTGGACCGCCCAGCAGATCAAGGCGGCCCTCGTCTCCTCCGCCGAGAGCGACCTCCCCGGCGACGTCCGCGAGGTCGGCGGCGGCCGGCTCGACGTCAAGGCCGCGATCGACCAGACGGTCCTCGGCGCCCCCGCCGTCCAGGCCGGCACCTACCACTGGCCGCAGGACAAGAGCGACCGCACCACGGTCTCCGTGCCGTACACCAACACCTCCGACGCCCCCGTCACCCTGCGGCTCGCCGTCGAGAAGGTGACCGGCAACGACGGCTCCGCCGTCCGGTCCACCGTCGCCCGCCTCGGCGCGCGCACCGTCACCGTCCCGGCCGGCGCCACCGTCCAGGTTCCGCTGGACATCGCCCCCGACGCCCGCCTGGAGCGCGCCCAGTACGGCGACGTCACCGGCCGCGTCCTCGCCACCGGCCCCGGCGGCATCCACGTCTCCACCCCGTTCTCGCTCCACGTCGAGCCCGAGACGGTCACCCTGCGCGTCAAGCTGATCGACCGACAGGGCAAGTCGGCGGCCGGCGCCTCCTCCCTCGACGTCATCGGCACCGACGACGCGAGCGGCGAGCGCCGCTTCAACGACGGAGCCGCCGACCAGGTCTACCGCCTGCGCCCCGGCAGCTACTTCCTCTCCTCCTTCGTCACCACGCCCGACGCGGGCGAGGGTGCCACGATGAACGACTCGCTGAGCTACCTCGGCCGCCCGCAGCTGGAGCTGAAGAAGGACACCACCGTCGTCCTCGACGCCAGCAAGGCCCACAAGCTGTCGGTGCGGACGGACAAGGCCACCGAACTCCGCGGCGCCACCCTCGCGTTCGCCCGCTCCTGGGACGGCTTCTGGCTGCACGCCGGAACCGCCTCCGGCCCGCGCACCATCCGCGGCTACTACGCCTCGGTCGAAGGCCGGTCCGACGAGGGCGACTTCGAGTTCGGCAGCTACTGGAGGGCCGCCGCCCCGCAGATCACCTCGCTGCGCACCGCCGACGGCCTGACCCTGCACCCGCTCACTGCCTCCATCGGCTCCGACAACCTGGACGGCACCGGCTCCGCCCGCCTCGTCGACGCCGGGACCGGCACCCCCGACGAGCTCAAGGCCGCCGGTGTCCAGGGCCGCGTCGCCCTCGTCCGACTGCCGGACGACTCCACCGCCGCGGGCACCCTCGCCCGCAACGCCAAGGCCGCCGGCGCCGTCGCCGTCGTCACGTACCACTCGGCCCCCGGCCGCTGGTACCCGAGCGGCGGCTTCACCGGGCTCGGCCTGCCGGTCCTCTCCGTCCCGGCCGACGAGGCGACCGCCCTCCTCGGCAGGCTGGCGGCCGGCGAGGTCAACCTCGCCTGGAACGCCACCGCGAAGACCCCGTACCTCTACAACCTCGCGTTCCCCGAGTCCGGAGCGATCCGCGACGAGAAGGCGTACCGCGTCCACGACCGCGAACTCGGCCGCTCGGACTCCACCTACGGGTCGGCGGGCATCGCCACCGACTTCGTGGACTTCCCGGCGGCGCGCCGCCCCGACGGCGTCCGCGTCGGCTTCGGCTCGCTGGAGACGGTCCCCGCGCCCGGCACCCGCACCGAGTACTACTCGGCCGGCGACACGACCTGGGAACCGATGGTCGGCAGCAGCTTCCCGTTCGGCGAGATCATGGTCGCCACCCCGCACGCGTACCCCCCCGGCGAGAAGCGCACCGAGAAGTGGTACGACGGCGTCCTCGCCCCCACCGCCCCGCGCGACACGACCGGAGCGCCGGTCCTCGTCGCCGAGCGCCAGGGCAACCTCATCGGCTTCGCCGACGCCATGTGGGGAGACGGCACCCACTACGCCGTGCCCGGCTCCTTCGGCGACATCGGCAACGTCCGGCTCAGCCGCGACGGCGAGGTCCTCGGCGAGAGCAGCTGGCCGTTCGGCGTCTTCGAGGCACCGGCCGAAGCCGGGACGTACACCCTCGAACAGAACACCATGAAGATCGGCAGCAAGGTGTGGGCCCGCTCCACCTCCGTCAACTCGGTATGGAAATTCACCTCCAAGCTTGATGAGACGGTCTATTCTCAGGGCATCCCGATTCTCTTCCCCCGGTACGACCTTCCGGAGGACGGACTCAAGACCCTCGCCGCGACCGACGGCCAGCAGATCGGCCTCACCGCGACGGGTCACGCGGGCTACACCCCCGCTGCGCTCACCTCGGCCAGGCTCTCGTACTCCTACGACGGCGGCACGACCTGGACCGAAGCGCGGGTCTCTCAGCAAGGCGGCGGCTGGACCGCGACCGTGAACCACGCGGGCGCGACCGGCAAGCAGGTCACACTGAAGACCGAACTGACGGACGCCAACGGCAACTCCGTCACCCAGACCGTGGTCCGCGCTTACGACGTGCGCTGATCACGCCGGTCCGCCGGGCGTCCTTCCCGTGGGGGGTGGGGCCGCCCGGCGGATCACCCCTGCGCGGACCACCCGTTCGCAGCAACGGTTTTCCTGATGTCCCGTTTTCGGGCGCCGCGAGCGGTGGACAATAAGGGCATGACTCAGCAGGGGGACAACTGGTGGGACAAGCTCTACGACGACGCGGCGCCGGACACGGCACCGACGGTCTCGGGTGACACGCTCGACGACCACTTCGACACGGCGCCCCGCGCCGCACCCGGCCCACCGGGCGGAACACCACCGCCGCCACCGGACCCGCCGCCGCCCGCGCACGGCGTGCTCCCCGCGCTGCCGCCTCCGGCACCCGGCCGGGCGCCCTGGGAGGTGCCCGAGGCGGGGCCGCGGACCTTCCCGGCGCCGCCGCCCCCGGCCGACCCGCCCGTCGAGACCCCCACCGCCCAGGTGCCCGCGCCGCCGGAGCCGGCGGCCGGCGAGCCGGCGTCCGACCCCGGAGCGGACACCGCGGCCGGCCCCGACTCCGACCTCACCGTCGAGGTCTCCGTGCCCGTGGACCTGCCCCGGCCGCGGACCGGCTTCGTCGGCAGCAGACCGCCCACCTACGAGCCCGAGCCCACCGCCCTGCCCGTCGCCCGGCCCGGCGAGCTCGCCGAACTGGTCCCCGACACCGTCCTCGACGGCGCCCGGTACGGCACCTGCACGCTGCGCGCCGCCTCCGTACGCGGCGACTCCGCCCGCTACCGGGGCGAGCCCCGACGCGACGCCCTGCTCACCGCCCGCTTCGGCCACGACGAGACCGCGCTCGTCCTCGTCGCCGTCGCCGCCGGCTCCCGCGCCGCCGAGGACGCCCACCTGGCCGCCGCCGACGCCTGCCACTGGATCGCCGAGGCCGTCTGCCGCAGCCACGCCCGGCTCTCCGAGGACATCAGGTCGGGCCGCCGCGGCGACCTCAAGTCCGGTCTGCACCGGCTCACCGACCGCACGTACGGCAAGCTCAGGACGCGCGCCGCCGAACGGGGCCTCGCCCCCGACGAGTACACCGCGACCCTGCGCTGCCTGCTCGTGCCGGCCGACCCCGAGTGCCGCACCCGGGTCTTCTTCGGCATCGGCGGCGGCGGCCTGTTCCGGCTCCGCGACGGCGCGTGGCAGGACCTCGAACCGCTCCTGCCCGAACCGGTCGCCGTCGGCGCACCCGTCCTCGGCTTCGGCTCACCGCCGCCGGTCGCGGAGGCCACCGAGGAGGGCGACCGGCTGACCATGGACCTCGGCATCACGACCGCGCCCGGGCCGGTCATCGAGGAACCGGTGCCGCCGCCCGAGCCGTTCCGGTTCCGGGCCTCCGTCGCCCGCCCCGGCGACACCCTGCTCCTCGCCTCGCCGGGCCTCGCCGAGCCGATGCGCGGCGAACCCGCCCTCGCGCACGCCCTCGCGGACCGCTGGACGGACCGGGAACCCCCCGGCCTGGCCGCCTTCCTCGCCGACACCCAGCTGAGGGTGACCGGCTACGCCGACGACCGCACGGGGGCCGCCGTCTGGGAGGCGTAACGCGCCGGGCCGTGTGTTGATGGAGCCATGGCCAAACAGAACGTGGCGGAACAGTTCGTCGACATCCTCGTGCGCGCGGGCGTCCGACGCATGTACGGAGTGGTGGGCGACAGCCTGAACCCGGTCGTCGACGCCATCCGCCGCACCCCGGAGCTCGACTGGATCCAGGTGCGGCACGAGGAGGTGGCGGCCTTCGCGGCGGGCGCCGAGGCCCAGATCACCGGTGGCCTCGCCGCCTGCGCCGGGTCCTGCGGACCGGGCAACCTGCACCTGATCAACGGCCTGTACGACGCCCACCGCTCCATGGCCCCGGTGCTCGCCCTCGCCTCGCACATCCCGTCGAGCGAGATCGGCCTCGGCTACTTCCAGGAGACCCACCCGGACCAGCTGTTCGGCGAGTGCAGCCACTACAGCGAGCTCATCTCCAACCCGCAGCAGATGCCCCGGCTGCTCCACACGGCGATCCAGCACGCCGTCGGCCGGGGAGGCGTCAGCGTCGTCTCGCTGCCCGGCGACGTCGCCTCCCAGCCGGCCCCGGAGAAGGCGTCGGGGTCCGCGCTCGTCACCACCCGGCCCACCGTCCGCCCCGGGGACGGCGAGATCGAGGCGCTGGTCCGGATGATCGACGAGGCCGATCGGGTGACGCTCTTCTGCGGCAGCGGCACGGCCGGCGCGCACGCCGAGGTGATGCAGTTCGCCGAGCGGCTGAAGTCGCCCGTGGGCCACGCCCTGCGCGGCAAGGAGTGGATCCAGTACGACAACCCGTACGACGTCGGCATGAGCGGACTGCTCGGCTACGGCGCCGCCTACGAGGCCACCCACGAGTGCGACCTGCTGATCCTGCTCGGCACCGACTTCCCCTACAACGCCTTCCTGCCCGACGACGTCAAGATCGTCCAGGTGGACGTCCGGTCCGAGCGCCTCGGCCGCCGCTCCCGGCTCGACCTCGCCGTCTGGGGCGACGTGCGCGAGACCCTGCGCTGCGTCATCCCGCGCGTCCGCGCCAAGACCGACCGGCGCTTCCTCGACAAGATGCTGAAGAAGCACACCGACGCGCTGGAGGGCGTGGTCCGGGCGTACACCCGCAAGGTCGAGAAGCACGTCCCCGTCCACCCCGAGTACGTGGCCTCCGTCATCGACGAACTCGCCGACGACGACGCCGTCTTCACCGTCGACACCGGCATGTGCAACGTCTGGGCGGCCCGCTACCTCACGCCCAACGGGCGGCGCAGGATCATCGGTTCGTTCACCCACGGCTCCATGGCGAACGCGCTGCCGCAGGCCATCGGCGCCCAGTTCGTCGACCGGAACCGGCAGGTCGTCTCGCTCTCCGGCGACGGCGGGTTCTCCATGCTGATGGGCGACTTCCTCACCCTGGTCCAGTACGACCTGCCCGTGAAGGTCGTCGTGTTCGACAACTCCTCGCTCGGCATGGTGGAGCTGGAGATGCTCGTCTCCGGCATGCCCTCGTACGGGACGACGAACAAGAACCCCGACTTCGCCGCCATCGCCCGCGCCGCCGGGGCGTACGGCGTCCGGGTCGAGAAGCCCAAGCAGCTGGCGAGCGCCCTCAAGGACGCCTTCAAGCACAAGGGCCCCGCCCTGGTCGACGTCGTCACCGACCCCAACGCGCTCTCCATCCCGCCGAAGATCAAGGCCGAGATGGTGACCGGCTTCGCCCTCTCCGCCAGCAAGATCGTCCTCGACGGCGGTGTGGGCCGGATGCTCCAGATGGCCCGCTCCAACCTCAGGAACGTGCCTCGGCCCTGAGGGAATGCGGGCGCCCCGGCGGGGCATGCATCCCCGTGAGCCTGTTCGACGACTGTGGGTGGGGGATATGGCCGGGGAGGCGCGACAGCCGACTCAACTGCTCAGGAAAGTGGGTGGCACGGATCTCACCGCGGTGCCGGAGGTACGGCACGCCTTGCGGGAACTGCTGCGGAAGTGGGGCGGTCCGGGCGCCTCCGACGTGGCCGAACTGCTCACCAGCGAACTGGTGACCAACGCCCTGGTCCACACCGACCACGGGGCCGTCGTCATGGCGACGGTCGTCCCCGAGCAGCTCAGGGTCGAGGTCCGGGACTTCGTCCCCGGCCTGGAGGCGAGGCCGCACGCACCGCCCCCCGAGGACGGCACGCACGGCAGGGGACTCGTCCTCGTCCAGGCGCTGGCCGACTCGTGGGGGGTCGAGGACTGCGGCGTGGGCAAGGTGGTGTGGTTCGAACTGAACGGTGGGGCCGCCTGAGAGGCGGCCCCACCGGTGTTACGGGTTCCGCACGATCCGTGCTCAGCCGAACTGCTGCTCCAGGTCCTTGAGCTTGCGCTCCAGGGAGTCGAGCCGGGGCAGCGTCTGGGTGTCGTCCTCGGCGGTGAGGTCCACCGTCCGGGAGTCGCCCGTGCGGGACTCAGCGCCCCTCACGGCTTGCAGGGAGGGCCGGGGTCGAAGCGGCAGCTGTCCGGGATCCGCTATGGCGGGCTCCGCGACGGCGGCCTGTACGGCGGCCGTCGCGGAGCCCGACCCGGCGCCCGCACCCGAGCCGGAACCGGCCGTGGCGTTCAGCGCGGCCATCTCGACCTGGCGGCCGCCGCCCCGGCCGAGCCCGAAGGCGCGGTGCTGGCGGTTGATCGCCTTGAGGCGTGCCCGGTCGAGCTTGACCTGGTCGCGCCGTCGGATCCGGTTCTGCTCCTTCTCCCGCCGGTCCTCGCGCACCTCGTCGACCGCCTCGTCGAGCGTCCGTACGCCCTCCAGCAGCATCAGCGACCAGGCGGCGAAGGTCTCGCGGGGAGCCCGCAGCCAGCGGACGATCCGGATCTGCGGCAGCGGGCGGGGCACCAGGCCCTGCTCGCGCAGCGCCGCCCGGCGGGTCTGCTTCAGGGCCCGGTCGAAGAGGACCGCCGCCGAGAGGGACATGCCCGCGAAGAACTGCGGGGCGCCGTCGTGGCCCAGACCGCGCGGCGCGTGGACCCAGTTGAACCAGGCCGCCGCGCCGGCGAACAGCCAGACCAGGAGCCGCGAGCCGAGGGCCGCGTCGCCGTGGCTGGCCTCGCGCACCGCGAGGACCGAGCAGAACATGGCCGCGCCGTCGAGGCCGAACGGGACGAGGTACTCCCAGCCCCCGGCGAGGTTGAGGTTCTGCCGGCCGAAGCCGACGAGGCCGTGGAAGGAGAGCGCCGCGGCGACCGCGGCACAGCAGAAGAGGAGGACGTAGGACGCGGTGCCGTAGACCGCTTCCTTGCGTCTGCGGCGCTCCTCGCTGCGTTCCCAGGAGTCCTCGGCCGCGGCCTGGTCACCGGCGCGCTTCCCGCGCGCGAGCACCGCCACCGCCGTCAGGACTCCGGCCACCATCACGCCACCCGGAAGCAGCCAGTCCAGCGATATGTCGGTCAGTCTCATGCGGTGTCCCTTGCATCGCAGTAGGGCGTTTGGCGGCCCATACTGGCCGACCCCGTGCGGTGCTCAAGGGGTTTCCGGGCAAGAGCACGCCATCGGGGGCCCACGGCATACGAATAGGTGCGATCTGGTCGAACGCACATACAGGGAACGGGAATTGAGTTCGATTTACGCCACCCGTGCGGGTGGCGTAATCACCCGGGAGCCTCAGGCGGTCGCGGCCAGTCGGCGGACCCGCTCGGCGTCGCAGGTGCGCGGGCAGGTGAGGCAGGTGTCCTCGGGGCGCAGCGTGTAGAAGAAGCAGCAGGTCGCCCGGTCGCGGGTGGCGCGCGGGGCGCCGTCGGCGTCCTCGGACCCGGCCAGCTCGCGGAAGCCCGCCGCGCCGGCGTACGGCTTGTACGGCTTGGGCGTGCCCGGCATGAGGAGTTCGAGTTCCTCCATCGCCCGCCGCTCCTCGCCGAGCAGCGCGCCGACGTACCAGAGGCCCTCGACGATCTCGTCCGTGATCATGCCCCACAGGGCCCGCCGGCCGCGCCTCATGCGGGGGCCGAAGCCGCCGAGGACCGCCTCGAAGTGCTCGGCGAGCGAGGCGCGGACCTCGGCCCGCAGCGCCTCCTCGTCGGCGACGATCCGGGCGCCGGGCAGGGCGGCGGCGGGGTCTCCCGGCAGGCAGGCGAACTCGTCCACCCGGACCGACATCCGGCCGAGCGCCCGCTGGAAGGCGACGTTCCCGGCGGGCAGCCGGGGCACCCGGCGGTGCAGGAACCACGGGACGGTGACGAGGAGGCAGGCGGGCCAGGCGTAGCGGTGCAGTCCGAAGCTCGCGACGACGTCGGGGCGGGCCTGGGCGCCGTAGTCGCGCAGCACCTGCGCGTTGTCCCAGGCGAGGAAGGCGTCGAGGGCCGGGCCCCCGGTCGCGAGCTCGTCCGCGCCCACCCAGCCCGCGCCGCGCGGCAGCCGCTCGCCCCGGGCCGGTTCCTCTATCCGCAGGCCGGAGAAGGCCTCGGCGAGTCGTGCGTAGGAGGCGGCGACGGGCGAGGCGGGCGGAGCGGGCAACAAGGCGGGGACGGTCATGCGGACCACCGAATCGCGATCGTAAGGAGGTTAGCCTTACCTTACCCGATTGGGGATCATCTCTCACCACCGCGGCCGCCCCACCTGCGGGGCAGCCCCTCACCCCCGCGACGCCGATCCGTTCGCCTATGGTGCACAGAGGACCCGGCCCACGCGAGCCGGGCCCGGCACGAGGCCCCAGGAGGACCCGGGTGGAGCAGAGCGCAGCGCGCGAGCGGGCGGCGGACCGACCGTCCCCGCCCTTCGGCGACCCGGCACGCGTACCGGAGCAGGGCCGGAGCGCGGACGACGCCGGACGCCCCGGCCGGACCGCGTACACCCGTGCGACGGAGGACACCCGCGCCGGCCGCTACACCCGCGGTCCCGCCCGCACCCCGGGCGCGGCGCCGGCGGACGACGCCCCGGGCGCCCGCGGCGAGCACACCCACGCCACCGCCCCCCGCGAGGTGCGGCGGCACTCCGTGCGCGGACAGATCCTCGACGCCCTCCGCACCGCCCTCGTCGGCGGCGAGCTCGTACCGGGCGAGGTGTACTCCGCCCCCGCCCTCGCCGAACGCTTCGGCGTCTCGGCCACACCCGTGCGCGAGGCCATGCAGCGACTGGCCGTCGAGGGCGCCGTGGAGGTCGTGCCGAACCGCGGCTTCCGCGTCACCGAGCGCACCCCGCGCGAGCTCGCCGAGCTCGCCGAGGTCCGGGCGCTCATCGAGGTCCCCGTCATGCTCCGGCTCGCCCGCACCGTCCCGGCCGCCCGCTGGGCCGAACTCAGGCCGCTCGCCGAGGCGACCGCGGCCGCCGCCGCCCGCGGCGACCGCGCCCACTACGCCGAGACCGACCGGGCCTTCCACCGGGCCGTCCTCTCCCTCGCCGGTAACACCCAGCTGCTCACCGTCGCCGACGACCTCCACCGCCGCTCCCAGTGGCCCCTGATCAGCGCCCCCGCCCTCCGCCACGGCGACCTCGTCGCCGACGCCGCCGAGCACACCGCCCTCCTCGACGCCCTGATCGCCCAGGACCTCACCGTCGTCCAGTCGCTCGTACGCGAGCACTTCGCCGGAGCGGACGGCTGAGCGAACGGCCGCGTGGCGCCTAGGGGGTGTCGGGAATCTCCGGCCTGGCCCGGCGGGCGTGACGGCGCCGCTTTCCGGACAGGGCCTGGCCGGTCGGGCCGTGAACCCGGCCAGAGCGGCGAGGCGCCCCGCGGCCCGTCCGGCGTCGCCCGGACCGGGCTCGATCGACCAGGTCCTCCCGGACGCCGGGGCGACTAGAGTCGGAGGCGTCAGCCGCCCGCACCGTCTTGCCCGTGAGGTGCTCCATGACGTCCGTGACCCCGTCCTCGGCATGGGACGGACGCCGACCCGTCACCGGTACGGAAGCCGAGGCCGCGGCCCTGCTCGGCTGGCTGACCGACCCGGAGGCGCCGCGGCTGTGCGTGGTCACCGGTGCGGCGGGCGCGGGGAAGACGGCCCTGCTCGGCTGGTTCGCCGCGTACGGCCCCCGGGCCGGCCGGCCGCGACGGCGGACCGGCCGGATCCTCGTGCCGCTGGCCGGGCAGAGCGTGCTCGGCGCCGCGTGGACGATCGCCGACCGGCTCGGCGTGGTGGCGAAGTCACCCGGCGACCTCGTGCACGCGCTCGCCACCAGCGAGGCGCGGCCCGCGGGACGGGCCGTCCTGCTCCTGACCGACCTGCACGCGGCGGCCGAGCCGGCCGAACTCACCCGGCTGATCGGGGAGCTCGCGGGCGTGGGCAGGATCCGCCTGGTGGTCGAGGCCAGGAGCGGCAGCCCCGCCCCGGCGGTCCTCCGCGCCGAACGACGGGTCACGCTCGTGGACCTGGACGGCGACCCCGTACCCGGCGAGGTCCTCCCCGTGGAGCCCGCGGCCCGGCCGCTGCCCGACCTCTCCGACCCGGTGGCGGTCTGCGTGGCCGACCCGCTGCTCGTCACCACCGGGTACGTCACCGGCGCCGCCCCCGCCGGCGTGCCCGGCACCCTCGACGGCCCCGAGGCCCCCGCCCGGCCCGGCGAGGGCACCGCGGACGACCACGGCGGGCTGCGCGCCGCGTGGATGCGCGCCGGGCAGTCGCTCTGCCGCGAACAGCCCCCGGCGGAACGGGCGTCGGTGCTGCTCGCCGCACTCGGCGACGGAGCCGACCCCCGGCTGCGCCCCGCGCTCGAGGAACTCGCGGAGGGCGCGCCCTGGCGGCTCAGGTGGGCTCGCCACCGGGGCGACCTGACGCCGCCCTGGCCCGGCCCGGTCACCGTGCTCGGCTCGGCCGGCGGTCCGCTGGAGGGGACGCTGCTCGTGGGCGACCGCACCGGCGCCGTACGGCTGCTCCACGAGGCGGACGCGAGCCCGGCCGGACGCCTGGCGCACACGGTCCCCGGCCGGGTCACCGCACTCGCGCCCGCCCCCGACGGCACGGTGCTGCTCCTCGACGACCGGGGCAGGCTGCACACCGTGCGGGGCACCGCGCCCCGGGCCCCGTACCTGGAGCGCCTCACCGAGGCCGTGTCGGCGACCCTGGCCCGGCACCCGGGCACGGCCCTCGCCGCCATCGCGGGTTCCGTGGTGGTGGGGGACCGGCTCGGTTCCGTGCATGCCTTCGGTCTCACCGGGCTGCACCAGGCGGCCTCGCACAGCGGCCGGGTCACGGCGGTCGCGGCGGTCGACTCCGAGACCCCGTTCGTCTGTTCCGGCGGCGCGGACGGCACGGTGCGGCTCTGGACCCCGGGCCGCGATCCGCGTCCCGAACCGCTCGCCGAGCGCCCCTCCCCGGTCGTCTCCCTGCACGCGACGGAGACCCCGCACGGCCCTCTGGTCGCCGCGGCCTGGGCCGACGGACTCGTCGAACTCCACCGCCCGGAAGGCGGACCGAAGTCGTCCTTCCGTCCGGGGCCCCCGATCCGCGCGGTGGCCGTCACGGGAGCGGGCGCCCTGGTCGTCGGGACCGACGAGAGCCTGATCTGCCTCGTGCCCAAGTAGCCTCAGGCCGCGCATGGTCGAGGGGTGGTACCGCGACGGACGCGCCGCGGTACCACCCCTCACCCCTTCAACGGTCCCGGACCGTACGGGACTTCAGGTCGCGGTCCGGGGCGAAAGCTGGGCCGACAGCCAGGTCGGCACCCCGTCGAGGAGGCGGAAGAGGCGCCGGGCCTCGGCCCGCAGCCGGCCGGCCTCCGGTTCCGTCTCGGTGTCGGCGAGGGCGGTGAGCGCCGGGGCGGTGCCGACCAGGTAGCCCAGCTCCTCGCGGATCCGCAGCGACTCGGCGAAGCCGTGCCGCGCCTCCGCCAACTCGCCGTCCCGTAAAGCCAGTCCGGCGAGATGGCGCCAGGTGGAGGAGAGCAGCAGCGAGTCCCCCCGGGCGGTCGCCCCCGCGTGCGCCCTGCGGTACGCGGCACGGGCCGCCTCCGGGGAGTCGCCGAGGTTCTGCGCGACGAGCCCGCGCCGCAGGTCGAGCAGCGGCCGGCCCTCGGCGTCGGGGGCGATCAGCGCCGCCGCCCGACCCAGCGCCATCCGCGCCTCGTCGGCCCGGTCGCGTACCCCCAACAGCGTGGAGGCGTAGGCGAGATAGCCGCGTTCGCAGGCGGCGGCCCCCCGCTCCTCGTCGGTGCGGGCGACCGCCTCGGCGGCCCGCAGCGCCTCCTCGGCGTCGGCCCAGCCCTGTTCGGTGTAGAGGCAGCGCTCGATGAGCAGCGCGGCCCGTTCGAGTGCGACGGCGGGTTCGGTGGCGCGCGGCGCGAGCAGCGCGGCCGCGTCCGTCCAGCACCCGCGGGAGCGGAGCCGCCATATGGCGGTCTCCACGGGGGTCTCCTTGCCATAGGCGAGGGACGGAGTTTCGCCACCCCTTGATTCGGAACCAGACATGGCGGTGTCCGCCACATTGCCCTCCCCGAGCGCGCCATTGAGCTGTTGAGTAGACCCGCATCTCAGCACATGGGCAGCACCTGGCCAAGGGGTCAGGTGAAAGAATTCACAAGAGTCCGGGGAGTGCGGCCGCCGCCGTCCGGGCAGCGGCCGACAAGCCGTCAGATCGCCGCCGGGCCCGGGATCAGGCCCTCGCACGGCCCGTCGGCCGACCCGGCCGACGGGCCCCCACCAGCCCGGACGTCACTCCTTCGGACTCCATCGAAAGGGTGAATCCGTGCGAAGTGGATCAGCTCATCCGCAGGGCCAGGAAGAAGTCGAGCTTGTCCTCCAGACGGGCGAGGTCACGGCCGGTGAGCTGCTCGATGCGGCCCACCCGGTAACGGAGCGTGTTCACGTGCAGGTGCAGGCGGGTCGCACAGCGCGTCCAGGAGCCGTCGCAGTCCAGGAAGGCCTCCAGGGTCGGGATGAGCTCCGCCCGGTGACGCCGGTCGTAGTCCCGCAGCGGGTCGAGCAGCCGGGCCGTGAAGGCGCGGCGGACGTCGTCCGGGACGAACGGCAGCAGCAGGACGTGCGAGGCCAGCTCGTGGTGGCCGGCGGCGCAGACCCGGCCCGGGCGCGCGGCGGCGACCCGGCGGGCGTGCCGGGCCTCCTCCAGGGCCCCCCGGAGCCCCTCCGCCGAGGCCACGGCCGCGCTGACGCCGAGCGTGAGGCGCCCGTCGTCCGAGAGCCCGGCCGAGAGCGGGGCCCGTACGGCGGCGAGCAGGGCGTCCGCGTGCAGGCCGAGCGCGGTCGCCGGGCCCTCGTCCTCGCTGTCCGGGAGCGGGCCCGCGGCCAGCGGGACCAGGGCGATGGCCTCGTCGCCGCTGTGCGCCACCGCGATCCGGTCGGCGGACTCGGCCCCCACGGTCGCCGGGTCGACCAGGATCTCCTCCAGGAGCGCCTGGGCGACCGGCCCGCCGTCCACGGCGGGGCTCTGGCCGGCCTCCTGCTCCCACTCCACACGGGCCACGACCACCTGCCAGTGCGGGGCCGTGCCGAGCCCGGGCAGCAGCACCGGGGCGGCGACCCGCAGCCGGGCCGCGATCTCGGCGGGCGCGGCGCCCGTCTGCACCAGCTCGAGGACCTCCTGGGCCAGCCGGCGGCGCACCGTGCGGGCCGCGTCGCGGCGGTCCCGCTCGACCGCGATCAGCTGGGTGACGCCCTGGAGCAGGTCGAGCCGGGCGGCCGGCCAGTCCCCGGCGTCCGCCTCGACGGCGAGCAGCCAGTCCGACAGGACCGTCTCGCGCACGTCCCGGGAGGCCGGAGCGGCGCCGCGGCCGGTGTTGCGGATCGGGAAGAGCGAGTACGTCGCCCCGGCGGCGCTCAGTCGGTGCGGGCCGCGCCGGCCCGTCCGGGTGGCGGCCAGGTGCTCACCGGCCAGGGTGGCCGCGAGACCGGGCTCCAGGGGCTCTCCCGCGCCTGCGATCTGGCGGCCGGTGGGGGAGAGGACCCAGGCGCGCAGGTCCAGGTCGGAGCCGAGGAGGTCGAGGACGACCTCGGGGCCGCCGCCCGCCGGTCCCGAGGTCATGAGCCGCCGGTGCCGGTCCACGACGGCCGCCAGGTCGCCGGCCCGCTCGCCGGACACCTGTCGAACAACGTGTTCGGTGATCGTCGCGAACGCAACGGACTCGTTGACCGCGAAGAGCGGCAGCCGATGGCGAGAACACGCCTCTACGAGATCGTCCGGGATGTCGCCGAGCTCGGCCTCGCCGGCCGCCAGGGCGGCGACCCCGGCCGAGGCCAGGATCCGGACGAAGGGTTCGGCGTCGGACGGGTCGGCCCGCCAGGCGAGGCCGGTCAGCACCAGCTCGCCGCCCGACAGGTACCTGCTGGGATCCTTGAGGTCCGTCGTCATCACGCCGCGGACGGTCCGGTCGAGCTCGTCCTCGCCGCCGAGCAGGCGCAGCCCCAGCGCGTCGTTCTCCAGCAGTGCGCGCAGCCGCATCGTGTCGCCGCCGTTCCTTCGTTGGGTGAGGGTGGGTGTCGCGTTGTCGACGGTGGCGTGGTGCCACCGTTTCCAGGGGAAAACAGAGAGGTTTCTGTTTCCCGCCTTTCGTTCGAATCTACAAGACGACGAAGGGCACCAGCCAACTCCTTCATGTTTTCGGTGACTGCACCCGGACGATCGTGGGCTTGTGTACTAGGCCACACACCGCGTGAACAGCACATGAACACGATGTCGAGGGCCGCCGGCCGTCCCCCCGGGCCCCACCGTTCGACCCCCGATCACCAGAATCACTAGAAGAGAGCCACCATGGACTTCCTTCGCCCCGCCAGCTGGGAGGAGGCGCTCGCCGCCAAGGCCGAGCACCCCACGGCCGTGCCGATCGCAGGCGGCACCGACGTCATGGTCGAGATCAACTTCGACCACCGGCGGCCCGAGTACCTCCTGGACCTGAACCGTATCGAGCTGCTGCGCGAGTGGGAGGTCGGCGAGGAGAGCGTCCGGCTCGGCGCCTCTGTTCCGTACACCGCGATCATGGAGAACCTGCGGGCCGAACTGCCGGGCCTGGCACTCGCGTCCCACACGGTCGCCTCCCCGCAGATCCGCAACCGCGGCGGCGTCGGGGGCAACCTCGGCACCGCGTCGCCCGCCGGCGACGCCCACCCGGCCCTGCTCGCCGCAGGCGCCGAGGTCGAGGTCGAGTCCGTGCGCGGCAGCCGGTTCATCCCGATCGACGCGTTCTACACGGGCGTGAAGCGCAACGCGCTCCAGCCCGACGAACTCATCAAGACCGTCCACGTCAAGAAGGCGGACGGCCCCCAGCAGTACTCCAAGGTCGGCACCCGCAACGCGATGGTCATCGCCGTCTGCGCCTTCGGCCTGGCCCTGCACCCCGAGACCCGTACCGTCCGCACCGGCATCGGCTCCGCCGCGCCGACCCCGATCCGCGCCAAGGAAGCCGAGAACTTCCTCAACGCGGCTCTGGAGGAAGGCGGCTTCTGGGACAACGGCAAGATCATCACCCCGTCGATCGCGAAGCAGTTCGCCGACCTCTGCTCGGGCGCCGCCAACCCGATCGACGACGTCCGAGGCACCGCCAAGTACCGCCGCCACGCCGTCGGAATCATGGCCCGCCGCCAGCTCGGCTGGACCTGGGAGCAGTACCGCGGCACCGGCCGCACGCTTGAGGGAGCTGCATAACCATGCGCGTCAATTTCACGGTCAACGGTCGTCCGCAGGAAGCCGACGACGTCTGGGAGGGCGAGTCCCTCCTCTACGTCCTGCGTGAGCGCCTGGGTCTGCCCGGCTCCAAGAACGCCTGCGAGCAGGGCGAGTGCGGTTCCTGCACGGTCCGCCTCGACGGCGTGCCGGTCTGTTCCTGCCTCGTCGCCGCCGGCCAGGTCGAGGGCCGCGAGGTCGTCACGGTCGAGGGCCTCGCCGACTTCGCCAAGGAGCGCGCGGAGCACGCCGGTTGCGCCTCCGGCGCCTGCGGCACCTCGCTCGACGCCGCCAAGAAGTGGGAGGCCAAGCCCGGTCAGGACTCCCAGACCGGCGAGGGCGTCGAACTCTCCCCGATCCAGCAGGCGTTCATCGACGCGGGCGCCGTCCAGTGCGGCTTCTGCACCCCCGGTCTGCTGGTCGCGGCCGACGAGATGCTGGAGCGCAACCCGTCCCCGACGGACGCGGACATCCGCGAGGCGCTCTCCGGCAACCTCTGCCGCTGCACCGGTTACGAGAAGATCCTCGACGCGGTCCGCCTCGCGGCCGCCCGTCAGGGAGAGGCGGTCTGATCATGGCTGGCACCACCACGGGCATCCCCCGCGACGTCACCCAGAACCACGTCAAGGGCGGCATCGGCGAGTCCACGCTCCGCCCCGACGGCACCCTGAAGGTCACCGGCGAGTTCGCCTACTCCTCCGACATGTGGCACGAGGACATGCTGTGGGGCCAGGTCCTCCGGTCCACCCTCGCGCACGCCGAGATCGTGTCCATCGACACCTCCGAGGCCCTCGCGATGGACGGCGTCTACGCCGTCATGACGCACGAGGACCTGCCGGCCGCGAAGAACTACGGCATGGAGTTCCAGGACACCCCGGTCCTCGCCTACGGCAAGGTCCGTCACCACGGTGAGCCGGTCGCCCTCGTGGCCGCCGACCACCCGGAGACCGCCCGCCGCGCCGCCGCGAAGATCAAGATCGAGTACCGGGAGCTCCCGGTCATCACGGACGAGGCCTCGGCCACCGCTCCGGACGCGATCCTGGTCCACGAGGGCCGCGACGACCACCACTCCGGTCACGTCCCGCACCCCAACATCGTGCACCGCCAGCCGATCATCCGCGGCAACGCGGCCGAGGCCGCCAAGCGCGCCGACGTCATCGTCAAGGGCGAGTACACCTTCGGCATGCAGGACCAGGCCTTCCTCGGCCCGGAGTCCGGCCTCGCCGTACCGGCCGAGGACGGCGGCGTCGACCTGTACGTCGCCACCCAGTGGCTGCACTCGGACCTCAAGCAGATCGCCCCCTGCCTCGGCCTGCCCGAGGAGAAGGTCCGCATGACGATGGCGGGCGTCGGCGGCGCGTTCGGCGGCCGCGAGGACATCTCGATGCAGATCCTCGCCGCGCTGCTCGCGATGCGCACCGACAAGCCGGTCAAGATGGTCTACAACCGGTACGAGTCCTTCTTCGGGCACGTCCACCGGCACCCGGCGAAGCTCTACTACGAGCACGGCGCCACCAAGGACGGCAAGCTCACGCACATGAAGTGCAAGATCGTGCTCGACGGCGGCGCCTACGCGTCGTCCACGGCGTCGGTCGTCGGCAACGCCTCCTCCCTCTCGGTCGGCCCGTACGTCATCGACGACGTCGAGATCGAGGCGATCGGCCTCTACACCAACAACCCGCCCTGCGGCGCCATGCGCGGCTTCGGCGCGGTCCAGGCCTGCTTCGCCTACGAGGCCCAGATGGACAAGCTCGCGGCCAAGCTGGGCATGGACCCGGTCGAGCTGCGCCAGCTCAACGCCATGGAGCAGGGCACGATCATGCCGACCGGCCAGGTCGTGGACTCGCCGGCCCCGGTCGCCGAGCTGCTCCGCATGGTCAAGGCCCGCCCGATGCCGCCGGAGCGCCAGTGGGAGACCGCCGGCGAGGGCGCGGACGTCCGCGCACTGCCGGGCGGCCTGTCCAACACCTCGCACGGCGAGGGCGTGGTGCGGGGCGTCGGCTACGCGGTCGGCATCAAGAACGTCGGCTTCTCCGAGGGCTTCGACGACTACTCGACCGCCAAGATCCGTCTCGAGGTCATCAACGGCGAGCCCGTCGCGCTGGTCCACACCGCCATGGCGGAGGTAGGCCAGGGCGGTGTCACGATCCACGCCCAGATCGCCCGTACCGAGCTCGGCGTCCAGCAGGTCACCATCCACCCCGCCGACACCCAGGTGGGCTCGGCCGGTTCGACCTCCGCGGGCCGCCAGACGTACATGACCGGCGGCGCCATCAAGAACTCCTGCGGGATCGTCCGCGAGAAGGTCCTGGAGATCGGCCGGCGCAAGTTCGGTTCGTACCACCCGGCGTGGGCCAACGCCGAACTCCTCCTGGAGGGCGGCAAGGTCGTCACCGACAACGGCGAGGCCCTCGCGAGCATCGCGGACGTCCTGGAGGACCAGGCCGTGGAGGTCGAGGAGGAGTGGCGGCACCGTCCGACCCAGGCCTTCGACCTCGTCACCGGCCAGGGCGACGGCCACGTCCAGTACGCCTTCGCCGCGCACCGCGCGGTGGTGGAGGTCGACACCGAGCTCGGCCTGGTCAAGGTCATCGAACTGGCCTGTGCCCAGGACGTCGGCAAGGCGCTCAACCCGCTCTCCGTGATCGGCCAGATCCAGGGTGGCACCACCCAGGGCCTGGGCGTCGCGGTGATGGAGGAGATCATCGTCGACCCGAAGACGGCGAAGGTCAGGAACCCCTCCTTCACGGACTACCTGATCCCGACCATCCTCGACACGCCGACCATCCCGGTCGACTACCTCGAACTGGCCGACCCCAACGCGCCGTACGGCGTCCGGGGCATCGGCGAGGCCCCGACCCTGTCGTCCACCCCGGCCGTCCTCGCGGCGATCCGGGCCGCGACGGGCCTGGAGCTCAACAAGACGCCGGTCCGCCCCGAGGCCCTCACCGGCACCCTCTAGGACTCTCCGGGCGGTACGTGCCTCCCAGGGAACGTCACACCTCCCCCCGCCCGCACCGCCCGGAGTAACCCCTCAGCACCACCCCGCATCACCCGCTCGAAAAGCACCACCGCACCGCCCCCGCTCGAAAGCCACCACCCGCACCGCCGGCACCACCCGCACCACCGGCAGTAACCGCATCAACCGCAGCATCCGCAGTAACGCAGTACCGATTAACCCCGTTCGCCTCGGGCCGTCCCCCGGGTCGTGCAGCCCACGCAGCATCCCAAATCCCGCAGCTTCACCAGATCAGAAACCTTCGAAGTCTGATGCGGGTGCCCCTTTGAACCTTGGGAGTAGGCCCCATGACCCAGTCGTCTGTGGAGCCCAAGACCGCATCGGAGGACGCGGGCTCCGGCTCCAACGTCCCCGCCGGCCGCTCTTGGCTCGACCGGTACTTTCACATCTCGGAGAGAGGATCCACCGTCGCGACGGAGATCCGCGGCGGCGTCACCACCTTCATGGCGATGGCGTACATCCTCCTGCTCAACCCGATCCTCCTCGGGGGTCCGGACGTCGAGAAGAACGTCCTCGCCTCTTCGGCCGTCATCACGGCGACCGCCTTCGCGGCGGCGGTGACCACCCTGCTGATGGGCTTCGTCGGCAAGGTGCCGCTCGTCCTCGCGGCGGGACTCAGCGTCTCCGGTGTGCTCGCCACCCAGGTCGTGCCCCAGATGACGTGGCCGCAGGCCATGGCCATGTGTGTCGTCTACGGTCTGGTGATCTGCCTCCTGGTGGTCACCGGTCTCCGCGAGATGATCATGAACGCCATCCCGCTGCCGCTCAAGCACGGCATCACCATCGGCATCGGCCTCTTCATCGCGCTGATCGGCTTCAACAAGGCCGGCTTCGTCGGCGCGGGTCCGCAGTTCGGTCCGCCCGTCACCCTCGGCGCCGGCGGTGAGCTGGTCGGCTGGCCCGTCCTGATCTTCGCCGTCACCCTGCTCGCGATCTTCGCCCTCCAGGCCCGCAAGGTCCCGGGCGCGATCCTCATCGGCATCGTCGCCGGCACCGTCATCTCGCTGATCGTCAACGCGGTCGCGGACATCCCGGCCAAGGGTCCGGGCTCCTGGGCCAACGGCTCCCCGGAGCTCAAGGGCAGCGCGGTCTCCAGCCCCGACTTCTCGCTCATGGGCGACGTCGACTTCGGCGGCTGGGGCGACGTCGGCTACATCACGGTCGGCGTGATCGTCTTCACCCTGGTGCTCGCCGGCTTCTTCGACGCCATGGCCACCATCATCGGTGTCGGCACCGAGGCGAACCTCGCCGACGACAAGGGCCGGATGCCCGGCCTGTCCAAGGCGCTGTTCATCGACGGCGCGGGCGGCGCGATCGGCGGCGTCTCCGGCGCCTCCGGCCAGACGGTCTTCGTGGAGTCCGCCACCGGCGTCGGCGAGGGTGCCCGTACCGGCTTCTCCTCGGTGATCACCGGCCTGTTCTTCGCGGCCTGCCTCTTCTTCACGCCGATCACCCAGATCGTGCCCCGTGAGGTCGGCTCCGCCGCCCTGGTCGTCATCGGCGCGATGATGATGATGAACGCCAAGCACGTGAACTGGGGCGACAGCTCCGTCGCGATCCCGGTGTTCCTGACCGTGGTACTGATGCCGTTCACCTACAGCATCACCCCGGGCGTCGCGGCCGGCGTCATCGCCTACACCGTCATCAAGGTGGCGCAGGGCAAGGCGCGCGAGGTCGGTGCGTTCATGTGGTGCCTGACCGCGATCTTCATCGTGTTCTTCGCCCTTCACCCGATCGAGGGCTGGCTCGGCGTCAGCTGACGTCCGACCTCCCGCCCTCCCCACACCGCAAGGAGACCGACATGCTGGACATCGCCGAAGAGCTGCACCGGTGGGTCGAGCAGGGACGCGCGTTCGCCGTCGCCACCGTGGTGGCGGTCGGCGGCAGCGCGCCCCGGCAGCCGGGTGCCGCCCTCGCCGTCGACAGCGAGGGCACGGCGATCGGCTCGGTCTCCGGCGGGTGTGTGGAGGGCGCGGTGTACGACCTCTGCGTCCAGGCCCTCGAAGACGGCAGGACCGTCGTCGAGCGGTTCGGATACAGCGACGAGGACGCCTTCGCGGTCGGCCTGACCTGCGGCGGCGTCATCGACATCCTCGTCACCCCGGTCCGCGGCGGGGTCTTCCCCGCCGCGGTCGCGGCCGCCGCCACGGGGGAGGCGGCGGCCCTGGCCCGCATCGTCGACGGGCCCGACGAGCTGAAGGGCACGGCGCTCCTGGTCCGCCCCGACGGCTCGTACGAGGGGCGGCTCGGCGGCCACCCCGAGCTGGACCGCACCGCGGCGGGCGAGGCCCGCGCGATGCTCGACACGGGCCGGACCGGCACCGTGGAGATCGGCGAGGACGGCAGCCGCTGCGGACAGCCGCTTACGCTCCTGGTCGAGTCCTCCGTCCCCGCCCCCCGCATGATCGTCTTCGGCGCCATCGACTTCGCCGCCGCCCTCGTCCGGGTCGGCAAGTTCCTCGGCTACCGCGTCACCGTGTGCGACGCGCGGCCCGTCTTCGCGACGCCGGCCCGCTTCCCCGAGGCCGACGAGATCGTCGTCGAGTGGCCCCACCGCTACCTGGAGTCGACGGAGGTCGACGGCCGCACGGTCCTGTGCGTCCTCACCCACGACGCCAAGTTCGACGTGCCGCTCCTCCAGGCGGCCCTCAAGCTGCCGGTCGCCTACGTCGGCGCGATGGGCTCGCGCCGCACCCACGAGGACCGCAACGAGCGGCTCCGCGAGGTCGGCGTCACCGAGCTCGAACTCGCCCGGCTGCGCTCGCCGATAGGCCTCGACCTGGGCGCCCGCACGCCGGAGGAGACCGCCCTGTCGATCGGCGCGGAGATCGTCGCCAACCGCCGCGGCGGCAGCGGCGCCTCGCTCACCGGTGCCCACACCCCGATCCACCACGACGGCCCCCGCGAGCCCGACGGCCGCATAGGCTCCGTCGCCTGATCCCGGTCGACCCTTCCCGGCCCCACCCCGCGCGGGGGAGGGGCCGTCGTCGTTTCCCCGCGCTTACACGGAGAAGGTGTCGTCTCCATGCGCCCGTTGTTTCTCGATACTTAATGCAGAGCAAAAGAAAAGTCTTGTCGAATGGCTTGACCCTCACTGTCCCCAACCGCAACCATCTGCTGCGGAGAGCGCGCTCCTCCTCCAACTCCCCCTCATCCCCGAGGAGATCGACCCATGCCCGCAGCCGGCACCCGCGTCGCGCCACCCCCACCCCCGACCGGCCAGGATCCCCGCCCCGTCTCCCGTCCCGCACCCCGGCGGGCCACCGCCGCCGCACTGGTCACGGCGCTCCTCGCCGGACTGCTCGCACTCGTCGCCGCACCCCCCGCCGCGGCCGCCCCCGTGCTGCTCTCCCAGGGCAAGCCGGCCACGGCCTCCAGCCAGGAGAACGGCGGCACCCCGGCCACCGCGGCCGTCGACGGCGACCCCGGCACCCGCTGGTCGAGCGCCTTCGCCGACCCGCAGTGGATCCAGGTCGACCTGGGCGCCCCGGCCGCGCTCAGCAGGGTCGACCTGCGCTGGGAGACCGCGTACGGCAAGGCCTACCGCATCGAGCTCTCCACCGACGGCACCACCTGGACCAGCGCCTACAGCACGGCGAACGGCCCCGGCGGCAACGAGTCCCTCCCCGTCGCCGGCACCGCCCGCTACGTCCGCGTGTACGGCACCACCCGGGCCACCGGATACGGCTACTCGCTCTGGGAGTTCCAGGTGTACGGCTCCGACGGCGGCGGCCCGGTCCTGCCCGGCGGCGGCGACCTCGGCCCGAACGTGCACGTCTTCGACCCGTCCACGCCCGGCATCCAGGCCAAGCTGGACGAGGTCTTCACCCAGCAGGAGTCGGCCCAGTTCGGCAGCGGCCGGCACGCCTTCTTCTTCAAGCCCGGCACGTACAACGGCCTCAACGCCCAGATCGGCTTCTACACCCAGATCGCCGGACTCGGCCTTCGCCCGGACGACACCACGATCAACGGCGACGTGACCGTCGACGCCGGCTGGTTCAACGGAAACGCCACCCAGAACTTCTGGCGCGCCGCCGAGAACCTCGCCCTCAACCCCGTCAACGGCACCGACCGGTGGGCCGTCTCGCAGGCCTCCTCGTTCCGCCGCATGCACGTCAAGGGCGGCCTCAACCTCGCCCCCGACGGCTACGGTTGGGCCAGCGGCGGCTACATCGCCGACTCGAAGATCGACGGCCAGGTCGGCAACTACTCGCAGCAGCAGTGGTACACCCGCGACAGCGCCATCGGCGGCTGGTCCAACAGCGTGTGGAACCAGGTCTTCTCAGGCGTCGAGGGCGCCCCGGCGCAGAGCTTCCCCGAGCCCCGCTACACCACCCTCGACACCACCCCCGTCTCCCGTGAGAAGCCCTTCCTGTACTGGGAGGGCGGCGAGTTCAAGGTGTTCGCCCCCGCCAAGCGGGTCAACGCCCGCGGCACCAGCTGGAGTACGGGCACCCCGCAGGGCCGGTCGCTCCCGCTGAGCGCGTTCTACGTGGTCAAGCCCGGCACCACCGCAGCCACCATGAACGCCGCCCTGCGCCAGGGCCTCCACCTGCTCTTCACCCCCGGCGTCTACCACGTCGACCAGCCGATCCAGGTCGACCGCGCCGACACGATCGTCCTCGGCCTCGGCCTCGCCACGATCATCCCCGACAACGGGGTGACGGCGATGAAGGTCGCCGACGTCGACGGCGTCCGGCTCGCGGGCTTCCTCGTCGACGCCGGACCGGTCAACTCCCCGGTCCTGCTGGAGATCGGCACCCAGAACGGCGCCGCCGACCACGCCGCCAACCCCACCACCGTCCAGGACGTGTATCTCCGCGTCGGCGGCGCGGGACCCGGCAAGGCCACCGTCGCCATGGCCGTCCACAGCGACGACACCATCGTCGACCACACCTGGGTCTGGCGCGCCGACCACGGCGAGGGCGTCGGCTGGGAGACCAACCGGTCCGACTACGGCGTCCGCGTGTACGGCGACGACGTCCTCGCCACCGGCCTGTTCGTCGAGCACTTCAACAAGTACGACGTCGAGTGGTTCGGCGACCGCGGCCGCACGATCTTCTTCCAGAACGAGAAGGCCTACGACGCGCCGAACCAGGCCGCCGTCCAGGACGGGCCCCACAAGGGCTACGCCGCCTACCGCGTCGACGACTCCGTCACCACCCACGAGGGCTGGGGGCTCGGCAGCTACTGCTACTACAACGTGGACCCGACGATCCGTCAGGACCACGGCTTCCGCGCCCCGGTGAAGCCCGGGGTCAGGTTCCACGACCTGCTCGTCGTCTCCCTCGGCGGCAACGGACAGTACGAGCACGTCATCAACGACGTCGGCGCCCCGACCTCGGGCACCTCCACCGTGCCGTCCACGGTGGTCTCGTACCCCTGAGCGGGCCGGATCCCTCGCTGATCCTCCCCGCGCTCCACCCCCTCCCCGGATGACGGGCCGGGCGGCGTGCCCTCAGCGCGCCGCCCGGCCCCGCACCGTCGACGCCCACGCCGGCTGCTCCCCGGCGGCCTCGCCCCCGGTCTCGGCCCGCCGTCCGCCGAGCGCGAAGAAGTCCGCGAGCGGCAGGATCGCCGCGCCGACCGTGACCGCGTCGGGCCCCAGCTTCCCCATGGCGATGCCGACCCGGGCCGCCGGGTACGCGAGGGCGGACTCCTTCGCGTATCCCTTGACCGTCTCCAGGAAGCGGGCGCCGAGCTGGAGGCCGGCCCAGCCGCCGACCAGGATGCGTTCGGGCTGGAAGAGGTTGATGAGGTCGGCGAAGCCGGCGCCGAGGTATTCGGCGGTCTCCTCCAGGACGGCCAGCGCGGTGGCGTCGGCCTGCGCGCCGGGGTCGGCCGGGTAGGCGGCGGCGAGCATCGCGGTGAGGGCGGTCTCCTCGTCCGCGCCGGCCGGGGGCTTGCCGCCGGCCTCGCGCCACCGCTCCAGCAGTGCCTCCGCGCCCGCGTACGCCTCCAGGCAGCCCTGGGCGCCGCAGCGGCACCGCCGGCCCCTCACCCGCACCTTCAGATGGCCCCATTCGAGCGCCCGGCCGGGACCCATCGGGTCCGTCACGACACAGGCGCCGACACCCGAACCGAAGAGCACGACCACGGCGCTGTGCGCACCCCGCCCGGCCCCGAACCACATCTCGGCCTGGCCCAGCGTCTTGGCGCCGTTGTCGATCCGGTACGGCACCGAGGCCGGCAGGTCGACGGACTCCCGCAGCAGCCGCTCCAGCGGGACGGCGTCCCAGCCGGTGGTCTGGCCGTGCACGACCGCGCCGTCCTCCGGAGTCGGGGCCACGATCCCGGGCACGCCGACCCCGACACCGAGGAGCCGCTCGGCGGGCACGTCCGCGGTCCGCAGGACCTCGGCGATGCCCTCGCGGATGTGGTCCACGACCACCCCGACCTCGTAGCGGTCGTGCGGGTGGGGGCTGTCGGCCGCCAACGGGCGCTCGGCACGGGCGAGTTCGGTGAGCGTGAGGTCGAACAGCTCGATCCTCACCCGTGTCTCGCCGACGTCGACGCCGATCATGCAACCGCTGCCCGGGGTGACCCTGAGCAGGATGCGGGGGCGGCCGCCGGCCGAGTCGACGCTGCCGGCCTCCTCGACCAGGCCCTCGGCGACGAGCTCCGCCACCACGTTGCTGACCGAACCCGAACTCAGCCCGGTCGCCGGACCCAGCTCGAAACGGCTCATCGGCCCGTCGAAGTACAGACAGCGGAGGACGGCCGTGCGGTTCTCCCGTCGCAGGTCACGTACGGTGCGGCCGTTCCGCATGGTCACTGGGCCCCCTGGTGAAGTAGTCCTCGGCTCAAAAGTACCGCCTCGACGGGGCCCCGGATCGGTCGCCGGTCGCGCAGGACGCGGACGGGGTCAGGCCCTGCGGAGGCCGCTGAGGAGGAGTTCGGCCAGCTGCTCGTAGGCCTCCGCGTCGGCGAGGCCGGTGGCCGCGGCCACCTGGCGCCGCTGGATGCGGACCATCACGGAGGAGATGACGTCGGCGGCGAAGGTCACGTGGACCTCGCGGAAGACGCCGGCCCGCACGCCCTCCTCGATGAGCTGCTGGACCCGGCCGGCCGCAGCGCGCGTGTTGCGCTCGTAGACCTCGGCCGCCGGCTCGAAGGCGGCCACGTCGTCGAAGAACTGCGGCGAGACCGGTGCCAGCTCGGCCGACACGGCCCGCAGGTAGGCGGCGAGTCGCTCGGCGGGGTCGGTGGCCGCGGCGAGGACGGCCTCGACGCGGGCGGTGGCGCGCCGGAAGAAGTGCACGACCGCCGCCCGGACGAGCTGCTCCTTGCTGCCGGCCAGGCCGTACAGGGTCCGCTTCGAGCAGCGCAGGCGGGCGGCCAGATCGTCGAGCGTGAGCCGGGCGAATCCCTCGCCGACGAGGAGGGCGACGAGTTCCTCGAAGAGGGCGGAGCGGCGCGCCGCTCCCCGGCCCGTGAGCTTCGGGGCGTCGGCGGCGGAGGTCTCGATCACCCGGCCAGTATTCCAGGCCCGTGCTCCGGGGGGTTACGGCGGCACCCTTCTGCGCTACTCTCAGCGGTACTGCAGTACCTCCCCCAGTACCACTTTGCGCGCCGCTGGAGTCGCACATGGATGTCGACCGCCTGCTTCCCACCCCCGAGGCAGCGGACCTCATCGCCCTCACCCGGGAGATCGCCGACAAGGAGCTCTCTTCACGGGTGGACGAGTACGAGGCCGCCGAGACCTATCCCGAAGGTCTCTTCGCCACGCTCGGCCAGGCCGGGCTGCTCGGCCTCGCCTACCCCGAGGAGTACGGCGGCGGAGGCCAGCCCTACGAGGTCTACCTCCAGGTCCTCGAGGAGCTCGCCGCCCGCTGGGCGGCCGTGGCCGTCGCCACCAGCGTCCACACCCTGGCCTGCCATCCCCTGCACTCCTTCGGCACCGCGGAGCAGAAGGAGCGCTGGCTCCCGGCGATGCTGGAGGGCCGCACCATCGGCGGCTACAGCCTCTCCGAGCCGCAGGCCGGTTCCGACGCCGCCGCCCTCACCTGCAAGGCCGAGCGCCAGGACGACGGCAGCGGCTACCGGGTAACCGGCACCAAGGCCTGGATCACCCACGGAGGCAAGGCCGGCTTCTACGCCCTCTTCGCCCGCACCGCCCCCGGCAGCCGCGGGATCTCCTGCTTCCTCGCCCCCGGCCGGACCGAGGGCCTGAGCTTCGGCGCACCCGAGCGCAAGATGGGCCTCCAGGCCGTCCCCACCACCTCCGCCTACTGGGACGGCGCCCTCCTCGACGAGGACCGGCGCATCGGCGACGAGGGCCAGGGGCTCCAGATCGCCTTCAGCGCCCTCGACAGCGGCCGCCTCGGCATCGCCGCCTGCGCCACCGGACTCGCCCAGGCGGCCCTCGACACGGCCGTCGACTACGCCAACGAGCGCACCACCTTCGGACGCAGGATCGTCGACCACCAGGGCCTCGGCTTCCTGCTCGCCGACATGGCCGCCGCGGTCGACGCGGCCCGCGCCACCTACCTGGACGCGGCCCGCCGCCGCGACCTGGGCCGCCCCTTCAGCCGCCAGGCCAGCGCGGCCAAGCTCATCGCCACCGACACCGCCATGAAGGTCACCACGGACGCCGTCCAGGTCCTCGGCGGCTACGGCTACACCCGCGACTTCCCCGTCGAGCGGTACATGCGCGAGGCCAAGATCATGCAGATCTTCGAGGGCACCAACCAGATCCAGCGCCTGGTGATCAGCCGGGGACTGGCCCGCCCGGAGTAGCGCCGCCGATCAGCAGCTCGCCGAGCTGCTGATCCGGATGCCCGTGATGGTGTCGCCGCCCCCACCCTGCATGTTCGGCAGGATGCAGAAGGAGCTGCCGCCCGAGTGCTGCACCCACACCGTGTCGTCGTTGCGGGTGTTCACGACGCTGTAGAACGTCCGCGGCGTCGTGTACTGGTAGTACGAGGTGACGTCCTTGAACATGGCGACGATCTTGCCGTCCCAGTGGTAGCCCTCGTAGACGCACACGTACGGGTAGGGGCAGCCGAACTGGCTGTCGGCCTGGGCGGTCGACGCGTTGAGACCGCTGAGGCCGAGCACCGCACCGAGAGCCGCCACCATGCCGATGACGCGACGGGACCGAGTCTTCACAATTCCCCCTGGGGATAAGGCGTTTCCACGGTCGGGGGGCGCGTCCGAGAGGCCCGCCCGACGACTTCCGGCCGGAACCTAACACCGCTGAAGGTGGCCGAAAACGCTCTGGAGGCGGGAAAGCGGTGTCCCGCCGTCCCCGGGACGCACACGGGACGACGGGACGACGTGAAAGCGGCCGGCGGACCCGTCTCCGGGGCCGCCGGCCGCTCCTGGCGTGCCTACTTGCCGAGGGTGGCGGCGCCGGCCTGGGCGAACTTCTCGTCGAGGTCGCCGGAGGGGGCGCCGGCGACGCCGATGCCCGCGATGGGGGCGCCCTTGGCGGTGACGGGGGCGCCGCCGGCGAGGAAGAGGGTGCCGGGGATGTCCTTGAGGGTGGGGGCGTTGGTGAGGCGCTTGGCCAGTTCGGAGGTGGGGGCCTTCCAGGAGACGGCGGTGTACGCCTTCTTCTCGGCCGACTCGTAGGACTGCGGGCCGGCGCCGTCGCCGCGGAGGGTGACGAGGGTGTTGCCGTTGCGGTCGACGACGGCGACGGAGACGCGCTGGTTCTCCTTCTCGGCGGCGTCGAGCGCGGCCTGCGCGGCCTTGGTCGCGGCCTCGATGGTGAGGTGCGTCGACCGCGTCGTGTTCTTGTTCTTCGCGTCCGCCTTGGCGACGGCGGCGGCCGGGGCGGCCGCCGTGTCCTCGCCGGTGGCGTTGGCCGAGTAGGCACCGAAGCCGCCGAGGGCGAGAGCGGCGACGATCGCGCCACCGGTCACGACACGGGTGCGCGAGGTCTTCTTCACGTGCTTCATGGGGGTCCGCTCCAGTGAACTCGGTGTCCGCGGGGGCCGCCGGGAAGCCGTGGCCCGCTCTGACTCCCATCCTGGTGGCGCATCCCTCACGCTCCGTCGTCGTCCCGGCTGCACCCGGCGCTCGCAACGGTGGACCCCGGTGTCATCCGATCGGCTGACCCCCGGCCTCCTCGCCGTCCCATTGCGCGGCCAGGTCGGCGAAGGCCCCGGCGGCCGCGCTCCGGTAGCCGGCCGCGCGCCGCAGGAGGACGACACCGCGGGCCGGCAGGGCGGGGGAGAGCGGGACCGGGCTCAGCCGGGGGTGGTCCCGGGTCACGGCGTCCGGCAGGACGGTGGCCAGCGCGGTGCGCCGCACGATCTCCGTGAGCGCGCTGACCGAGTCCGTCTCCACCGCGATCCGCGGCCGGACCCGGTGCTCGGAGAGGTACGCGTCGATGTGCAGACGGGTGGCGAAGTCCCTGCTGAGCAAGGCGAGGTGATGATCGGTCAGGTCTTCGACCGGGACCGGCTCGGTCCGGCCCGCGAAGGGGTGGCCGGGGCCCACGACGAGTCCGAGGGTCTCGGTGAACAGTCCGGTCGCCTCGATGCCCGGGAGATGGACGCCTCGGAAGGCGATGCCGAGATCGAGGCGGTCGGCGAGGAGTTCGGCCTCGATGCGGTCCTGGGGCAGCTCCCGCACCTCCACGTCGATGCCCGGATGGCGGGTGTGGAAGGCGGCGACCAGCGGGCCGGTCAGATAGGCGGTGAAGGTGGGGGTGACGGCGAGCCGGAGGTGGCCGCGTGAGAGGTCGTGCACATCGAGCACCGCCCGCTCGCCCGCGGCCAGGTCCCGCAGGGCCCGCCGGGCGTAGCGGGCGTACGTCTCCCCGGAGTCCGTGAGGCGCACCGTACGGCCGCCGCGGTCGAGGAGCTGCGTCCCGAGCGCCTTCTCCAGCTGCCTGATCTGCTGGGACAGCGTGGGCTGGGCGATGCGGAGCTCCTCGGCCGCACGCGTGAAGTTCGCGTGCTCGGCGACGGCGAGCAGATAGCGGAGATGGCGGAGTTCCGGCTGCATGCCCCCGACTATAGATCGTATCTATAGCAGAGATCGACAGCAGGTCTTGGACGCTATAGCCACTGGTCGTGCAGGGTGAGGACATGCCTCATCTCGCCGAGGGAATCGCCCGCTTCCAGCGGGAGGTCTTCCCTGCCAAGGCCGGGCTCTTCGCCCGCCTGGCCACCGCCCACCACCCCGGGACGCTCTTCATCGGCTGCTCGGACGCCCGAGTCGTCCCCGAACTGATCACCCAGACCGACCCGGGCGAGCTCTTCGTCGTCCGCACCGCCGGGAACCTCGTCCCCGCCCACACCCCGGGCACCGACGGGGTCACCGCCGCCGTCGAGTACGCCGTCGCCGTCCTCGGCGTCCGGGACGTCATCGTCTGCGGGCACTCCGCCTGCGGCGCCATGACCGCGCTCGCCGAAGGCCGCGACCTGACCGCCGCGCCCGCCGTCGCCGCCTGGCTGCGCCACGCCGACGCGTCGCTGGCCCGTACCGCGGCGACCGGCCGACAGGGGGACGTCGCCGCCCTCGTGCGGGAGAACGTCACCGCGCAACTGGCCAACCTCGCCACCCACCCGTCGGTGGCCCGCGCCCTCGCCGAGGGAGCCGTACGCCTGCACGGCTGGGTCTTCGACATCGCCGACGGCACCGTCGAGGAACTCGCCACCGCGGCGGGCCCCGCGCTCGCCGCCTGACCCCCACCACACGAAGCAGTCCCCCAAGGAAGAAGGACGTACCTCCCATGACGCACGCCCAGTTCGACCCCACCGCCCGTCACGCCCTCGCGATCGCGGCCGTCGACGCCAAGGACCGCAAGGACCTGACCTGGCAGCGGATCGCGGACGCCGCCGGCTTCTCCGTCGCCTTCACCACCGCCGCCGTGCTCGGCCAGCACGCCCTGCCGGCCGGGTCCGCGAAGGCCGTCGCCGAGCTCCTCGGCCTGGACGAGGACGCCGAGCGGCTGCTCCGGACCATCCCCACCCGCGGCTCCCTCGACGGCGCCGTCCCCACCGACCCGACCATCTACCGCTTCTACGAGATGCTCCAGGTGTACGGCACCACGCTGAAGGCCCTGGTCCACGAGGAGTTCGGCGACGGCATCATCTCGGCGATCAACTTCCGGCTGGACGTGAAGAAGGTCGCCGACCCCGAGGGCGGCGAGCGCGCGGTCATCACACTCGACGGCAAGTACCTGCCGACCAAGCCCTTCTGACGGAAGCTCAGCCAGCTGTGGCGGACGCCTCGGCGCCGAGCAGCGCGAGCGAGTTCGTCCACAGCGCGCCGAGGCGGCCCGGGTCGTCGTACAGCTTGGCGAAGAGGACCTCGCCCTCCAGCTGGGCGACCAGGGCGCGCGCGGCGGCGCGGGCGTCGGCGACCGAGACCTCGCCGCGCCCGCGGGCCTCGGCGACGGCCCCCTCGACCAGGGAGACCTGCTCCTCGAAGATCTCCCGCAGCCGCTCGCGGACGCTCTCGGTCCGGGTGCTCATCTCCAGGGCCAGGTTCCCGAGCAGGCAGCCGGTGACGGCGCCGCAGCTCTCCCGGTCGGCGCGCAGCCCCTCCTCGGTGGACGCGTACAGCCGCCGCAGCCGCGCGAGCGGAGGGACGTCCGGGTCCAGCGCGCGGTCCCACGCGGCGCGGCGCCCGGTCCAGTGCTCGTCCACGACGGCGAGGGCCAACTCCTCCTTGGAGGCGAAGAAGTAGTAGAAGCTCCCCTTCGGGACCCCGGCCGCCGCACAGATCTCGGCCACGCCGAGGGCGGAGTAGCCGCGCGACAGCATCAGCGTCTCCGCGGCGGCCAGGATGCGCTCCCGCGCGTCACTCGTTCGCCCCATGGCCCCGAGTCTACGACCGGTCGACTACCTCCTCGCGCGTGCGCGGCCTCCGCTTCCGGGCGCGCGGGTCACGGTTCTATGGTGGGCGGCGCAGATCGCGCGGACCGCGCGGTCCTCCGCGGGCACGCGCCCGATCCGGCGGCCATCCCGGCGGCAGGGTCGCACCCGCACGACACGAACGAGGAGTTCCATGGACATCGCCGGCTCCGCCGCTCTCGTCACCGGTGCCGCATCCGGTCTCGGGGCGGCCACCGCGGCCGCGCTCGCCGCCCGCGGCGCCACCGTCTACGGCCTGGACCTCGACAAGGCCGTGGCCGCCGCAGGGCCGCTGCCGGAGGGCGTCAGGCTGCTCGCCGCCGACGTCACCGACGAGGAGCAGGTCCGCGAGGCGCTGGCCGCGGTCGACGCCGACGGCGCCGAGCTCCGGCTCGCCGTGAACTGCGCCGGCATCGCCCCCTCCGCCCGCATCCTGGGCCGCAAGGGACCGCACGACCTCGACCTGTTCCGCACGGTGCTGAACGTCAACCTCCTCGGCACGTTCAACGTGATGCGGCTCGCCGCCGAGGCCATCGCCCGGCACGAGCCCGACGAGCACGGACAGCGCGGCCTCGTCGTGAACACGGCCTCGATCGCCGCCTTCGAGGGCCAGGTCGGCCAGATCGCGTACGCCGCCTCCAAGGCGGGCGTCGCCGGCATGACCGTCACGGCCGCCCGCGACCTGGCCCAGTTCGGCATCCGGGTCGTCACCATCGCCCCCGGGATCGTCGACACCCCGATGATGGCCGGGTTCGGCGAGGACGTCAGGGCCGGTCTCGCCGCGAGCGTCACCTTCCCGCAGCGCCTGGCCCGCCCGGAGGAGTACGCCCGGCTCGTCACCATGATCGCCGAGCACGACTACCTCAACGGCGAGACCATCCGGATGGACGGCGCCCTGCGCATGGCCCCCCGCTGACCCTCCGTACCCCCGAAAGCGCACTCGGTGCCGGATTCCTCCGGCACCAAGTGCCGCGCGGGGCGGTTTCGGGTGTTAGGTTCGGGCCATGGGAACTGCGTCGACGAACTCCACGAAGCCCGCGATGCGGGACTCCCTCATCGCCGCGGCCTTTCAGCTCTTCCTGGAGCGGGGCTACGAGCAGACCACCGTCGACGACATCGTCACGCTGGCGGGGGTCGGCCGGCGGTCCTTCTTCCGGTACTTCCCGTCGAAGGAGGACGTGGTCTTCCCCGACCACGAGCAGGCCCTCGCCGACATGACGCGCTTCCTCGCCGCCAGCGCCGACTCCGACGACCCGGTGGTCCGGGTCTGCGACGCCGCCCGGCTCGTCATGCGGATGTACGCCGAGAACCCGACCTTCTCCGTCCAGCGCTACCGCCTCACCCGCGAGGTCGCGGGACTGCGCGCGTACGAACTCTCGGTCGTCTGGCGGTACGAGAAGACCCTCGGCGACTACCTGCGCACCCGCTGGGCCGACCGCAGGGACGGCACGCTGCGGGCCAACGTCGTCGCGGCGGCCGTGGTCGCCGCCCACAACCACGCCCTGCGCCACTGGCTGCGCTCGGGCGGGGAGGGCGACCCGCAGGCGGAGGTCGACCGCGCCCTGGACTTCGTGCGCGCGACCTGGAGCCCGGACCCGGCGGCGGAGGCGCCGCAGGACGCGACCGAGGACGTCGTCGTGGTCATCACCAAGCGGTCCACGCCGATGTGGCGCGTGGTGCGCGAGGTCGAGTCGAGCCTCGGGGAGGGCTGAGGCGCGGTAGGGGTTCTCAGTATCCGGAATTGAGGGAACTCAGGTCTTTATTTGATGGCACTCAGTGCCATATCTTTGCCTTGCACGGTCGAGCCGCCGAGTGCAAGGAGAAGGCATCGTGTTCCACACGGGACTGAGGAGCGGGACCGCCGTCCAGGACGACGAGGCGACCCCGGACTCCGAGCTCTACTTCCAGCGCTGCCGCTGGTGCCACACCACGACGTTCCAGCGCCTGCTCTGTCCGACCTGCGGGTCGACGGACCTCGCGCCCGAACTCAGCGAGGGCGAGGGCGTGATTTCCGTACGGCGCGGGGTCGCGGCGGCCGACGCGGACCTCTGGCCGGTGCACATGACGGAGGGCTTCGTGGTCCGCTGCCGGGTCGACGGACCGCTCCACGCGGTGCGTCCCGGGGTCCGGGTCAAGCTCTCCTCCGGCGCCGGGGTGACCGGACGCAGGCCGGTCGTCCGGCTCTGCGACGAGATCCCGCTCGACGGCTGGTTCTGACCAACGCGTCCGGCGACGACGACAAAGAAGGGGCGGCGGGTGGCACAGAGTGCCACCCACCGCCCCTTCCTCGTGGGACCGGGCCGTCAGCGGGCGCCGATCTCGTCCGTCAGCTGCGGCAGCACCTCGAAGAGGTCGCCGACCACGCCGTAGTCGACCAGGTCGAAGATCGGGGCCTCGGGGTCCTTGTTGACCGCGACGATCGTCTTCGACGTCTGCATGCCGGCCCGGTGCTGGATCGCACCGGAGATGCCCGCCGCGACGTACAGCTGCGGCGAGACCTGCTTGCCGGTCTGGCCGACCTGGTTGGAGTGCGGGTACCAGCCCGCGTCCACGGCGGCGCGGGAGGCGCCGACGGCCGCACCGAGCGAGTCGGCCAGCTTCTCGACGACGGCGAAGCCCTCGGCCGCGCCGACGCCGCGGCCGCCGGAGACCACGATCGCGGACTCGGTCAGCTCGGGGCGGCCGGTGGAGACGCGCGGGGTGCGCGAGACGACCTTCGCGGCGTTGCCGGTGAAGGCGACGGTCACGTTCTCGACGGTGCCGGCGGCCGGAGCGGCCTCCGGGGCGGCCGAGTTCGGCTTGACCGTGATGACCGGGACGCCGTGCGAGACCGTGGACTTCACCTGGTACGAGGCGGCGAAGACGGACTGGGTGGCGACCGGGCCGTTCTCGCCGGCCTCCAGCTCCACCGCGTCGGTGATCAGGCCGGAGCCGAGGCGGAGCGCGACGCGGGCCGCGATCTCCTTGCCCTCGCCGGAGGAGGTCACCAGGACGGCGGCCACCTCCTTCTCCTTGGCGAGCTGGGTGAGCGCGTCGACCTTCGGGACGACGAGCTGCTCGGTGAACTCGGCACCGTCCGCGACGTACACGGTGGCCGCGCCGTACTCGCCCGCCTTGGCGGCGATCGAGGCGGCGGCGTCGCCGGCGCCCAGGACGACCGCCGTGGGCTCGCCGATGCGGCGGGCCAGCGTCAGCAGTTCGAGGGCCGGCTTGCGGACCGCACCGTCGGCGTGGTCCACGAGAACCAGGATCTCAGCCATGATTCGTAGCTCCTGTGTGGGTGAGTGACCGACGGCGGGTCAGATGAACTTCTGGGTCGCGAGGAAGGCGGCGAGCTGCTTGCCGCCGTCGCCCTCGTCCGTGACGATCGTGCCCTGGGTACGGGCCGGACGCGCCGTGGCCGAGTCGACCAGGGTCCACGCCCCGGCCAGGCCCACCTCGTCGGCGTCGATGTCCAGGTCGTCGAGGTCCAGCTCCTCGACCGGCTTCTTCTTGGCGGCCATGATCCCCTTGAAGGAGGGGTAACGGGCCTCGCCGGACTGGTCGGTGACCGACACGACGGCCGGCAGCGGGGCCTCCAGGAGCTCGGTGGCGGCGTCGCCGTCGCGGCGGCCCTTCACCAGGCCGTCCTCGACGGAGAGCTCCGAGAGCAGGGTGACCTGCGGCAGGCTCAGGCGCTCGGCGAGCAGCGCGGGCAGCACGCCCATCGTGCCGTCGGTCGAGGCCATGCCGCAGACGACCAGGTCGAAGCCGGTCTTCTCCAGCGCCTTGGCCAGGATCGCGGAGGTGGCGATGACGTCGGAGCCGTGGATGTCGTCGTCGTTGACGTGGACGGCCTTGTCGGCGCCCATGGAAAGCGCCTTGCGCAGCGCGTCCTTGGCGTCGTCCGGGCCCACGGTCACGACGGTGACCTCGGCGTCGTCGGACTCCTCCGAGATGCGGAGGGCCTGCTCGACCGCGTACTCGTCCAGCTCGGAGAGCAGGCCGTCGACGGCCTCGCGGTCGGTCGTCAGGTCGTCGGCGAAACCGCGGTCGCCGGTCGCGTCGGGGACGTACTTCACACAGACTGCGATCTTCAGGGTCACGGCCTGTCTCCTTTCAACGGGCTGGTGGTTACGGGAGGTTGCGGGCCATCACGATGCGCTGAACCTGGTTGGTGCCCTCGTAGATCTGGGTGATCTTGGCGTCGCGCATCATCCGCTCCACCGGGTAGTCGCGGGTGTAGCCGTAGCCGCCCAGG
>NZ_JBFPNH010000012.1:0-220186 GCF_040815545.1 Streptomyces sp. LMG1-1-1.1 | reverse complement strand
CGTCGGCGCGTCCCTCCGCGCCCCGCGCCACGTCGGCGCGTCCCGCCGCGCCGCGCGCCACGGGGGTCCGGCCCGCCGCGCCCCGCGCCACGGAGGTGCGCAGGCTCCGGAGCCAGGCCCCGACGGGCAGGGGCCGGGTCGCCCGCTCCTCCGCTCGCAGCTGCCACATCCGCTCGTCGCGGTCGGTGAAGTGTCCGGACATCGGTCGTCTCCTTTCCCTTGAGGACGTGGCCACCAGGCCACTGGACAGGAGTCTGTAGTCTTATTGGCCTGGATAGCAGAGCCAATAAGGAGTGATTGGCATGGCAGTGGCACGCGTGGTCCACACAGCGGACCGGACTCTGACGGGCCGCCAGCTCGCGTCGCTCCTCACCCCGCCTCCCGAGGGGCGGTTCGGGTACCGGGAGCTCGCGCGGGCCGTGCGCGAAGCGCTCCTCGACGGGCGGGTAGCGCTCCGCCTGCGGCTGCCGGCCGAGCGGGAACTCGCGGCGGTGCTTCAGGTGAGCCGGACGACCGTGACGGGGGCGTACGACCTGCTCCGGGAGAGCGGGTACGCGCACAGCCGCCGGGGCGCAGGCACCTGGACCGCGATGCCCGACGGGCAGGCACCCACCGCGCTCGGCGCCTTCCACGACGAGACCGGCTCGACCATCGACCTCGCCCTCGCCGCGCCGCAGGCCCCCGCGGAGGAACTGGCCGCCGCGCTGACGGCCGCCGCCCTCGAACTGCCCCGCTACGCCTGCTCCCAGGGCTACCACCCGTACGGGCTGCCCGCCCTGCGCGCGGCCGTCGCCCAGCGCTACACCGCCCGCGGCCTGCCGACCCGCCCCGAGCAGATCCTCGTCACCACGGGCGCGCAGCAGGCGCTGTCGCTCGTCCTCACGCTGCTCGGCCGGGCCGGGGACCGGGTGCTGGCCGAGAACCCCTCGTACACGAACGCCCTCGACGCCATGCGGGGCCGCATGCTGCGGGTGACCCCGGTGCCGGTGACCGAGAGCGGCTGGGACACCGGGCTCGTCGACGCGGCGCTCCGGCAGACCGCGCCGCGCCTGGCCTATCTGATCCCCGACTTCCACAACCCGACCGGGCACCTGATGCCGCAGGAGCAGCGCCGGGAGCTGGCGCGGGCCGCGCGGGCCACCGGGACCTGGCTCGTGGTCGACGAGACACTCACGGACATGGCCCTGGACGTGCCCGCCCCGGCGCCGTTCGCCGCGACGGCCGGCGGGGGCGACGGGGAACAGATCGTCTCCGTCGGCTCGCTCAGCAAGAGCTGCTGGGGCGGGCTGCGGGTCGGCTGGGTGAGGGCCTCGGCCCGGGTCGTGACCGAGCTGGCCCGGGTGAGGATCACCGCCGACCTGTCCGGCTCCGTCCTGGACCAACTGGTGGCCGTCGCCCTCATCGACCGCCTCGAAGTGATCCTCCCGCAGCGCGTCGAGGAGCTGCGGCGGCGACGCTCCGCGCTGACCGCGGCGCTCGCCCGGCACGTGCCGGAGTGGCGCTGGACGATGCCGCCCGGCGGCATGTGCCTCTGGATCGACCTCGGCCGCCCGGTCTCCTCCTCGCTCGCCGCCCGGGCCCTGCGGCACGGCGTCCGGGTCGAGGGCGGCGCCCGGTTCGGCGTCGACCCCGGCACGCACGAGCACCGGCTGCGCATCCCGTACACACTGCCGGAGGACGTGTACGAACCGGCGGCCGAACGCCTCGCGGCCGCCCTCGACGGGGCGCCGGGGACCTTCGCCGACCCGGCCCTCCCGGACTGGGTCGCCTGAGCCGACGGTGGGTCCGCTGGGCGGACCCGTTCCCACCGGGCGACTGCCGGGTCCGTGCCGCGCCGCCGCCGGTCCGTGCCGCGCCTTATTCAGGTGCCCGTCGGAGCGGGTCCGTGTACGGTCCACCGAGTGGAACCACTCACCGACAAAGAGATCCGCGCGTCCTTCGTGAACTGCACCAAGGGCGAGGCGGCCCGCCTCAAGCTGCCGCTCGACTTCGCCGAACTCCCTTGGGAGGACCTGGACTTCCTGGGCTGGGTGGACCCGGGCGCGCCGCTCCGCGCGCACCTGGTGCTCCCCCGCGAGGATGGTCCGCTCGGCGTGACCCTGCGGGTGCCCGCCACCGGCCGGACCAGCGCCGTGAAGTCGAGCATGTGCCAGGTATGCCTGACGGGGCACGCGTCGTCGGGCGTGACGCTCCTCGTGGCGCCGCTGGCCGGCAGCCGCGGCCGCGAGGGGAACACGGTCGGCATCTACCTCTGCGCCGACCTGGCCTGCTCGCTCTACGTCCGCGGCCGGCGGCAGCCGAAGCTGCGCGGCCGGCGCCACGAGGAGTCCCTCAGCGTCGACGAGCAGGTCGCCCGTCTGACGGGCAACCTGGACGCGTTCGTCAACCGGGTGACGGCCGGCTGACCGTCACCGGACGGCGGAAGGTCACCGGACGGCTGACCGCCACCGGACGGCTGAAGGCCACCGGACGGCTGAAGGTCAGCGGAAGGCTGAAGGTCAGCGGAAGGCCTGCTCGCCGGTGAGCGCCTTGCCGATGACCAGGGAGTGGACCTCGCTCGTGCCCTCGTAGGTGAGCACCGACTCCAGGTTGTTGGCGTGGCGCAGCACCGGGTACTCCAGGGTGATGCCGTTGGCGCCCAGGATCGTGCGGCACTCGCGGGCGATGGCGATGGCCTCGCGGACGTTGTTGAGCTTGCCGACGCTGACCTGCTCGGCGGTGAGCGTGCCCGCGTCCTTCAGCCGGCCCAGGTGGAGGGCGAGGAGCATGCCCTTGCCGAGTTCGACGGACATGTCCGCGAGCTTCTGCTGCGTCAGCTGGTACGAGGCGAGGGAGCGGGAGAAGACGACCCGGTCACGGGCGTAGGAGATCGCGGTCTCCAGGCAGTCGCGGGCGGCGCCGAGCGCGCCGAAGACGATGCCGAAGCGGGCCTCGTTGAGGCAGCCGAGCGGGCCGGAGAGGCCGCGGGCCTCCGGCAGCATCGCGTCGGCGGGCAGGCGCACGTCCTCGAAGACGAGTTCGCTGGTGACGCTGGCGCGCAGGGAGAGCTTCATCTTGATCTCGGGGGCGCTGAAGCCGGGGGTGCCGGCGGGGACGAGGAAGCCCCGGACGCCGTCCTCGGTGCGGGCCCAGACGACGGCGACGTCGGCGACGGAACCGTTGGTGATCCACATCTTGGTGCCGTTGAGGACCCAGTCGGAGCCGTCCCGCTTGGCGTTGGTCCGCATCGCGCCCGGGTCGGAGCCCGCGTCGGGCTCGGTGAGGCCGAAGCAGCCGATGTACTCGCCGGCCGCCATCTTCGGCAGCCACTGCTGCTTCTGCTCCTCGGAGCCGTACTTCCAGATGGCGTACATGGCGAGGGAGCCCTGGACGGAGACCAGGGAGCGCAGGCCGGAGTCGACGGCCTCCAGTTCCAGGCAGGCGAGGCCGTACGCCACGGAGTTGGTGCCCGCGCAGCCGTATCCCTCCAGGTGCATGCCGAGCACCCCGGTGGCGCCGAGGGTGCGGGCGAGCTCGCGGGCGGGGATCTCGCCCTTCTCGAACCAGCCGGCGACGTGCGGCCGCAACTCCCGGTCGGCGACGGCGCGGACGGTACGGCGGATCTCGCGCTCCTCGTCCGTCAGGAGTCCGTCGACGGCGAGCAGGTCGAAGGGGTGGACGGGGGTGGACGGCGACTTCACGGACGGCCTCCTGGCGACTGTGGCAACTCGGCGAGCCGAAGCGTAGCGCCCGATCGGATATTGGATCCAGTATTGAAAACCCGCCATCGGACCCGTACGTTCCCGATTGGATCCAATCTCCGGACCGACATCGCGTCACCAGTGAGAGCGAGGGAACGCCGCATGCGCGCAGACCAGCCGGGCACCTTGGGGACGGTGGAGGGCGGCGCCCTGTCCGGGATCGTCGTCGCCGACTTCGGCCGCGTGCTCGCCGGGCCGTACATGACGATGCTCCTCGCCGACCTGGGCGCGGACGTGATCAAGATCGAGCGGCCGGGCTCCGGCGACGACACCCGTGCGTGGGGGCCGCCGTTCGCCGACGGCGAGGCCACGTACTTCCTCGGGGTGAACCGGAACAAGCGCTCCGTCTCCCTCGACCTGACCGACCCCGAGGACCTCGCGGCGGCCCGCGCGATCGTGGACCGCGCGGACGTCCTGGTGGAGAACTTCCGCCCCGGCACGATGGAGAAGCTGGGCCTCGGATACGAGGACGTACGGAAGTCCAACCCCGGGCTCGTGTACTGCTCGGTGACGGGCTTCGGCACCGACGAAGGCGCCCGGCTGCCCGGCTACGACCTGCTCGTGCAGGCGATGGGCGGCCTCATGAGTGTGACCGGCGAACCGGACGGCCCCGGCACCAAGACGGGCGTCGCCCTCGTCGACGTCGTCACCGGCCTCCACGCGGGCCTCGGCGTCCTCGCCGCCCTCCGCCACCGGGACCGCACCGGCCAGGGGCAGCGGGTCGAGGTCTCCCTGCTCACCTCCCTCCTGTCCGCGCTCACCAACCAGGCCGCCGCCCACCTCGCGGCCGGCGTCGTGCCGCGCGCGATGGGCAACCGTCACCCGAGCATCGCCCCGTACGAGGTCTTCGAGGCCCGGGACCGGCCGCTGGTCCTCGCCGTGGGCAACGACCGGCAGTTCCGAAACCTGTGCGACCGGATCGGCAGGCCGGAGCTGGCCGACGATCCCCGTTTCGCCGGCAACACGGCCCGGGTCGCCCACCGCGAGGACCTGGTCACGGCCCTGGCCGGGCCGCTCGCCACCCGTACCGCCGACGACTGGTTCGAGGAACTCGCCGCGGCCGGCGTGCCCTGCGGCCCCATCAACGACCTCGCCGCCGCCTTCGACCTCGCCGACCGCCTGGGACTCGCCCCGCGCGTGCCGGAGTCCGCGGCCGGCCCCGGACAGGTCGTCAACCCCATCCGGCTCGACGCCACCCCGCCGTCCTACCGCGCCGCTCCCCCACGCCTCGGCGAGCACACCGCCGACCTGCTCGCCACGCTGGGACGGCCCGCGCGCACACCCTGATCCATAGCAAGATGGGCGCCACCGGCGGCGGGCTCCGCCGGTGGCGACACGAAGGAACGGAAGGTCACAGGCCATGAGCAGCGCGGTGCAGAAGCGGCGGCCGCAGACCGCCCAGCAGTTCGTCCTGGCGGAACTGCGGCGCGCCATCACCACCGGAGAGCTCAGGCCCGGCGACCAGATCGTCCAGGACGCCCTCGCGGCCCGCTTCGAGGTGAGCCGCGTCCCCCTGCGCGAGGCCCTGAAGGCACTGGAGGCCGAGGGCCTCGTCGTCCACCACATACACCGGGGCTACTTCGTCGCCGAACTCTCGCTCGCCGACCTGGAGGAGATCTACCGGATCCGCGAACTCCTGGAGACCGAGGCGGTACGCAGCGCCGTGCGCCGGATGCCCGACGGCACCCTCGCCGCGCTCGAACTCGCCCAGGACGAGGTGGAACGCGCCGCCGACGCCGGTGACGTCCCCGGCATGGCCGCGGCCAACCGCCGCTTCCACTTCGCCCTCATCGAGGCCTCCGGCATGCCCCGCCTCGTCCGCCTCATCACCACCCTGTGGGACTCCACCGACGCGTACCGCTCCCTGTACTACACCGACACCCCCCACCGCGAGCAGGCCGTCCACGAGCACCGCGCCGTCCTCTCCGCCCTCCGCCGCGCCGACGCCGACACCGTCGTCCACCACCTCGACGCACACCGGGCCCACGCGGTCGCTGCACTCCGCGAGGTCCTGGACACTCACCAGTCCCCGGACCGGGACTGAGCCGCGGGGCACGCCCAGGTCGGGCCGCGTCGCACGGCCGGGATCACCCGCCGGTATGGCCACCCGGCGGGCGCCCCTCGGGGAGTCACTCCGTGGTCGCCTCCGTCCCTTCGCCGCGCACCCGCCGCGCCGCCCCGGCCGCGACGAGGACCGCCGCCACGACCGCCACCGCCCACGGCGCACCGCCCCGGGTGCGCCGCGGGTCGGCGAGCATGCTCGCGGCGGCGAGCCCGAGGAACGCGCCGGAGGCCACGACGCCGGTCCCTGCGGGCATGGCCCCCGGCGTCCGCCGACTCCTGCGCGGCACCCAGAGCCGCAGCAGGTCCACGATCACGGCCGGCGAGACGACGCGGGACGCGACGGAGAACCACAGGGGCGTCACGTCCGTCTCCCCCGCGCCCAGCACCGCCGTCGCGCCGAACTGGGCGACCGGTACGAGCCATCCGAGCCCGGCCCGGATGCCGGGCACCGCCGGGTCACCGTCGGCGCGCACGCCCTCGTGGGGGCGCTCGGCGCCGTGCGAGCGCTCGGGTGTCTTCGGCGCGGCCGCAGGGGAGCGGGGCGGGATCGCCGCCGGGCCGGCCGGGAGCGGGCGCAGGGCACGGGAGCGGGTCCGGCGCTCCATGAGGCCGAGGTCGCCGTGGGCGTCGACATGGGCGGCCGACTCGGCCCGGAGGGCGAGGAGCCGCTCCGCCGTCTCGTCGAACGCGGCCCGTCGCAGGTCGGCCTCGGCCCGCGCCTCGCGTTCGGCGTCCGTGAGCGCGGCCAGTCGCTCCGCGTGGAGTTCCTGGGCTTCGGCCCGGGCGGACTCCGCGGTCCGCGGGACCTGCGCGAGCTCATCCCGGAGGCGGGCCCGCTCGTTCTCGATGATCTCCTCGACGCGGTGTCGTTCGTCCGCCGGCGGTTCCTGGGGAGCACGGGCCTCGGCGCAGGCGGAGTGGCGGCTCGCCGCCACTCCGTCAAGGGCCGGCCGCGATGTTCGCCGTTGCCGTTGACGTGGGCCTTGCCGCCTTCGGTGCGGTGGATGTAGCGGACTTGGCCGCCCCGGCCGTTGGGTACTTTGCCCAGCCGACCCGCCGGAAGTCGGCGGCCGACGTGATGCCCAGTGCGGCGAGGTCGCTGACGAGTCCGATGCCGATGCCGTTGACCTGGCTCGCGGTCAGGCGCGGGCCGCGCAGGGTGCGTTCGATCGACTCGCGTCGCAGGACGGCGAGGGCCCGGCGCTCCGGGTCGCTCGCTTGAACGGGAAGTCCTATCATCGCGAGCCGCGAGGGCGAGTACCGGCCAGGGTGCCTCTGCTCGCCTCGCTGTCCCGCACCCGCAACCGCGGGGCGGAACGGCGCGTCTTCGGCCCTGCCGGACGGTGGGCGGACGGCGCGGACGGAGACAAAGGGGGTCCTGGGGTGAACGGGAAGAGAACGTGGCAGGCGCGGGGAACGTGGCTGGTCACGGCACTGGCGCTGGCATCGGTCACGGTGGGTTGCCAGGACACGGGAGGCGGCGGGGGTGCGAATCCCAAGCCCGGGAAGTCCGCGACCTCGTCGAAGGCTCCGGGTGGGGGCGAGGGAACGGAATCGGCCAAGCCGTCGCCGTCCGCGTCGAAGAAGCCGACGAAGAAGCCGACGAAGCCGACGAAGCCGGGCAAGGACACCTCGGCGGGCGCGCTGACGTGTGACGGGTTGCGCAGCGCCGAGTTGCAGACGTCGACCTTCCGCTTCCCGGACGCCCCGGCGGGCACCGTGGCCTTCACCGACGGCCGGTGGGAGGGCGACGGGGTGGTGATCGAGCTCCAGCCGCAGTGCGGCATCGGGGACATGACGGGCGACCCGGCCCAGGACGCGGTGGCCGCCGTCAAGGTCACCACCGGCGGTACGGGCAAGTTCTACGGCCTCGTGACCTGGCGGAACGACTCCGGCACCCCGGTGCCCGTCGCCGCGGCCTCGCTGGGCGACCGTACGCCCGTGGAGTCGATCGTCGTCTCGTCGCCGGCGCCGCGTCAGGCCACCGTCGTGTACCTCACGCGCGGCGACTCCGACCCGGCGGCCATCGTGACGATCCGGCGTACCGCCGTGTACCGCGTGACGGAGCCCACCATGACCGAACTCGACCACAGCGACGCCCCGTACGCCCCCTGACACCGCGCTCCACCGGTCCCGTCGCGCACGGGACCGGCCGGGGGGAAGGGCACAGGGGCTGCGGTTACCCTTGCGCCGGACGCGAGGAGGAACCATGGCGCGGATGCCGTCGGCCGAACGACGCAGGCAGCTGGTCGAGGCAGCGATCAGGGCGATGACCAGGGACGGGGTGGCGCGGACGACGACGCGGTCGATCTGCGCCGAGGCGGGCGTCTCGCTGAGCGTGTTCCACTACTGCTTCGAGTCGAAGCAGGCGCTCCTCGAAGCCGCGATCGAGACGATCACGGGCAACTACGTGGCGCGGGTGATGTCCGCCGTCGAGCCGGGGGCGACGCTGCGGGAAACCGTGCGCGGAGCGCTGCAGACGTACTGGGACCATGTGACGGCGCATCCCGGCGAGCACATGCTGACGTACGACCTGACCCAGTACGCCTTGCGGGAACCGGGGTTCGAGCATCTGGCGCGGGCGCAGTACGACCAGTACGTGGCGTCGGCGGCGGCGCTGATCGGTCAGGTCGGCGAGGCGCGGGGGGTCGAGCCGAGCGTTCCGGTCGAGGTGCTGGCGCGGTATCTGGCGGCGGCGATCGACGGGTTGACGCTGCAGTTCCTGGTGCTCGGCGACGCGCGGGTGGCGGACGGACACCTGGATCTGACGGCGGATCAACTCGTTTCCCTGATCGAGGGTTGATCGATCGGAGGAGATTCCGCAAACACCAACAGGTCATTTGACCCGGACTCTTGACTCACTCCCTTCGCACCGCGATCCTCGGGGCGCCCGGTACACCCCCACCGTCCGGAGGCATCGCTGATCATGACTCGACCCATCACGCGCGGGACCGGCGGCAGATCCGCCCTCCTCGCGCTCTTCCTCGCCCTGGCCGCCGTGCTCTTCGGCTCCGCTCCGGTGCCCGCCGCGGACGCCGGCGGCACCTGGTGGGAGCCCACCTCACGGCCCGCGGCCGATTCGCAGATCAACGTCACCGGAGCGCCGTTCACGGGCACGGACGCGCAGGGGAAGGTGCGCGGCTTCGTCGACGCGCACAACCACCTGATGTCCAACGAGGGCTTCGGTGGCCGGATGATCTGCGGCCAGACCTTCTCGGCCGCGGGCATCGCCGACGCGCTGAAGGACTGTCCCGAGCACTACCCCGACGGCTCGGGCGCCCTCTTCGAGCACCTCACGGGCGGCGACAACGGGAAGCACGACCCGGTCGGCTGGCCGACGTTCAAGGACTGGCCCGCCAACAACTCCCTCAGCCACCAGCAGAACTACTACGCCTGGGTCGAGCGCGCCTGGCGCGGCGGCCAGCGGGTGCTCGTCAACGACCTGGTGACCAACGGCCTGATCTGCTCGCTGCTGCCCCGGGACCGCAGCTGCGACGAGATGACCGCGATCCGTCTCGAGGCCCGCAGGACGTACGAGCTGCAGGACTACGTCGACGGGATGTACGGCGGCCCCGGCAAGGGCTGGTTCCGGATCGTGACCAGCGCCGAGCAGGCCCGCTCGGTGATCGAGCAGGGCAAGCTCGCGGTCGTCCTCGGCGTGGAGACGTCGGAGCCGTTCGGCTGCAAGCAGATCCTCGACATCGCGCAGTGCGGCCAGGCGGACATCGACAAGGGCCTCGACGAGCTGTACGCGCTCGGCGTGCGCAGCATGTTCCTCTGCCACAAGTTCGACAACGCGCTGTGCGGCGTGCGGTTCGACAGCGGCACGACCGGGGTGGCGGTCAACATCGGCCAGTTCCTGTCCACGGGCACCTTCTGGACCACCGAGAAGTGCGCGGGCGCGCAGCACGACAACCCGATCGGGCTCGCCGCCGCCCCGGCCGCGATGGCCGAGAAGCTGCCGGCCGGAGTGAGCGTGCCCTCGTACGCCTCGGACGCCAAGTGCAACACCCGCGGTCTGACGAGGCTCGGCGAGTACGCCCTGAAGGGCATGATCCAGCGCGGCATGATGCTGGAGCTCGACCACATGAGCGTCAAGGCCGCCGGCCGCGCGCTCGACATCCTGGAGGCCGAGGAGTACCCCGGCGTCCTCTCCAGCCACAGCTGGATGGACCTGGACTGGACCGAGCGGCTCTACCGCCTCGGCGGTTTCGCGGCCTCGTACATGCACGGTGCCGAGGGATTCGTCGGCGAGGCCTCGCAGAAGGCGGCGCTGCGCAAGAAGTACGGGGTCGGGTTCGGCTACGGCACGGACATGAACGGGGTCGGCGGCTGGCCCGGCCCGGTCGGCACCGACGCGCCGAACTCCGTGAAGTACCCCTTCCGCAGCTTCGACGGCGGTGCGGTGCTCGACCGCCAGGTCACCGGCGAGCGCACCTGGGACCTCAACACGGACGGCGCCGCGCACAACGGCCTCGTGCCGGACTGGATCGAGCAGATCCGGCTCAGCAACGGCGGTCCGGCCGTCGTCGACGAGCTGTCGCGGGGCGCGGAGTCGTACCTGACGACGTGGAAGCGGACCGAGGACCACGAGCCGGCGGTGAACCTCGCCTCCGGCCGGCCGACGGCCGCCAGTACCTCGGAGTGGTGGAACCCCTTCGTCAGCTTCGCGCCGGGCCGCGCGGTCGACGGCGACACGGGGTCGCGCTGGGCCAGCGAGTGGTCCGACGACCAGTGGTGGCAGGTGGACCTCGGGTCGGTGCGCCGGGTCGGGAAGGTCACGCTCGACTGGGAGCAGGCGTACGCCCGCGAGTACCGGATCGAGCTGTCCGACGACGGCAGCACCTGGCGGACCGCCTGGTCCACCCAGGCGGGCGACGGCGGGTACGACACCGCCGAGTTCGCCTCGCAGTCGGCCCGGTACGTCCGGATCCACGGCGTGCGACGGGCGACGGGCTGGGGCTACTCGCTCATCGAGGTGTCGGTGAACCGGACCTGAGCGTGCGTTAGGCCGGAGGGGCCTGCCGGATCGCGGATCCGGCAGGCCCCTCCTTCGTACCCGTACGTGCCGGACAGGCCTACAGGGTCCGGCAGAGCAGGGCGTCGGGCGTCTTTCCCTTGGCCCAGGCTCCGGTGAAGGCGACGCCGGCCGCGTACTCGCCGGCGGCGCACTGGCCCTTGTAGTTGCCCTGGGCGAACTCGCCGCCCGGCCCGCCGGCGGGGCGGTTGTCGCCGCGGTCGAACCAGAGCGTGCGGCCTGTGACCGGCAGGGCGCGGACGGCGGCGGCGCACAGGACCGCAGAGACGGCCTGGCCGCGGACGCTGTAGCCGGTCATGAACTGGTCGCGGGGGCACTGGAGTTTGGTGTAGCCGCCGGCCCAGTCGCCTTCCCTGACGTACCGTTCGTCGGTCACGACGGTGAACCCTCCCGCCGGATCGGCGAGTCGGGTGGCCCCCGTGTCCGTGCAGAGGCCGCGGCCGTCGCGGTGCGCGAGCCCGACGAGCCGCAGTCCGTCGGGGCAGACGCCCTTGCGGGCGCCGCTGTCCCAGTCGCCCCGGGCCCGGACGCGGAGGGACTGCACCGCGTCGGCGTGGTCGAGGTTCAGCATGTGCCAGGTGTCGGTGGCCGGCACGGGACCGGTCAGGCCCGGGGCGGTGACGAGTCGGCGCCAGTCGGCGGCGCGCCAGTCGGTGCCGTCGAGGATGCCCGAGCGGCGGCCCTCGGTGTCGTAGTCGAGGAGCTTCCAGCGTCCGTGGCCGGTGAAGCCGACGAGCGGCCAGTAGGCGAAGTCGGTGTCGTTCGCGACGAGGTAGTCGACGAAGTTCCCGAACCAGGCGCGGGCCTTCGGGTCGGTCTCGTCGGCGCCGATGCCGAACTCGCTGATCCACAGGGGTGCGGTGTAGTGCTTGCCGGTGTCGGCGGCGACGTAGAAGGCCTGGCGGGCTAGGGTCGCGAAGAGGTCGTCGCGGGAGAGTTCCTGGTAGCGCCAGTCGTGGGTCTCGCCGGTGCCGGTCGCCCCGGTGTGGTTCGGGCCCGTGTAGCCGTAGAAGTGCGCGGAGTACACGAGCTTGTCCGAGGCGACGAGGGTGTGCGAGAGGGTCCTGGCCGGTTCGAGGGTGGGGCGCCAGTGGGAGAACCCGTCGGCGGGGATGCCCTGCCAGTTGATGCCCTCGACGATGACGAGGAGGTCGGGGTTCGCCTCGGTGAGGAGGCGGTCGCCGAGGCGCTGGGTGGCCGCCCACCAGTCGTGGTCGTCGCCCCAGCCCCAGTTGGCGTCGTCGGTGATGGTGCGGCGCACCTCGTTGTAGAGGTCGGCGCCGACGACCCGCTTGTCGTCCTTGTAGCGCCTGGCCATGAAGAGCCAGTCGTTCTCCCACTGGGCGGTGGACTGGCTGGTGTTCCACCGCTCATTGCCGTCGAGGCCGCAGCACCAGCGGGACGTGTTGGTGTGGTTGTTCAGGACCACGGCGAACCCCTCGGCCGTCGTCGCGGCGATCACCGCGTCGAAGACCTGGAGCGGGGTCTTCCCGCGCAGCTCCGGGTTGGCGGCGACGGCCGCGTCGGAGACGGGCCGCTGGTCGTGGAGCATCTCGTTGGAGAACGGCAGGCGGATGCTGTTGATGCCGAGGGCGTGGAAGTCGGCGAGGATCCTCGCGACCGGCGTGCGGTCGAGCCCGAGGGGCAACTGGTCGGACTTCTCACCGGCGTTGTGGTTGGCGGGGTCGGACTTGTCGCCCGATCCGGTCCACGAGCCCTGAGCGCCGTGCCAGTTGGCGGACCTGAGCTTGAACCGGCCGCCGGTCGCGTCGACGACGTAGCGCCCCCGGGTGCTGAGCGGAGGCTGCCAGCTTTCGGCGAGCGCGGTGGGGGCCGTCACGGGAGCGGGGGCCGCCGGTGCGGGGGCGGCGGGGGCCGCCGTCGTCCCGGCAGCCAGGAGGGCCGCGGCGAGCGCGGCCCCCAGGAGTGTTCTCTTCACGATGTCCTTCGAGGGTGGGGGTGCGGGTGAGGGGGGTGGGTGCGGGTGAGAAGGGTGGGTGTGAGCGAGGAGGGTGGGTGAGCGGGTGAGAAAGGTGGGTCAGCCGGCCGTGGGGCTGGTCCAGTCGGCGGGCACGCGGGCGAGCCGTACCCGCTGGGGGTGGTCCCCGACGGCCACGGAGGCCACCCGCTGCCCGGTGGCGAAGTCGATCGCGGTGACCCGGTCGGCCCCGCTCTCGGAGATGACGCAGGAGCGGCCGTCGCCGCTCACGGTCGCCCAGTACGGCTTGGAGGCCTGGACGAGCGGACCCTCCGTGAGGGTCTCCCGGTCGACGACCGTGACGTAGTCGTCCATCGTCCCGGCGACGCAGAGCTTGGCACCGTCCGGGCTGATCGAAAGGCCGTGGTGGCGCGAGTCGTTGACCCAGGTGGTGCGGTCGGGGTCGGTCGCCGGGTTCGCCGGGAGGTTCTTGAGGCGGGTGATGCGGTCGGAGTCGACGTCGTACTCCAGGAGGCCGTTGAGGAACGAGACCTGGAAGTAGACCTTCTTCTCGTCCGGCGTGAAGACGAGCGGGCGGACGGCGTCGGAGAGGTCTCCGCGCCCGAAGGCGTCGAGGCGGGTGCGCATGTCGATGACGCGGACGGTCTCGAAGGTCCGGGCGTCGACGACGGTGATCTTCCGGTCCCCCTTGGACCAGTCGAGCCAGGGGGCGTCGAGGGCGGTGGTGACCTCGCCGATGGACATGTTCCACAGGAGGCCGTCGGAGGTGAAGACGTTCTCGTGCGGCTTGTCGCCCGTCTTGAACGAGCCGAGTTGGCGGCCGGTGGCGATGTCGAGGACGTGCACGGTGTTCGCCGTCGACGCGGAGACCGCGACCCGGCTCCCGTCGGGCGAGACGGCCATGTGGTCCGCCCGGTAACCGGCCACCGGGAAACGCCAGTTGATCGTGCCGGTGCGCAGGTCGAGCGAGACGACGTCGGCGAAGCTGGGCCGGGAGACGACCATGGCGGATCCGTCGGGGGTGGCGTACATGTCGTCGACGAACTGGTCGTGACCCTCGCCCGGTCCGCTGCGGACGCCGAGGAAGTAGGCGAGCCGGACGGGGTTGAGGTAGATCTCGCGCAGCCGCTGTTCCTTGTCGGGGATGACGTTCACGCGGCCGACGCGCTGGAAGTCGCCCCGGGAGGCGATGACATCGGCGGTGCCGTCCCAGTTGTTGCCGACGAACATCACCTCGCGCAGCCCGGCCGGGGCGGTGGCCCCCGAGGTGGTCGCCCCCGGGGCGGCGGCCGCTTCCGGAGCGGATGCGGAACCTGCGCCCGCGGACGCGGTGACGAGGGCCAGGGAGGCTGCGACGGCCCCGAGGAGGCGACGGGTCCCGGACGTACGGGGAGAGGGCATGGGGGGTCCTTCTTCCGTGGCGCGACGATGACTTACCGGAGGTAACCACGCGCGCGCCACGCCCACAAGCCCCTGTCACGCCCCCCTTCGAGCCACCTCTCCCGCCCCCCTCGTGCGGGGTCGGGTCACGGTGCGGGACCATGGAATCCGGAACGCAGAAGGGACGGAACGGACGATGAGGCACCGCAGTGTCGCGGACCTGATGACGCCGGCCGCGGTCGCGGTACAGCGCGGGACCTCGTTCAAGGAGATCGCACGGCTCCTCGACGAGTACGGCATCACGGCCGTCCCCGTGGTCGACGACGACAGCCGGCCGGTGGGCGTCGTCTCGGAGGCCGACCTGCTACGGCGACACGCCGCCAAGAACGGACCGAGCACGGCCGAGGCCATGATGTCGAGCCCCGTCGTCACCGCCCGCCCCTCCTGGACCGCCGTCGAGGCGGCCCGCCTGATGGAGAGGCACCGGATCAAACGACTGCCCGTCGTCGACGCGGAGGGCCGGCTGATCGGAGTACTGAGCCGCAGCGACCTCCTCCAGCTCTTCCTGCGCCGCGACCGGTCGATCCAGGAGGAGATCCGCGAGGACGTCCTCGTCCGGATCATGCGCCTCTCCCCCTCCGCCGTACACATCGACGTCGACGAGGGCCGCGTCACCCTCAGCGGCACGCTGGAGCGGCGCGGGCTCGGCCCGATCCTGGTGCGCCTCTGCGAGACGGTGGACGGCGTCGTCGAGGTCGTGGACCGGCTGGGGTACGAGGACGCCGACGCGGCGGCACGGGGCGAGCGACGGAACGGCGACGACCGGGAGGGCGAAGAAGGGGAGGAGGGCGAAGGGGAAGGCTTCGGCCGGGAGGGCGGCGAGGGGGAAGGCTACGAGCGGGAGGGCAGCGGGGGGTGACTTCCGGTGGGATCACGTGAGGGTGTTGGGATCACGTGAGGGGGGCGGGAGCCGCCGCCCGGCGCGCCCGGCCGACGCACCGGCCGGCACTCCTGGCCGGCTCGCGCGTCAGGGGAGCGCGAGCCTTTCGGCTCTCGGCCGGACTTCGTACATCAGGGCTACGCGATGAGGCCTGCGCCCGACCGGACTCGCGCTTCAGGCCGGCGCCCGACCTTGGAAGCGTACGTCAGGGCAGCACGAAATGGCCGGCTCCCGGCCGGACTCCGCGTCCGACCGGGGTCCCGGCCCGGCCGGCGGTCCCGTCAGGACACCGCCTCCGGCCAGCCGTAGCCGGGGCCGGTGCGCTGGGGTACGGTCCCGGCGCCCACGGCCTCCATGTCCCGGTTGGCCTCCTGCATCAGCTTGCCCGCGAGGTCCTTCATCGCTCGGCTCGCGGCGAGCTCGTCGCCGATCGCCGGTACGTCCACGTCCGCCGGGTTGCACCGGGCGGAGCCGTGGCCCGTCAGGGTCGTGGTGCCGGTGCTGAGTCGGGCCTCGGCCTTGGTCCTGCCGCCGTCCTCCACCACTTCCACGCCGACCGTCCACTCCAGAGTGCGGCTCATGGTCTGCCTCCTCGCACCGTCGGGCCGCGCGGAACCGAGGCACGGCCCCTTCCGATACCTCCAGGATCCACCGGCGGGGGCCGCGGCGCACGGGGACGGGGCCTGCCCCGACGGAACCCGCCCGGGTCGTACGGGCGAGGCTGCTCATGTCGTACGGCCGACTCGGTCCCGGGCCCGAGTCCCGGGTCCGAGTTCCGGGTCGAGTCCCGGGTCCGAGTTCCGGGTCGAGTCCCGGGTCTGCCCCGAGACGGCTCAGGTGCGCCTCAGGGGGCGCGGAAGAGGGTGGGGAAGCGTGGGGCGAGCCAGGGCTTGCGGCCCCAGCCGAGCGCCCTGCCGCGGGCGATCGCGGGCCAGGGGTCGATCCGGCCGAGGGCCAGGAGGAGGAAGGTGACCGGCTCGGTGAGGATCGTGCAGTCCGGTCGCGCGGGCGGCTCGTGGGCGACCCCGACCCGGCCGCCGGTGATCGTGACGCCGAAGCCGGGGCCGCCCCGGAGTCGTACCGCGAAGCTCGCGGTGAGGCCGGCGACGGCGACCGGGTCCGCGACCTGCGGCATCGCCTGGATCATGAAGGGCATGGTGAGCCGTACCCGGTGCGCGTCGACCATGTGCGGGCGGCGCAGGGCGAGGGCGAGGTCGTAGCCGTGGCCGAGCATGTGGGTCAGGAGGTACGAGCCGAGGACGGCCGGGGTCATCACGCCGAGCGGGGTGGTGACCGGCTCGTCCGGGTCGCGCTCCTCGACGGAGTCGAGGAAGGCCAGGGCCTGGGCCGTGATCATCTCCGCGAGCGGACCGGGCGCCCGCTCCGCGAACCCCGCGAGGGCGCGTTCGTTGGCCTCGGCGAGGCTGCCGGGGGTGCCGTCGCCGTAGGGCCGCCGGTGCCCCGCGGCCAGGTCCGCCATCAGCGCGTTCGCCTGGGCGAGGTGTGCGGCGGCCTCGCCCACCGTCCAGGTGGAGCGGGGCACCGGCAGCCCGCCGCCGTGACCGGTGGCGCTCCCTCCCGGGGCGCCGCCACCGGCGTCCCTGCCCGCCGGGCCGTCGCCCCGCGATCCCGCGCCCTCCGCCGTACGCAGGACGGCGGCGACGTCCTCGGCCGTCCCGCGTATCGCCTCGGCCAGCCCGCCGGGGAGCACCCCGCCCGTTCGTCCCGTCACGGATCCGCCCCTCCCTCGGTCCCGGCGGCTCCCCCTGGAGTACCGGTAGGTCAGGGACCGTACCAGCGAGTAGCTCAGGTGGTACCTGTCGCGTCGGCAACGATCTCGCGGAACCGCGGGCAGGTGGTGAGGTCGGCGTGGCCGCAGTCCAGCGCGCCTTCGATGAGGTCGAGGCAAGCCTGGGTCTCGGCCATGCGGCGCCGGAGCGCCTCGCGGTGCGCGGCGAGGCGCCGGCGCCGGTCCCCGAGGTCGCCCGCCTCCAGCAGTTCGCGAATGTCGTCGAGCGCGAGGCCCGCCTGCTCGGCCCGCAGGACGACGGCGACCCGGGTCATGCGCCCGGCGTAGTACCGGCGGCGACCGTTGCGGTCGACCCGGGTCATGCGCCCGGCGTAGTACCGGCGGCGGCCGTTGCGGTCCCGTACGGGATCGATCAGCCCGGTCGGCTCCCCGTGCCGCAGTACGTGCGTGGCCAGGCCGAAACGGCCTGCGGGTTCGCCGATGGTCATCGTCGACGCCGTCGCGCTCCGCCACCGCTCGTACGAACTCTTCGGGTTGGCGCCGGGCACCCGTCGGCCGGGCGGCGGGTGCCCGGCGACCAGCACGACCGCGTCGCGTCGGACCACTTCTTCCTCGCCGTCCCGTTCTTCACGGCGACGGCGACGCGCCGGAGTTGACGCCACCGGCAGCGGGCCAGTGCCGTAGCCGGTGCTCATGCTTGGGCCTGTGCCCGTTCCTGCCCCGGTGCCTGTGCCTGTCCCCGTGCCCGTGCCCGACCGGCAACCGGCGCGGGCGCCGGCGCGGGCGTCGGTACGGAGCCACCCCTCCCCGCGGGTGTCAGCTGTTAACTTCCTCCCCATGCCGAAGCACCAGGACCAGACAAGGACGGCCTACGACGGGGTCGTCGACCTGTACGCGTCGCTCTTCGCCGACCGGCTGGAGACCCGGCCGTTCACCCGGGCCATGCTCGGCACCTTCGCCGAGCTGGTCCGCGACACGGGGAACCTCCTGACGGCGGACGTGGGGTGCGGGCCCGGGCACCTGACGGCCATGCTCCACGACTTGGGCCTCGACGCCTTCGGCCTCGACCTCTCCCCCGCCATGGTCGACCACGCCCGGCGGGCCCACCCGGCCCTCCGCTTCGACGAGGCACGCATGGAGTCCCTGCCCGTCCAGGACGGTGCGCTCGGCGGCGTACTGGCCCACTACTCGATGATCCACACCCCGCCCGCCGAACTGCCCTCCCTCCTCGCCGAGCAGGCACGCGCCCTGGCTCCGGGAGGTCTGATCCTGGTCTCGTTCTTCGGCACCGAAGGACCGGAGCCGGTCCCCTTCGACCACAAGGTGACCCTCGCCTACAGCTGGCCTCCGGACCGCTTCGCCGCCCTCCTGGCCGATGCCGGCCTCACCCCGTTCACCCGCCTCCTCCACGACCCGGCGTCCGAACGGGGTTTCCTCGACGCCCATGTGATGGCCCGGCGTCCCTAGGTCCCGTCCGGGCAGTCCCGCCTGATCCTGTCGTCGCGGTGTCCTTCGGAACAGGTCGCGCCTCGCGCGGGGAGCCGGGGGCGACCGCGTCGGGAGCCCGCGCCGCGTTCCGGCGGGGCTCCCGGGGCTCCCGGCCGTCCGGTCAGCCGATGAGGAGGTCCTTCTTCAGGCGCTTGAGGTCGCGGTGGTCGAGGCCGAGGGCGTCGTCGAGGTAGCGGTCGAAGGAGCCGTACTTCGCGTCGACTTCGGCGTAGCCGGAGGCGAGGTACTCGGGGCGGACGTCGAGGAGGGGCTTGTAGACGGCGGCCTGCTGGGGCGGGAGGTGGCCGAGGAGGGCGTCGTTGGCGGCCTTGCGGTAGGTGTTGCTGGCGAGGTAGTCGGCCATGACGGTGTCCTTCGGCACGCCGAGGGCGGTCAGGAGGGCGGCGTTGGACCATCCGGTGCGGTCCTTGCCGGCGGTGCAGTGGAAGAGCACGGAGCGCGCGTCGTCCGCGCGTATGCCGGCGAGCACCTGGCCGTAGGCCTTCTTGCCGCCGTCGCCGCTGACCATGGCCTTCTCGGCGTCGATCATCATGCGCTCGGCCTCGGCGGGGGTCTTCGGCATGACCTGGAAGGCACCCGAGCCCGCGAAGACGTCCGCCACGACGTAGTCGGCGCCGGCGGGGACGTTGTCGGGGTTCTTGGACCGCTCGTCGGCCGTGCGCAGGTCGAAGACGGTCTGCACGCCCAGGCGCCGGAGCTTGGCCTGGTCCTCGGCGGTCAGGCGGTCGAGGGCGTCCGAGCGGTAGACCTCGCCCATCCTGACCCACTGGCCGTTCTCGGTGCGGTAGCCGCCCGCGTCGCGGAGGTTGACGGTCCCGGAGAGCCGGACGAGTCGGTCGGCGAGCCGCAGGCCCTGGCCGCGGTCCGCCTGGAACCGGAACCACTGGCGGTCGGCCGGGGGAAGGCCGGTGACCACGGCCCGGCCGGTGGCGCCGCCTCTCGCGACGATCCGGCCGTTCGCGTGGATCTCGACGCGCTTGACGCCCTCCGCCTTCCACGCGAGGGAGAACGACCCGTCGGCGCCCGCGGTGACGGTGGCCTCCGTGAACGGGATGGCCTGGCCGGAGCGGTGCTGGTCGGCGGGGCGGGGCAGGTGCCGCTCGGTGGCGGTGGCGACCGGCGCGAAGGGCAGGCCGAGGGCGAGTGCCGCGACGAGGACGGTCGCGGAAAGCGTTGCCTTGTTCATGTCCGTGACACTGGGCGGCTGCGGCGAACGTCCCATGAACACGGCATGGCCGGAAACCGCCCCACCGAGGGCAGATGGCAAAACATGCCACCTGTGCACATCATGCAGAGGGTGGGGCGGGTCCTCGCCCGGACTACGACGCGCTCACGGCAGCCCGCCGCAGAAGCGCGACAACGGCGCCCGCGGCGACGAGAAGGGCCAGGGCGGCGTATCCGTAGGTGAGCGTCGCCAGGGTCGCGACGCCCGCCACGAGGAGCGGGCCTCCGGCGTCGCCGAGTTCGCGGCCGAGTTCGGCGGCGCCCATGGTCTGGCCCATGCGTTCCTCGGGCGTCGAGGTGGCCAGGGCGGTGAAGCCGAGCGGAGTGATCAGGCCGGTTCCGGCGCCGATGAGGGCCGCCGCCAGGAGTACGCCCGCCAGACCGGGCAGCATGGCGCAGCCGAGCCCCGCGGCGGTGACGGCCAGGCCGGCGGCGAGGCCGGTCCGGGTGGTGAGGCGCCCGTCGTCGTGTGCTCGCCCGGCGTAGGGCTGGACGACGGCGGCGGTGGCGGCGAGGACGGAGACGGCGGCGCCGGTGGCGATGGTGCCGAGCCCCGCGGCGGCCCCGGAGACGGGCAGGAAGCCGACGCCGACGGAGAGGGCGGCGGTCGCGGCGGCCAGCGCCCCGGTGGGGCCGAGGAACACGGGATCGACCAGGCGGCGCGCCAGGTCGAGGACGGTCTGGCGCCGCTTGGGCAGCGGCGGTACGGCCGGCACGGCGAGCACGGCCCACAGGGCGACCGCTGCACCGAGCATGGCGAGCACGGTGAAGAGCAGCCGCAGGCCCCCGGCCCAGACCAGCAGGCCGCCGAGGAGGGGGCCGAGGGTGTAGCCGATCGACTTGTAGAAGCCGTAACTCCCGAAAGCGCGACCGCGCTTGGCCGCGGGATTGAGACGGGCGACGAGCGCGGACGCGGCCGGGGAGAACGCCGAGGCGGCGGCACCCTGCCCGAGGCGGGCCGCCCAGAGCCACCCGGGGCTGTCGGCTGTCGCGTAGAGCGCGGAGGCGGCGGCGAAGGCCATGAGCCCGCCCACGAGGAGGGGCTTGGCGCCGATGCGGTCGGCCAGGCTGCCGAAGACCGGCTTCAGGAGCACCTCGGCGCCGTCGTAGAGGGCGAGGAGCCCGCCGAGGACGAGCAGGGAGGTGACGGCGTCCTCGGAGAAGCCACCGAGGTTGGCGGCGATGCCGTGGGCCCCGAAGGCCGTGGTGAACCCCGCCGCGTACAGCGGCCACATCCCGGCCACGCGAGCCGCCGGCGGTACGGAGGCCTGGGTACTCATCGGTCGTCGCCCCCCGCCGCCTCGTGCAGGACGGCGAAGACGCGCTCGGCGTAGTCCTCGCACACGGCCGCACAGACCTTCAGACGGACCGCGGCCTCGGGAGCCTCGGGCGCGCCGAAGACGTCACGGGCGGTCAGGTCGCGGTGCCAGCGACGCAGCCGCTCCAGCGACTGCTCCTCCTCCTCCAGCTCGGCCAGGGTGAACTTGCCGATCCGGATCTCCTTGGCGATCTCCTCCTCGAACTTTCCGCAGTCCGCGAGGAACTCCACCCAGTCCGCCGACCGGGCCGCCGTGAACAGAGCCCGGAAGCGGGCCGCGTCCTCAGGGCCGCGGCCCGTGGCGTTGAGCGTCAGCGCCTGACCACCGGCCTTGCCCGTCAGCTCCAGGGCCCGTGCGGTGCCGTCGGCGAACACCGGTACGTCCGGCACCGCCCACACCCCTTGACCGAGGGACAGCGCCCCGATTCGCCGCAGCTCACGCCAGACCGCCACCCGGTGACGGGAGGGCTCGGCAGGGATCTTGAGGACGAGGACGAGCCAGCGCACGTCCGCTTCAGTGTTCGACACAGACAAAAATGTAGCAGCCGTTACATCAGGCTGGCTGCGGGGCCGTGGAGGGGAGACGGCGTCCCCCAGACCCCAGGGGCTGCGGGGCTGCGGGAGCGCAACGACCCCGCCGCCCGCCCTGGGAGGGCGGACGGCGGGGTGTGGTTCGGCGGGTCAGCCGGCCACGGGGCCCGTGACGAGGTGGCGCTCGAAGGCGCGGAACGCGGCCTCCTGGCGCCATTCGACGGCGGCCTTGGGGCTGGCGTCGAGGAGGCGGCGGCAGACGGGGCGGAGGCGGTCGGAGCCGGGCTCGTCGGGGCGGCAGGCGCCGGCGAGGCGGTAGCCGTCACGGGTCGGGTTGCCGTGCCACAGGCTCGCGCCCGGCAGGAAGGCGTACTCCAGGGAGGCGCGGGCCAGGTCCTTCAGCTCGCGGTAGGTCAGCCCGTACGTCTCGGCGGCGTACCGGTACTCATGAGTGACGTCGATCCGGGAGACGCCCGGGTCGTCGGTGGCGAGGACGACCGGGACGCCGTGGGCGCGGTACGTCTCGAAGGGGTGGTCGGCGCCCTCGACGCCGAGGATCTGGGCGTTGCTGGTGAACGGCACCTCGACGGCGACGCGCCGCGCGGCCATCGTGTCGGCCACCCGCCGCCAGTCGTTCTCGTGGACGAGGTCGACGCCGTGCCCGATGCGGTCGGCTCCGGCCACGTCCACGGCCTCGCCGATGTGGAAGGTCAGGTCCTCGGGCTTGACGAGACCCGGCCACAGCTCGCCCGCGTGGAGGGTCAGGTGGGCCTTCGGGTACACGCCGCGCAGGTACTTCAGCATCCGCATCTGGGTGCTGTAGTTGGCCAGGGAGGTGTCCCAGTCCTCGGGCTGCACCAGGTTGACGGCGACGAAGCGCGGGTCGGCCTCCGCGAGGCGCATGCCGAGCGCCATCTGGGTGAAGACCCGCTCGTTGGTGCTGCCGCGGCTCACCTGGGAGATCCAGCGCACGGTCAGCCCACAGCCGGGGCGCGGCGCCTCGGTGGCGCACCGGGCCTCGCTACGGAACTCCGCGTCGCCGTCGTCGGCCTCCTTGCGGGCCTCGGCGACGACCTTGTCGAGCTTGCCGTCCGCGACGAGCCTGGCGTGCATCCTGGCCAGGTCGGCATCCCATCCGACCTCGTTCGCGAGCTTCTTCGCACTCTCGGAGGCCGGGCTGATCATGGTCTCCAGATAGAACTGGTTCTGCTCCACCACGGTGTCGGCGAACTCGGCAAGGAGCTTGCCCCGGTGCCGCCAGGTCACCTCGCCGAACTTGCCGAACGTGTCGAAGAAGTGGTCGTGCCCGTTGCCGCCGGGCGGAAAGTCCTGCATCGACCACGCTCGCACGAGGGCGTCCCGAAAGGCACGGTCGGTGTTCGCGTCAGCCGCCGGCCTGGTGCCCGCCCCGCACGGCGGCACGACGGCCGTCATCGTCGCGGTGTCGACGCACAGCCCGTCCTCGGCGGCGAGCCTGATCAGGTACTCGGTACTCACCGCGCCGGACAGGTGGTTGTGCAGCTCCCCGCCCTTGGGCAGAGCCCGGAAGAAGGCTTGCAGCGCGGCCGGTTCGTCTCGGATCGAGGCGAGCCGCGCCGAGGCCACCACCTCGCCCGCCGTCGACACGGGCCGCGGCGCGGCCCCTGGCCCGCCAGGCGCACCCGGCGCGGCACTCGCCGGGTTCGCCGGGGCGGCGACGGCGGCCGGCAGCAGGCACAGCGCTGCGACGAGCAGGCAGCGGCGACGCGAAGTGCGCCGCGGAACCGCGCGGTCGAGATCTCGTGGAGGTACGGAAATGATCACTCCGGCATGATCGCGAGCAACCCCCCACCCAGGCACCCGTGACGTGCCCCTCGCCCACCACACCACCCGCACGAGGGATCCACTCGCACGGAACGACGAGCAAACGAACAGACGTTCCGAGCCGAGCCCGCATGGGCGGCGCACGCGCACCGGACGGACCGACCTCGGCTATGCGGAAGTGGTGCGGCTTGCCGTCGACTTCGCCGAGGCCGGCACGCGGTCCGAGCCATTTTTCGCTGTGTGCCCGTGTTTGCCCTCAGCTGCATACCGGGCCTTGGGATGGCCCTTTCGAGCAGTATTTCTCCATCTGCCCGTACGGTGAAATGTTCCAAATGCGTGCGCAGTTGACGTGGCATCAACTGCATGTTGAAGAATCCCCCCGTCATGATCGGCGCACCTCTGGCGAGGCCGCTTTCCCCTGCCCGGAAGGCGGTCTGATTCGACATGCCCTGAGGTGCTCTGGTCGAGGTCGGAGACGCGACCGGCGGCGGAGTGCCCCGTGCCGGTGTGTCGGTGCGCCTGTTCCGCCTCATGCGGGACGGGCGCAGATGAAGGGGATGGCGTGAAAGTGAAATACGGGCGGGCAATAGCCTGCCTCGTGGTTTCGGCTATGGCCGGAACCATGTTGCCACAAGCTGCTTATGCGGCGCCGGTTTCAGGCAGGGAAAGAGAGGGTAAAGGCGGCTTCTTCGACGGCTGGTTCTCGGATTCCGAGGACGGCGACGAATCCGAGGCCCCGCAGACCGGCGGAAATCCGGTGCTGCCGAGTCGGGAGAAGCTGCCGAAGGGCACGGCGGCGGCGAAGCCGAAGCGTGTCGCCGAGCTGACCGGGAAGCGGACGGCGAACGCCCGGTACTGGCAGCTGTCCGACGGGCGGGTGCAGACCGAGGTGTCGGCCGTGCCGACCGGGTACCGCGCGGGCAGGTCCTGGAAGGACATCGACCCCACGGTCGTCCCGTCCGATGCCAAGGGCTTCCCCTTCGCCAACACGACGAACGCGGCGAGCAGTTGGTTCGGCTCGGACGCGGAGCGGCTGCTGCGCTTCCAGGCCGACGGTCACACGGTGACCCTCGGTCTGAAGGGTGCGGGGAAGCTCGCGCCGGCGGCCGAGGGTGACACGGTCACGTACAAGAACGCGGTGTCCGGTGCGGACCTGTCGTACGTGGTCGGTCCGGGGCGGGTGAAGGAGAACATCGTCCTGGACGCGAAGCCGTCCGGGCCGGTGTCCTTCACGTTCACGCTGGACGCGGGCGGGCTGACGCCGAAGCAGAACAAGGACGGCTCGGTCTCCTTCTACGGTGAGGGCGCGGACCCGGTCCTCGTCATCCCCGCCGCGTTCATGACGGACGCGAAGAAGGACGCGAAGGCCGCGTACGGCTCCGCCTACAGCGGGAACGTCACCCAGAGGCTCACGAGGGCCGACAAGGGCTGGAGCCTGGTCGTCACGCCGGACGCGAAGTGGCTGGCGGCGCCGGAGCGGCGGTATCCGGTCACGATCGATCCGACGATCTCGATCGCCCCGACGCCGACGACGGCGCAGGACGTGATGATCTCGTCGGACGGTCCGGCGACGAACTACGACGACAACTGGCGTCTGTCGGTCGGCAACACGAGTACGGGTGCGTCGCGTGCGTTGATCCGGTTCCCGGTCGGCAGCATCCCGGCGGGCACGAAGCTCGATTCCGCGGATCTGAAGCTGTGGTTCGACCAGACGCACACCGCGGGTGACACCGAGGTGCAGCTGGAGGCGCACCGGGCCACGCAGGCGTGGTCGGAGTCCACGGCGACCTGGAACAGTGCGAACGCGATCACCGGTGAGCTGTCCGGCACCTCCGTGGTGGTGGACAACGGTGAGGCCGGGCGTACGGCGGCTGTGGGTGCGTGGCCGGCATCGGGGAACACGGCGTACACGCAGTACGCGGTGAACCAGACGTACATGTACAACAAGGATTCGGTCGCGGGTGACACGTACACCTGGCAGCCGAGCCTTCCCGAGGACGGCACCTACCAGGTCGAGACGCACAACATACCCGCGTCGGACCGGGCCGCGAACGCTCCGTTCACCGTGACCTACGACGGTGGGACGAAGGCGTACACCGTCAACCAGCAGGCCGGCACGGCCGGTGTGTGGAAGACGCTCGGCTCGCACCCCTTCAAGGCCGGCACGCTCGGCAAGATCGTCCTCGGCGACGGCCCCGCGTCGACGACCACGTCCGTGATCGCGGACGCGGTGCGGTTCACCAAGGGCGGCGTGGTCACCAAGCAGCCCGGTGAGCTGAACACCTGGCACTCCTTCCCCGTCACCAAGACCGTCCAGTCCTGGATCGACGGCACGAACGTCAACAACGGCTTCGTGATCAAGGCCGGTGACGAGTCCGCGAACGGCCCCAAGGGCGGTCCGCGCTACGAGGGCAGCGAGTTCGGGTACGGCGGTGAGACCGCCAACTACCCGCGTCTCGTGCTGACCTTCGGCCGTCAGGGTGTCGAGCTGGCCGCCCCGACCACGATCCACCACACCGGCGCGGAGCTGTCCTGGTCCGCGTACCAGGACAAGGACCCCGTCGCCACCGGTGACGACCTGGTCGAGTACCAGGTCCACCGCTCGATCAGCCAGACCTTCACCCCCTCGGCGGCCACCCTGGTGGCCCCGGTCCCGCCCGGGACGACGTCGTTCACGGACACCTCCGCGACGCCGACGAAGGCCGACGACACCGACCCGTACGGCCGCGCCTACTACTACATGGTCGCGGTCAGGACGAAGGACGGGCAGGTCGTCGCCGCCCCCACCCAGCTCGTGCGCCTGCCGAAGGCCGGCCGCACGACGAAGGTGTTCGCGGCGGCGCAGGACTCCACCTTGTCCTCGGTCCGGACGACGACACCGCACGACACCATCGACGACAGTGGTCCGAAGAACTGGCTGTCGGTCGGCAACAACTCCGCCACGTACGGCGACACCCGCGCCCTGCTCAAGTTCCCGGCCCTCGGCATCCCCGCCACGGCCCGGGTCCTGGACGCGAACGTCCGCCTCTGGTCCCACCAGACCGCCCAGGACACCACGGGCGCCCTCTACGAACTGCGGCCGCTGACGCGTGACTTCGACGAGGCCACCGCCACGTGGGTCAAGGCCGACGCGAGCGCGAACTGGACCACGCAGGGCGGCGACTTCGGCGCCGTCGCGGCCGACACCGGGGCGATGACGAACGACCCGGCCCGGCACGACTGGAACGTCACCTCGCTGGCGCAGTCCTGGGTGACCACCCCGGCCTCCCAGAAGGGCGTCGTCCTCAAGATGGCCGACGAGGCCGCCTCGCAGGAGCGCACCCTGTTCCTGTCGTCCGAGGGCACCGAGCCGAGGCTCGCGCCCAGGATCGTGGTCACGTACATCGACTCCACCACCGAGTCGACGTACTACGCGCCGCAGACCCCCGCGCGCATGACCCCGAACTCCGACTACACGGTCGACTTCACCCTCACCAACACGACCGCCTCCAGCTGGACGTCGGCCGATCACGTCCTGAGCTACAAGTGGACCCTGCCCGACGGCACGGACGCGACCACCGGCGGCAACCAGGTCCACACGGCGCTCCCGGCGAACGTCGTCCCGGGCGGCTCGGTCAGCCTGCAGGCGCAGGTGAAGACACCGATCAACTCGGACAACGGCAACAAGCGCACCGACTACGTGCTGACCTGGGACGTCTACGACAAGACGACCGGCACGTGGGCCTCGGGCACCTCCGGCATCCCGGGCCTGAGCCAGAACGTCGCGGTCGAGGACCCGACCTCCAACCAGCTCGGCATGGAGAAGTTCTACTCCTACACGGGCAAGAACACCGGCGCCGGTTCCACGGTCATGAACAACCTGGCGTCCGGCAACAGCGTCTGGCAGTACAACGCGTTCACCAATCCGGGCCGCGGTGTCACCACCTTCGCCCGCTTCGCGTACAACAGCCAGGACACCTCCGACACCGTCTCCGGCTCCGGCTGGTCCTTCCAGGCCTCGGGCCCGATCCGGCTCGGCGCGCCGCTGGAGTTCCACCCCAAGCCAAACCCGACCGAGATCCGTCTCCCGGACGGCGACGGCACCACCCACGTGTTCCGCTGGGACTCGACCGCCAACGCGTGGAAGGCGCCGGCCGGCGTCCACTACAAGCTGGCGGCCAAGACCGGTCTGGACTGCACCCCGCTGAAGGACCCGGTCCCGGACGCCTGGACGATGACCCGTCCTGACGGCTCGCGGTTCCTGTTCGGCTGCGACGGCTACCTGACGTCGCTGGTCGAGAAGAACGGCAACACCCAGACGTACACCTACGAAGAGCGGAAGTCGAACAACAAGCCGACCAAGTTCCTCAAGTACATCACCGACCCGGTCGGCCGGCAGTCGCTGACGATCGAGTACTACTCCAAGGCGGACAGCAACAACCCGAAGATCATCGACCACATCAAGTCGATGACCGAGATCTCGGGTCGCACGTTCACCTTCGAGTACTCCGACAAGGGCCTGCTCACCAAGATCACCGATGGTGCCGGTTCCAGCCAGCCGAAGGTCTTCGGCTTCGAGTACGACGCCACCCAGGGCAACAAGAACGTCAAGCTGGTCAAGACCACCGACCCGCGTGGCAACGCCACCACCATGACGTACTTCTCGCCGCAGGCCGGTGACGACCCGAAGTACCACTGGTGGACGAAGACGATCACCGAGCGTCTGCAGGGTGTCACCACCTTCGGCTACGGGGTCGACGCCGGGAACCCCAAGTTCGTCGACACCAAGGTGACCGACGCTCTGTCGCACGCCACCGACTACGTGTCGGACGACTTCGGCCGCCCGGTCCAGACCACGAACGCCAAGTCCCAGACCACCAAGATGAGCTGGGACGCGGACAACAACGTCACGTACCTGGAGGAGGCCAACGGGGCCAAGACCGCCTACTGCTACGACCGGAAGACGGGCTACCCGCTCTGGAAGCGCGACGCTGAGAGCAACAAGTCCGGCGTCCCGCCTCCGGGCGACTGCGCCCCCGGCACGTACCCGGCGAACTCGGCCCGGTACACGTACCTGACCCGTCTGGACGGCTACGCGGCCGACCTGGCCACCAAGACCTCTCCGGAGGGCCGCAAGTGGCAGTTCGGGTACGACTCCTTCGGCAACCTGAAGACGGTCACCGACCCGAAGGGCGTCGCCACCCCCACGGCCGGTGACTACACCACCTCGTACGAGTACAACGCCTACGGCCAGCTCACCAAGGCCACCGACCCCAACGGCAACCCGTCGACGACGAGCGACTTCGGTCCCACGGGCTACCCGGCGAAGATCACCGACGCCCTGGGCAAGACGACGTCCTTCGTCTACGACGTGCGAGGTCAGGTCACCGAGGTCACCGACGCGCTCGGCAAGAAGACCACGCAGACCTACGACGCCTTCGGACGTCCGAAGGAGAACACGGTCCCGAAGGACCAGAGCGCGGGCGTGTTCATCACCCACCCCGCGCCGGTCTACGACGCCAACGACAACGTCACCACGTCGACGGCGCCAAACGGGGCGGTCTCGACCGCGGTGTACGACGTCGCGGACCAGCTCGTCTCGGCCACGGCCCCCAAGGACACGCCGACGTCGCCCGACCGGAAGACGTCCTACACCTACGACAAGGTCGGCAACCTCAAGACCGTCACCGAGCCGAAGGGTTCGCTGACGACGTCGGACGCCACCGACTACGTCACCACCCACCACTACGACGAGATCTACCAGCTCACCTCGGCGGTCAACGCGGCCGGTGACAAGATCTCCTACGAGTTCGACAACGTCGGCAACGCCGTCACGGTCGTCGACCCGAAGAAGAACGCGACCCCGGACGCCACGGACTACACGTCCAAGATGGCGTACGACCTGAACCACCGGCTCACCAGCTCCACGGACCCGGCGGGCAAGGTCAGTTCCCGCACCTACGACAAGGACTCCCTGGTCCTCACGTCCACGGACCCGGGGAACAGCACCACGACCTACACGTACGACGAGCGGGGCAAGCAGACCGAGGTCAAGGTCCCGTACGACGCGACCACGTTCCGCACCAGCAAGTACGAGTACGACCAGGCCGGCAACGGCACCAAGGTGATCACGCCCAAGGGCACGGCGACGGCCACCGCGGACGACTTCACCTCGCGCACCGAGTACGACGCGCTGAACCGTCCGGTCAAGCAGTACCAGCCCTACGACCCGAACGACCCCGAGAACAACGACCCGAACGTCTACACGCAGACCGTGTACGACGCGGTGGGCCGGGTGGAGCGGCAGTCGCTGCCGCCGTCGCAGGGCCAGACGGTCCGCAACGACACCGTCATGGAGTACTTCGACAACGGCTGGACGAAGAAGTCCACCGACCCGTGGGACATCACCACCACGTACGACTACACCGAGCTCGGGCTGCAGAAGGCCCGTACGCTCACGTCGGCGGGCGGTTCCTCGGACCGCACCATGACGCAGTCGTACTACCCCGACGGCAAGCTGAAGTCCAAGTCGGACGACGGCGTGCCGGTCGGCAAGTCGGTCGTGCTCGTCGACAACTCCGACACCCAGCACACCTCCGTCACCGGTACCTGGGCGACCGGCGACATCGCCGGTCAGCAGGGCTACAACCACCGCACCCACGCGGCCGGCACGGGCACCGACGCCTTCACCTGGACGCTCAACGTCCCGAAGGACGGCACGTACACCGCGTACGTCAAGTACCCGCGGGTCACGGGCGCGGCCACGGCGGCCAAGTACACGCTGTCGCAGGGGACGACGACCCACCCGTCGGTCAACAAGGACCAGACGGCCGGCACCGGCACCTGGGTGACGCTGGGCTCCTACAGCCTGAAGCAGGGCAACGACGCCAAGCTGAAGCTGGAGCAGGGCAGCTCGGGCATCGTGGTCGCCGACGCGGTCAAGCTGGTCAGGGACACGTCCGGCGAGACGGACTCCGAGAAGCGGACCTTCACCTACGGCTACGACGTCAACGGCAACGTGACGTCGATCGACGACACCTCTTCCGGCGCCGGGATCGACGCCTACACGATCGCCTACACCGGCCTGAACAAGGTCCAGAAGGTGACCGAGGCCCTCGCGGGCCAGGAGAAGAAGGTCACGTCGTACACGTACGACGCCAACGGTCAGGCCGATACGGTCACGCACCCCGACCAGTTCTCGAAGTACGCCTACGACCTGCGCGAGCTGGTCAAGTCGATCTCGGTCGGCAAGTCCGCCGCGGACGCGTCGCCGAAGGTCACGTCGTTCACGTTCAACGACCGCGGCCAGCGGCTCACCGAGACCAAGGCCAACGGCAACACCGTCGACTACACCTACCTCCTCGGCGGTGATCTGAGGTCGACCACGGAGAAGAAGGGCTCCGGGACGCTCGTCTCCTCGCACACCTACGCCTACGACCTGAACGGCAGCAAGGCGCAGGACGTCGCGAAGAAGATGAACGCCGACGACCACGCGGCGTACCTCGGCTCCACCACCGACTACACCTACGACCCGGCGGGCCGGCTCACCGAGTCCGTCAAGACCGGCACCGGCGCGGGCACCGAGAAGTACGTCCACGACGACAACGCCAACGTCGTCTCGCAGACGGTCAAGAACGTCACCACCGCCTACGAGTACGACCGCAACCGCCTGCTCCGGGCCACCACCGGGGGCTCGGCGGCCACCTACAGCTACGACCCGTTCGGGCGGCAGGAGTCCGTCACCGCCGGCGGCCAGGTCATCGAGAGGAGCGTGTACGACGGCTTCGACCACGTCGTGGAGTCCCAGAAGCGGGACGGGACCGGCGCGATGAAGTCGACGACGTACACCTTCGACCCCCTCGACCGCACCGCCTCCAAGACGGCCGACGGCAAGAAGACCGACTTCAACTACCTCGGCCTGTCCGGTGAGGTGCTGAGCGAAGAGGTCGCCGGCCAGCTCACCAAGTCGTACCAGTACAGCCCGTGGGGCGAGCGTCTGTCCCAGGTCAAGCACAACACCGACGGCACCGGCGAGGACGGCTTCTACGGCTACAACGCGCACAGTGACGTCGAGACGCTGACCGACAAGGACGGCGACACCAAGGCGACGTACGGCTACACCGCCTACGGCTCCGACGACCAGTCGGAGTTCACGGGCATCGACAAGCCGGATGCCGGGGACCCGACGAAGCAGGCGTACAACCCCTACCGCTTCAACGCGAAGCGCTGGGACGCCCAGTCGGGTACGTACGACATGGGCTTCCGGGACTACAGCCCGGGGCTCAACCGCTTCACCACCCGGGACATGTACAACGGCGCCCTGGCCGACATGAACCTGGGCGCGGACCCGTTCACCGGCAACCGCTACTCGTTCGCCGGCGGCAACCCGACCAGCTTCGTCGAGCTGGACGGCCACTTCGCCTTCGCGATCCCGGCCCTCTGGTGGGCGGGCGCGGCTCTGGTCACGGCCCTGTACGCGGCCACGCCGGAGGGTCAGAAGAACCTGTCGGACGCGGCCACGGCGATCAGCCAGATGATGCCGACGGCGGACGAGGCGACCTCGTCCAGCGCGTCCAGCGGGACCAGTACGGCGCCCACGCCGTCCCCCTCGCCGGGATCGGCTCCCACGCCGCCCGGCAGCGGCCCGCAGGGCTTCCACACCGGGAAGGCGGTCTCCGACCTGGTCCGGCTGTTCGCGCGTCTGGCGCCCTCGGCCGAGGAGGACAACTCTCCCCAGCGCAAGGCGATCGACGGCGCCGGTGAGGAGAACCGGAAGTGCCAGAACTCGTCCGGACCGAGCCTCGTGTGGAACACCCCGGTGGACACGCAGGGCCGGGCCACCGGCGGGTTCGCCTGTCTGGACCCCTCCCAGCCGGCCGGCCTCGACAACACGGGTCCGCAGAACCCGCGCGGCTGGGACCTCCAGGACGAGTCCGACGACTGGAACCGGGCCCACCTCATCGCCCGTGAGTTCGGCGGCAGCCACTACCGGGAGAACATCGTCCCGACGACCATGTACCAGAACCAGAAGGAGGGCATGCGGACCGTCGAGTACGAGATCGAAAGGCGTCTCAAGCTCGGCGAGAAGGTCTACTACCAGTCCGTTCCGGTGTACGCCCCGGGCTATGTGAACCCGATCGGCGTGCACATGTACGTCTCCAGCTCATCGGGGGCGTTCTCCCGGCTGATACCCTCCGGGGTCCACGACTGACGGGCCCTGGAACCACTGAAGCCGTGAGTCCCCCGAGGGACTGATCCGGCGCAGAAGAGGCGGTGGGGTGAGCGGCGTCGCGGCCGCCGCCCCACCGCCGCTGCCGTCAAGGAAGGAACACATGAATCATCTCGACGTCGTCCGGCTGCTGGGTCTCGACGCCCCGGTGCGGCCGGAGGGAGAGGGGTACGGCCAGGTCGTCCCCGAGGACTTCGAGCTGCTGGTCCAGGCCCTGCCGCAGGGGGTGATCGCGGCTTCCGTGCTGCTCGGCGGGACCGATGTCCCTGTGCGCTCCCTGGACGACTTCACCCGGGACACCGCGCTGCGCGTCTCGGACATGAGGGAGGCCCTGGAAAGCCGCGAGCAGGAGCTCTGGCTGCCGCTGCACCCACGGCCCCACGGCATGGTGCCCTGGGGGCGCACCGCCAACGACGGCGTGCTGCTGTGGGACACCACCTCCGCCGACACCGCGGACTGGACGACCGTCCTCACGGACACCGACTTCCAGTTCTGGCTGGACCTTCCCTTCTCCGCCTCGGAGTTCGTCACTCGGGCCGTCACGGGGCGTTCCGAGGGAACGCCCGCTTTCGAGACGTACCAGGAGTACGAGGCGGGCACCTTCTGGAAGGTCGCCGACGACAAGCGTGCGACGGCCACGGTGCTGGCGAACCGTGACATCGAAGCGGTCGAGGAGATCGTCACCCGCGTGCGGAGCATCGGCGTTCCCGGCGTCCGGCAGTACGCGGAGGAGCTGCTCGACCGGGCGGGAGGGTCATTCGGCGCTCTCCCGGAGGACTACCTGGCGATCATGAGGGAGTTCCCCGGCGGCGCCGTCGCCGGCGTACGGGTCTTCCCCGTCTCGGGCGGTCCGGGGACGCCGGGACTGCGCCGACTGGACGAGGACGGGCTGTTCCTGCAGTGGGGAGAGGTCGGGGGCCGGGCGTTCGGCTGGCTCACCGCCAAGGGCGCCCCCGAGGAGTGGCGCGTCGCCTACATCGAGCCGGACGCCTCGGCCCTCACCTGCCTGGAGGACCAGACCTTCGCCACGTTCCTGCGACGCCGGCTGCGGGGTGACAACTCGCTGTTCTGACCCCCGGACGACCCGTCGCTCCGCGGTCCTCGCAGCGGTAGGCGGTCTCCACCGCGCCCGTCAGCGGGAACCTGCCGCCCCCGGGGTGGTTCAGGTCGATTCCGTGCAAGCCGTGGGAACTCAGGGTAGACCGCGGTGCGTCCCATATGTGAAGTCCGCTCGACCGGTCTTTGGGGCAAGGCCAGGGGCTGGAAGTCTATTGGGACGACTTCTCTAACGAACTCATGGCGGGGCAGGGCGCCAAGCTGATCAAGGACGGGTCGACGTCCCTTGCCGACTGCAAGGAGGCCACAAGATTCGAGGACACCCTCAACGAATACTTGATGGTCAAGGGCGACCGCATCTGTGTCATCTCGACCACCGGGGCGATCGGCCTGATCAAGATCACGGACGTCGACCCCGGAACCTACTTCGGCCTCAGGGTCACGGTACTGCCCGCACCCGAAGCGGCTGAATCATGAGGTGAACACCGATGGGACGGTCCACCCACTCCTTCGCAAGGCCGCGCACGCCGAGCCGTCCCGGACCCGAGCGTCGATCCTGACCCCGTGGAGCCTCCCGTACCTCTTGCCCCCGCTCAGGCCGTGCCCAGACTCCCGCGCTACCGGCCTCGGGCACACGAGGGCGGGGATCTCACGGCGGATCCAGGAGACGGTCCTTAGGGCTGCGCCAGGGCCTTCCGGAGGGCGTCGATGCCGAAGGCCAGGTCCGCGTGGAAGCTCTCGTGGAGGTCGAAGTCCCGGGTCATGTCGACGTAGTAGCCGTCCGGGAGGGTCGACTCGGCACGCGAGAGGTCGCTGTTCAGTTCGTCGAGCTGCCGGATCATCCGGTGGGTGTCGCTCAGGGACTGCGTGAGGGCCTCGGCGAGCCGGCCGCCGGGCTGAAGGGAGGCGTCCGCACCGGCCCGGTGCGACGCGCGCAGCGCCGCCCGCACCGCCGCGCGCCGGAACTCGGCCAGGGCGAGGGAGGCTTCGATCCCGTCGTAGGAGACCTCGTTGGTCCAGGGGTCGTCATGGGCGAGGCCCGACGCCAGGAAGCCGACGCGGCGCGGGACGTCCAGGTCCTTCACCGCGTCGAACATCGGCGCGGCGAGCGCGGCGTCCTGTGCCAGTGCGACCGCGAACGCCAGGGCGTCCTCCCTCCGGAACTCGTCCCTGGTGGCCCGTGTCCCGGACCTCTCGGCCTCCCGCCGGAACCGCTCCACCTGGAGGGCGAGCACCGCTCCGAGCCGTACGGCCGCCAGTACGACCGCGGGAAACCCGCCGAGCACGGCCTCGCGTCCCGGCGCGTCACACCGGGCGAGGCCGCTCGCGTACACCCGTACCCCGGAGTGCGCGGACTCGGCGAACGAGTGCAGCACGGGTGCGCCGAAGGGCGGCACGGGGAGCGGGGGGCCGAGGTTCCACAGCGGCGGTACGGGGGCGCGGCGGGCGGTGGTGCGTGCCGCCCCAAGGGAGCCGCTCACCTCGTCCAGCCCGGCCCGCAGGTCGAGTACGGGATCCAGTGCGGCGACCAGCTCGCCCAGCAGTTCCGCGAACCTGACGTCTGCCTCCGCGCACCCCTCGGCCGTCCCGGGCCCCTCGACCTCCCCCTGCGCCTCGGCACCTCCGGCCTGCCCTGCCCCCGTCTCCGCTCCGAGCAGCATGCCGACGTGGCGCAGGGTGCGGTGCACCTTCGGCATCGACAGGCCCAGCTCGTACCCGATCGCTCCCGGCGCACAGCCGGCTAACCGACAGGCGATGACGTTGAGTTGGCGCTCGTTCAACTCTCTCAGCGGGGCGAGCGCCCCCACCGTCCGGACCTGCACGAGGGCGTCCGTGCTGCCCTTCCCCATGAGGGCGGGCGCCGTCCCGTGCGCTGGGCGGAGCACTCCGCAGCCGCCCCCGACGGTCATCCGGCACGTCCAGGCCCGCAGCGCCTGCGCGGTGACCACGGGGGACCTGGTGTCCTTCGCGGCCCCGGCCGCGTTCGCGCCCAGCAGGTCCATCCACCGCCGGGCCACCGTCATCGCGTCCTGGGCGAGCCGCGCCGCCTCCACCAGGTCCGCGCCCCGCAGCAGCGACAGGGCGACGAGCGGCCCCACATGCGCCCGGTAGTAGTCCCCGAACCCCACCCCGCTGACGGATGCCGCATCCGCCGGACCTGTCACCATTGGCCCAACCCCCTTGCCCATGCGGCTACTTGCGATGGCCGCCGGAGTCCAAGGTAGAGGCTCGCTCCAGGGCGCGGAAACTGCCCGCTCCCTGGAGCGAGGGCGGGGCCGTCACCTGGGCGCTGCGCGGCGCGGCGTGGTCCGGTGGAGACCACCGGGCACGGGGGTAGGTCGGGCACTCGACGCCCGAGACCTACTGGACCACGCGGATGACCTGGCAGGAGTAGCCGCAATCGTTGTCTCACCTGAGGTGGAGGATCGCCACGCCGCCGTCGACGTCGTACGCCTCTAGGGTCTACCAAAGCCTTGGCCGGACGTCGATCGCCCAGGATCAGCCGGGGGTCCCGCCCGGGGCACCGGGCGCCGCGCGCAGGACCGGCATCATCGTCTCGACGGCGGCGCCCCGCGCCAGATGGTCGAGGATCATCCGGTTGACCACGGCCGGCTGTTCCAGCGGCACCAGGTGGGACGCCCCGGGCACCACGGCCAGCAGGGCTCCCGGTATCGCGCGGTACAGGGTGGCGGTGTGTTCGAGCGTCATCAGGTCGTCGTCGCCGACCACGACCAGGGTGGACGCCCGTACGCGCCCCAGGTCGTCGGGAACGAGTACCGGCTGGGTCCGCCACATCTCGATCATCTTGGCCGCCACCACCGGCCAGTGGTCGGCGCCGTCCGGCGTGACCGCCGCGTACATCTCGCGGAAGAACTCCATGTCCGGGCTGTCGGGCGTCATCCCGTCGAGCATCGCCGGATCGACGAAGCACTCGGGCCCGGGGCGGAAGTTCGCCCCGATCGCCACGACCCCGCCGACCAGATCGGGCCGGGCGGCGGCGACGAGCAGCGCGACCACACCGCCGTCGCTCCACCCGACCAGATGCGCCGGACCCCCGACCACCCGCTCCAGGAACGCCACCGTGTCGTCCGCCATGTCCTGGTACGACAGCGGCCCCGGCACGTCGGGGGTGTGCCCGTGGGCGCGCCGCTCAGGCAGGAAGAGGCGGTACTCGCCGGCGAGGTCGGAGCGCTGGGCGCCCCACGTCTCATTGGTGCAGAAACCGCCGTGCAGCAGGACCAGCGGGTCACCGTCGCCCTCGGTCTCGTACCAGGTCCTGACCCCAGGAAGGTCAGCGTAAGCGCCCATCGTCCCAGGCCCTCTCCGGATCGGCCCCCTGCCCCGCCCAGTCTCCGCCGGGCCCCGGAGGGCCGCAAACGGTGGCCCGCGCCGGCTCGTGCGGCGCATGCCGTTCAGGGTTCGAACGCGCCGCGGGGGTTCGAACGCGGAAGACGGGGCACCCGGTCCTTCCGATCCGAGAGGGGTGAATGGGCATGAGCGCAGGGGGGTCGACCACGGCCGTCGCGAGAAGAGCGGCCCGTGGGGACGTAGTACGAGCGGGCGCCCGGACGGGCTTCGTCGCACGGGGGGTGCTGTACCTGTTCATCGGGATCCTGGCCGTACGCATCGGCCTGACGGGCACCGGCGAACAGGCCGACAAGGGCGGCGCCCTCGCCCAGGTCGCCGGGACGCCGTTCGGAGCCGTGATGCTCTGGGCCCTCGGCATCGGACTCGTCGGGATGGCGCTGTGGCGGCTCTCGGAGGCCCTGTTCGGCAGCGCGGGCCCGAAGGGCGACAAGTCGGCCAAGCGGGCCGTGTCCGGCGCCCGGGCCGTCTTCTACGCCGTCTCGGCCTTCTTCGTCCTGTCCTTCGCGACGGGGAACCGGGACAGCGGCGCCGGCTCGACCGACCGCCAGAGCCACGACATCACCGGCCGCCTCCTCGACCTGCCGGCGGGGCAGTGGCTGGTCGCCGCTGCGGCCGTGGGCTTCCTCGGCGCGGGCCTGTGGATGGGCGCCCGGGCCGTGATGCGGAAGTACCGCAAGCACCTGACGTGGGCCACGATGTCCGAGAAGCAGCGGCGCTTCATGGACGTGACCGGCATCGCCGGCGGTGTGGGACGCGGGCTGGTCTTCGCCGCGATCGGCTTCTTCGGGCTGAAGGCGGCGATCCAGTTCGACCCGGACGAGGCCAAGGGCATGGACGACGCGATCCGCTCGTTCGCGCAGACCCCCGCCGGGCCGTGGCTGCTGGTCGCCGTGGCCGTCGGACTCGTCCTCTTCGGGATCTTCTCCTTCGGCCAGGCGAAGTGGCGCGACGTCTGATCCGACGGCCCTGATCCGAAAGCCCCGCACGCCAGAACTGCCGGGGGCCGGGCAGTTCGCCTCCTACGGTCAGCCGGCCCGCAGGGCGCGGCGGTGTTCCCGCCAGGTCACCGGCGGCGCGGTGACCGCTGCGGCGGCTCAGCCGAACGCCGAGAGCTTCTCCCGCGCCAGCAGTTCCGCCCCGCGTCCGAGGCCCGCCAGGCCGCTCGGCACGTCCGTGCCGCCGGCGATCCGGGCCCGGGCCGCTCCGCCCACGCAGGCGAGTCCCGCCGGCAAAACGATCCGGCCGCGCTCGGCACGATGTTCTCCATGGTCGCCGCCCTGCTCCGCCGGCGCACACCGACGCCTTCACGCACTCCCTCCAGGGCGCCGGACTCATCGGCGGCATCCTCATGTTCGCCGTGGCGGCCGTCGTGTTCTTCCTGACCTCCGAGGGCACCGAAGTCTCCAACGCCAAGCGCCATCAAGCCCCAAGATCCGGACCATTCCCGGGCCATCTCGCTCACGAGGACCGTCAGCGAGAACATTCCCCCTGGCCAGCACGTCGGAACCCGTGAACCGCTGGTAGACGAAGAATCTGCCAACGCCCCCCCTGCGGCGGCCCGGAAGACGCAGAGCCCGGGCCGACGATGAGTAGGCGCCCACACGGCAGCGAGACACGGCGCGAGCGTCCGTCAACCTGCTTAGGCAGCGTCGACGCCGCCACGTGTCCAAGCAACACACCGGTCAAGGCGGTCTGTGATCGTCGCCGGCAGCCGACGATACTGCTGAAGGGACCATCCTCTGCACCTGCAAACCACCGCACATCGAGTCGGCACCTGACACGCCGTCACCTAAGTCAGCAAGACACCGGTCAGGGCCACACCCGCTACCTGCTAGGAGTCACGTATGAGAATGTTGATCAACGTCCCGGAGACCGTCGTCGCTGACGCGCTGCGGGGGATGGCGGCGGCACATCCCGAGTTGACCGTGGACGTGGAGCGGCGGGTCGTGGTGCGGAGGGACGCGCCCGTGGCGGGGAAGGTGGCGTTGGTGTCCGGGGGTGGGTCCGGGCATGAGCCGTTGCACGGGGGGTTCGTGGGGCCGGGGATGTTGGCGGCGGCGTGTCCTGGGGAGGTGTTCACGTCGCCGGTGCCCGATCAGATGGTGCGGGCCGCGGCGGCGGTGGACAGCGGGGCCGGGGTGCTGTTCGTCGTGAAGAACTACACGGGGGACGTACTGAACTTCGAGATGGCTGCGGAGCTCGCGGAGGACGAGGGCATCCAGGTCGCGAAGGTCCTGGTCGACGACGACGTGGCGGTGACGGACAGCCTGTACACGGCGGGGCGGCGCGGCACGGGTGGCACGCTGTTCGTGGAGAAGATCGCGGGGGCGGCGGCCGAGGAGGGGGCGCCGCTGGAGCGGGTGGAGTCGGTCGCGCGCCGGGTGAACGAGCGGTCGCGGTCCTTCGGGGTGGCACTGAGCGCGTGCACGACGCCCGCGAAGGGCAGCCCCACCTTCGACCTCCCGGACGGGGAGCTGGAGTTGGGCGTCGGGATCCATGGCGAGCCGGGCCGCGAGCGCCGGGCCATGATGACGTCGCGGGAGATCGCCGACTTCGCCGTGGACGCCGTCATCGAGGACCTGCGCCCCACCGGTCCGGTGCTCGTGCTGGTCAACGGCATGGGCGGGACTCCGCTCCTTGAGCTGTACGGCTTCAACGCGGAGGTGCAGCGGGTGCTCGCCGAGCGGGGCGTGCCGGTGGCGCGGACACTGGTCGGGAACTACGTGACCTCGCTCGACATGGCGGGCTGCTCGGTCTCGCTGTGCCAGGTGGACGAGGAACTGCTGCGGCTGTGGGACGCGCCGGTGCAGACGCCCGCGCTGCGCTGGGGCCGGTGAGCCGGGCCGTGAGGACACCGGCGGACGAGGGAACGGGCGAGGGAGAGGGCATGACGGAGACGTTCGGCGCGGAGTTCCTGGTGCGCTGGCTGGCCGCGGTCGCCGAGGTCGTGGAGCGCGAGGCGGACCGGCTGACCGAGCTGGACTCGGCCATCGGCGACGCCGACCACGGCGCCAACCTCAAGCGCGGATTCGCCGCCGTCGCCGAGACGCTGGCCAAGGAACCGCCGACGACCCCCGGCGCCGTGCTGGGCACCGCAGGACGGCAGCTCATCTCCACCGTCGGCGGCGCGTCGGGGCCCCTGTACGGGACGCTGCTGCGCCGCACCGGCAAGACCCTCGGCGACGACGAGCGGATCAACCGCGCGCAGCTCGCGGAGGCACTGGGTGCGGGCGTCGCCGCCGTGTCCCAGCTCGGCGGAGCGCAGGTGGGCGACAAGACGATGCTGGACGCGCTGGTGCCGGCCGTGGAGGGCCTGCGGACCTCGTTCGACGCGGCCCGCGCCGCCGCCGAGGAGGGCGCCCTCGGGACCGTACCCCTGCGGGCGCGCAAGGGTCGGGCGAGCTACCTCGGCGAACGGTCGGTCGGGCACCAGGATCCGGGGGCGACGTCGTCGGCCCTGCTGTTCTCGACGCTCGCCGAGACCGCGCGCACCGAGGGGGTGTCTTGAACACGGCGACTGACGGGTCGACTCCCGGCCCTTCGACGTCCGGAGCTTCGGCATCCGACGCTTCGACTCCCGACGCTTCGACACCCGACGCTCCGACACCCGGCGCTCCGACATCCGTCTCGTCGACGTCGGGCGCGTCCGTGTCCGCGTCCGCGTCCGCCTCCCCCTCCCCCTCCCCCTCCGCCTCCGTCGGCATCGTGCTCGTGTCGCACAGTGCGGCGGTCGCGGCGGCCGTGGTCGAGCTGGCGCGGGGGCTTGCGGGCGGGGGTGGGCTCGCGCCGGTGGCGGCGGCGGGTGGGACGCCGGACGGGGGGCTGGGGACGAGTTCGGAGCTGATCGCCGAGGCGGCGAGGGCGGTGGACCGGGGTGCCGGGGTGGCGCTCCTGGTCGATCTGGGGAGCGCGGTGCTCACGGTGAAGGCGCTGCTGGCCGAGGGGGACGAACTGCCCGCGGGTTCGCGGTTGGTGGACGCTCCGTTCGTCGAGGGCGCGGTCGCGGCGCTGGTGACGGCGAGCGCGGGCGGGGACCTCGACGCGGTGGCGGCGGCGGCCTCGGAGGCGTACGCGTACCGGAAGGAATGAGGCTGCGCGGCGAGTGCGCGGAGTGACGGAGGGGGCGCGCCGGGTGGCGACCGTGTTGTGATGCAGCAGGTCAACCCACTAATGTCGCAGGGCCTTGGTGTACGGGAAACCGGTGCAGTACCGGTGCGGCCCTCGCCACTGTGATCGGGAGGTCCGGCTCCACCCCCGCGGGGAACACCCTCGGGGAAGCCACTGGACCGCGACGGGAGACCGCCGCGGTGTGGGAAGGCGGAGTCGGACGGCATGACCGTCAGCCAGGAGACCGGCCAGGGTGCGTTGTCCATCCACGAGGTGCTGGAGAGGGTCTCCCGACCATGCATATAGCCGAGGGGTATCTGCCCCCCGCTCACGCCGCCGCCTGGGGCGTCGCGGCCGCCCCGTTCGTCGTCCACGGGGTCCGCGCGCTGACCCGAGAGGTGCGGTCCAACCCCGAGTCCACGCTGCTGCTGGGCGCGTCCGGCGCCTTCACGTTCGTCCTGTCCGCGCTCAAGCTTCCGTCGGTGACGGGTAGTTGCTCTCATCCGACCGGTACGGGGCTGGGCGCGATCCTGTTCCGGCCGCCGATCATGGCGGTCCTCGGCACGATCACCCTGCTGTTCCAGGCGCTGCTGCTCGCCCATGGCGGCCTGACCACGCTCGGCGCCAACGCCTTCTCGATGGCGATCGTCGGGCCCTGGGCGGGGTACGGGACGTACCGGCTGCTGCGCCGGTTCGGTACGCCGCTGATGGTGGCCGTCTTCTTCGGCGCGTTTGTCGCCGACCTCTCCACGTACTGCGTCACCAGCGTGCAGCTGGCGCTGGCGTTCCCGGACGCCGGGACGGGGGTGGCGGGCGCGCTGGCCAAGTTCGGCGGGATCTTCGCGGTGACGCAGATTCCGCTGGCGGTGAGCGAGGGCCTGCTCACCGTGCTCGTGATGCGGCTCCTCACCCAGTCGAGCAAGGGCGAGCTGACCCGGCTGGGTGTCCTCCCCCGGCCGCGGACCGCGCTCGACAAGGAGGCGGCCGCGCGATGAGCGTCAGGATCAGCCGAAACGCGAAGATCAACGGACTGCTGCTGCTGGTCGTCGTCGCGCTCGCGGTGCTGCCGCTGGCGCTGGGTCTCGGCGACCACAAGGAGCAGCCGTTCACCGGGTCCGACGGGGAGGCGGAGACGGCCGTCTCCGAACTCGCTCCCGACTACGAGCCCTGGTTCAGCCCCCTGTACGAGCCGCCGTCCGGCGAGATCGAGTCGGCGCTCTTCGCGCTCCAGGCGGCCCTGGGCGCCGGCGTCCTGGCGTACTACTTCGGCCTGCGGCGCGGCCGCCGGCAGGGGGAGGCGCGGGCCGCGGCGGCGAGGGCCGAGGCGGACGGTGCGGCAGGGGACGAGGGCGACACGGGGGCCGCTGCCCGGCCCGTCGACGGGCGGGACGTGTAGTCGCCGATGCTGCCCATCGACGCGGCGGCGCACAGCAGTCGCTGGCGCTCCCGCCATCCCGCCGAGAAGGCGGTGCTCGGTTTCGGTCTGACGCTGTGCGCGGTGGGTCTGCCGCCGTGGCCGGGCGCGGTGCTCGTGGCGGCGGTGACGCTCGGGGTGCTGCTCGGGCCGGCCGGCGTGCCGGGCCGCCAGCTGTGGCGGGCGTTTCGCGTTCCGCTCGGGTTCTGTGTCACGGGCGCGGTCCCGCTGCTGTTCGAGGTGGGTGGGGCGCGGGGAGTCGTGGCGCTGGCGCCCGGTGGCCCGGCGCACGCGGGCGGGCTGTTGCTGCGGACCGCGTCGGCTTCGCTCGGGGTGCTGCTGTTCGCGTTCACGACGCCGATGTCCGACGTGCTGCCCCGGCTGGTCCGGGCGGGCGTGCCGGCGCCGGTGGTGGACGTGGCGCTCGTGATGTACCGGATCATCTTCCTGCTGCTCGACTCGCTGTCCCGGATCCGGCAGGCCCAGGCGGCGCGTCTGGGGCACACCACCCGGGCCGCGACCTGGCGTTCGCTCGCGGGGCTCGGCGCGACCACGTTCGTCCGGGCCTTCGACCGGGCGCAGCGCCTGCAGTCGGGGCTCGCCGGGCGGGGGTACGACGGGACGCTGCGGGTGCTCGTGCCCGCGTGCGGGATCTCCCGCCGGTTCCTCGCGGCGACGGCCGTGCTGCTCGGGGGGCTCGTCGCCCTCACCCTCGTACTGGAAAGGTTCCTTCCGTGACGCCTCAGAACGCGACGACGCCCCGGGGCTCGACGCCGGTCGTGGAGCTGGTGGGGGCGGGGTTCGCCTACGAGGACGGGCCCGCCGTCCTGTCGGGCGTGGACTTCGCGGTGGCGGAGGGGCGTGCCGTCGCGCTCCTCGGCCGCAACGGCAGCGGCAAGACGACGCTGCTGCGGCTGCTGAGCGGCGGGCTGCGGTGCGGGGGCGGTTCGCTGCTCCTGGACGGTGCGGAGGTGACGTACGACCGCCGGGGCCTGACCCGGCTGCGGACCACCGTGCAGCTCGTGGTGCAGGACCCGGACGACCAGCTGTTCGCGGCCTCGGTCGGCCAGGACGTGTCGTTCGGGCCGATGAACCTGGGGCTGCCCGAGGACGAGGTGCGGCTCCGGGTGCGCGAGGCGCTCGAGGCGCTGGACATCGTGGCGCTCGCGGACCGGCCGACGCACCTGTTGTCGTACGGTCAGCGCAAGCGGGCCGCCATCGCCGGCGCCGTGGCGATGCGGCCCCGGGTCCTGATCATGGACGAGCCGACGGCCGGCCTCGACCCGCACGGCCAGGAGATGCTCCTCGACGCCCTCGGGCGGCTCCGCGCGTCGGGCACCACGGTGGTGATGGCGACGCACGACGTGGACCTGGCGCTGCGCTGGGCCGACGAGGCGGCGGTCCTCTCGCCCTCGGGTCTTCGCACGGGGCCGGTCGCGGAGCTCCTCGCCGACGACGCCCTCCTCGCCGCCGCCCGGCTCCGCCGGCCCTGGGGCACCACCGTGGCCCGCCTTCTGCGCGCACAGGGCCTGCTCACCCCGGACGCGCGGGAGCCCCGGACACCCGAGGACCTGGACGCCTGGGCCGGGCCACAGGGGGCCGGGGCGCAGGTGGCCGGGGCGTAGGCGGTCAGGGCGCAGACCGTCAGGGCACAGGCGGTCGAGCCGCAGGTGGCGGGGACGCACGCGACGGGGGTCGGCGGCCCGTCCTGAGCGGTGGCGTCCGTGGGTACCGAGTAGTAGATGTCACGTCCCCAATCTTCTGCAACTAGTTGCACAACCACAGGGGGTCCCCTAGAACTGAGGTCGACGATCCTGCCCGAGGAGGCGCCCCATGACCCCGTACCCGCACCTGCTGAGCCCGCTCGACCTGGGGTTCACGACCCTGCCCAACCGGGTGATCATGGGCTCGATGCACGTCGGCCTCGAGGAGACTGAGCACGGCTTCGAGCGCATGGCCGCCTTCTACGCGGAGCGGGCCAAGGGTGGCGCCGGCCTGATCGTCACCGGCGGCATCGCACCCAACGAGGCCGGACGGCCGTGGGACGGCGGGGCCAAGCTGACCACCGCCGAGGAGGTCGCCGAGCACCGGCTGATCACCGACGCCGTGCACGCCGAGGGCGGCCGGATCGCGATGCAGATCCTGCACTTCGGCCGGTACGCGTACCACCCTGGCCTGGTCGGCCCCAGCGCGATCAAGGCGCCGATCAGCCCCTTCGTACCGAACGAGCTGACCGACGACGAGGTCGAGCAGACCGTCGAGGACTACGCCCGCTGCGCCGAGCTGGCCAAGGAGGCCGGCTACGACGGCGTCGAGGTGATGGGCTCCGAGGGCTACCTGATCAACGAGTTCATCGCGGCCGCCACCAACCAGCGCACCGACCGCTGGGGCGGCGGCTACGAGAACCGCGTCCGCTTCCCCCTGGAGATCGTCCGCCGGATCCGCGAGCGGGTCGGCGAGGACTTCATCCTCGTCTACCGCCTGTCCATGCTGGACCTCGTCCCCGGCGGCTCCACCCTCGAAGAGGTCGTCCAGCTCGCCAAGGAGATCGAGGCGGCGGGCGCGACCATCATCAACACGGGCATCGGCTGGCACGAGGCGCGCATCCCCACCATCGCCACATCGGTGCCGCGCGGCGCGTACACCTGGGTGACGAAGAAGCTGATGGGCGCGGTCTCCGTGCCGCTCGTCACCAGCAACCGCATCAACACGCCCGAGGTCGCCGAGGAGATCCTCGCCGACGGCCGCGCCGACCTCGTGTCGCTCGCCCGGCCGTTCCTCGCCGACCCCGCCTTCGTCGCGAAGGCCTCGGCAGGCCGCGCCGACACCATCAACACCTGCATCGGCTGCAACCAGGCCTGCCTGGACCACACCTTCAACCTGAAGATCACGTCCTGCCTGGTCAACCCGCGCGCCTGCCACGAGACCGAGCTCGTCCTCTCCCCCACCCGCCTCGCCAAGCGCGTCGCGGTCGTCGGCGCCGGCCCGGCCGGTCTCGCCTGCGCCGTGTCGGCGGCCGAACGCGGCCACGCCGTCACCCTCTTCGACGCCTCCGCCCGGATCGGCGGCCAGCTGAACGTCGCCAAGCAGGTGCCCGGCAAGGAGGAGTTCGACGAGACGCTCCGCTACTTCCGCGTCCAGCTCGCCGAGCGCGGCGTCGACGTCCGGCTGAACACCCTGGTCACCGCGGGCGACCTGGACGGCTACGACGAGGTCGTCGTCGCCACCGGCGTCTCCCCCCGCACGCCCGCCATCGCGGGCGTCGACCACCCCAGCGTCGTCAGCTACCTCGACGTGCTGCGCGACGGCGCGCCCGTCGGCGACCGGGTCGCCATCATCGGCGCGGGCGGCATCGGCTTCGACGTCGCCGAGTTCCTCACGGACGGCGGCGAAGGCGCGAGCCAGGACCCCGAGACGTACTTCCGCCAGTGGGGCGTCGACACCTCCTACGAGAACCGCGGCGGCCTGCGCACGCCCGAGCGCAACGCCCCGCCCCGCCAGGTGCACCTCCTCCAGCGCAAGGCCTCGAAGGTCGGCGCGGGACTCGGCAAGACGACCGGCTGGATCCACCGCACCGAACTCAAGCACCGGGGCGTCACCATGGTCGCGGGCGTCTCCTACGACCGGATCGACGACGAGGGCCTGCACCTCACCGTCGACGGCGAGCAGCAGCTCCTGCCCGTCGACACCGTCGTCCTCTGCTCCGGGCAGGAGCCGAAGCGGGACCTGTACGACGCTCTGGTCGCGGCGGGCCGCGCCCCGCACCTGATCGGCGGCGCCGACGTGGCCGCCGAGCTGGACGCGAAGCGCGCCATCGACCAGGGCACCCGCCTCGCGGCCACCCTGTGACGCCCGCTCGCTGATCACCGTGGCCGGCCGAACCTAGGATGCGAGCATGTCCCTCCCGCACGCGATCCTCACCGCGCTGCTCGAAAAGCCGTCCTCCGGCCTCGAACTGACGCGCCGCTTCGACAAGTCGATCGGCTACTTCTGGTCGGCCACGCACCAGCAGATCTACCGCGAGCTCGGCAAACTGGAGCAGGCGGGGCACATCCGCGCCCTACCCGCCCCGGTGCCCGCGCGGGGGCAGAAGAAGGAGTACGAGGTGCTCCCCGCGGGCCGGGCCGAACTCGGCACCTGGGTCGCCCGCGCGGAGGACCCCAAGCCCCTGCGGGCCGCCCTCCTCCTCCGCATGCGCGCCGCCGCCGTCGTCGGCGCCCCCGGGCTCCGCACCGAACTCCGGCGCCACCTCGCCCTGCACCGCGAGCAGTTGGACGAGTACCTCGCCATCGAAGCCCGCGACTTCCCCACCGACCGCCGCCTCACCGAACCCGACCGCCTCCGCCATCTCGTCCTACGCGGCGGCATCGACATGGAACGCTTCTGGGTCCAGTGGCTCACCAGCTCCCTCACGGAGCTCGACACGGAGTGACGGCACGGGGGCCGGGCGCGTGATCGGGCCTGAGGGTTGGGCGCGGGGAGGGGCAGGTGTGCAGGTCCACGGCCCGGCGGACCGCCTCGGGCCGGGGTCCGGTGTGTTCCCGCGCGGGCAGTGGCCGGACCGGGCAGGGGCGACGCGGGGCGGAGGGGCGTGGATACTGGGGAGTTCTGGGTCCACGAGAGGAAAGGGCGGGTATGGCCGACGACTTGGGGCACCGCGTGACACGTCATGCGGTGGTCATCGGGGGAAGTCTCGCTGGGCTGCTCGCCGCGCGGGTGCTGGCGGAGCACGCGGAGCGGGTGACGGTCGTGGAGCGCGACCGGTACCCGGAGGGGCAGGAGGCGCGGGCGGGGGTGCCGCAGGGACGGCATCTGCACGTGCTGATCGCGGGCGGGCAGCGGGCGCTCGACGAGCTGCTGCCCGGGTTCATGGCGGAGCTGGGGGAGCTCGGGGCGCCGAAGGTGGGCGTGCCCGAGGACATGGTGCAGTGGCAGAACGGCCAGTGGTTCCGCCGGACGCCCGCGACGGCGCACTTCTACACCGGTCCGCGGCCCCAGCTGGAGTGGCTGGTGCGGCAGCGGGTGCTCGCCGATCCGCGGATCGAGCTGGTCGAGGGCACCGAGACGGTCGGGCTGACCGGTGGCTCCTCCCGCGTGACGGGCGTACGGCTGCGCGAGCGCGGCGCGGGGGCGGACAAGGAGTCCCGCGTCCTGGAGGCCGATCTCGTGGTGGACGCGTCGGGGCGGTCCACGAAGGCCGCCGACTGGCTGGCGGGGATCGGCGCGGAGGCCCCGCACGAGGAGACCCTCGACACCGGTCTCGCGTACGCCACCCGGGTCTACCGCTCCCCCGTCGACGCCCCGGGCACGGACGCGGTCGGCTACTACCTGGTGCCCAACCCCGCGCAGGTGTACGGCGGTGTCGTGCTGCCACTCGGCGACGGCCGGCACCTGGTGACGCTCTCCGGACTTCGCGGCGACGAACCGCCCACCGAGGAGGGCGCGTTCGAGGAGTACGCGAAGCGCCTGCCGCATCCGGTGGTCAGCGACTGGCTGGCGCGGGCCGAGCCGGAGTCGCCGGTGTACGGCTTCCGCAAGACCGCCAACATCCGTCGCCGGTACGACCGTCCGGGCCGCCGGCCGGCCGGTTTCCTGGCCACCGGTGACGCCCTGTGCGCGTTCAACCCGATCTACGGTCAGGGCATGGCCGTCGCCGCGATGAGCGCGGTGGCACTGCGCCGGGCGCTGACCGATCCGAAGCGCACGGCGACCACCCACCAGGTGCAGCGCGCGCTGTTCGACGCCTCGAAGCAGGCCTGGGACATCTCCGCGGGTGCCGACAAGAAGATGCCCGGCGCCACCGGCGACGCGGCGCGCCCGGGTCCGGCGGACAAGGCGGTCGGCTGGTACCTGCGCCGGGTCCAGGAGCGGGCGGCGGGCGACCCGGTCGTGGGGGCGCCGTTCCGCGCGGCCCTCACGCTGACCGCCCCGCTGACGGCCCTGTTCGCGCCGGCGGTGGCACGGGCGGTGCTGTTCGGGCCGGTCCGGGAGACCCCGGCGGAGCCGCCGCTGCGCCGCGACGCGTAGGGCGGCGCCGCTCGGGTGGGGCCCCCGCCTCCGGTGACGCGGGGGTACCTCACGTCGCTCGCGGACCTGCCGTGACGCGGGGGTCCCTCATGCCGGTCGCGGACCTGCCGTGGCGCAGGGGTCCTTCATGCCCGACGCGGACCTGCCGTGGCGCGGGGCCCCTCACGCCAGTCGCGGACGGTCAGGCTCCCGGGGCCGCTGTGATCACGCCGGCGGCGATGGCGGCGCCGAGGCTCGCGTAGTCGTCGGCGTTCTGGCCGGAGTAGGCGAGGGAGAAGTCGGCGACGGCGCGGTCGAAGACGTCGGTGGAGCCGAGGTAGGAGGCGATGGCGATGCGGTCGCCGGAGCGGGCGTGGGCGCGGGCGAGGGCCCGGCCGCAGAGCCGCGCGTAGTCCCGCAGGGTGCCCGGGGTCATGGTCTCGACCTCGGCCGAGCCCTTCATGTCCCGCAGCTGGCGCCAGTAGAAGTGGCGTTCCTGGGGTCCGGTCATCCAGCCGAGGAAGATGTCACTGGCGGCCTGGATGAGGCGCTGTCCCGAGACGACGCGGTGGCCCTGGTGGTCGTACACGGAGGGTGCGAGGTACGGCTCCAGGACGGAGGTGCCCGCCTCCTTGATCTGGAGGACGAGCGGGTCCGAGGCGTCGCGTCCTTCGAGGAGGAGGACGAAGCAGCGCGTGCCGACGCTGCCGACGCCGACGACCTTGCGGGCCGCGTCGACGTAGCGGAAGCGGTCGAGGAGGACGCGCCGGTCCTCGGCGAGGCTGCTGCGGTAGTCGCTGAAGATCTTGCCGAGGGTCACCCGGTCGATGTCCGTGACGCGTTCGAGGAGGGGCGGGTCCTCGATGAAGCGCCGGGTGCCGGAGTCGTCCGTCTCGGTGAGTTTGTCGAGGGCCTGGAGGCTGGTGCGGCGGCGGGCGCGGGCCAGGCCGTGGGTGACGCGGGCGCGTTCGCCGTGGCGGACCAGGGACAGCACGTCGTCGGCGGCGATCCGCTCGTACCAGACGGGGAGTTCGCCGAGGCCGGCGAGGTGGCGCATGGTCGTGCGGTAGGACTCGACGGCCACGAGGGCGGCCCTGTGGGCCTTCGGCTTGGCGCTGCCGTTCTGGAGGGCGGCGACGGTGACGCTGGCGGCGAGCCTCTTGACGTCCCATTCGAAGGGGCCGGGGAGGGTCTCGTCGAAGTCGTTCACGTCGAAGAGCAGCGTCCGTTCGGGTGAGGCGTAGACGCCGAAGTTGAGGAGGTGGGCGTCGCCGCACAGCTGGACGGTGAGTCCGGTGTGGCGCTGGGCGCCGAGGTCGGCAGCCATGACGGAGGCGGCGCCTCGGAGGAAGGCGAAGGGGGAGGCGGCCATCCTGCCGTACCGGAGGGGGGCGAGGTCCGTCAGCCGGTCCACGGCCTCGCGCTCCAGGAGGTGCATGGGGTCGGGGCGCTGTGAGCTGGGTATCCAGCGGCCGTGGGACGAGCGGGACACCCGCTTGCGGGCCGCCTTGCCCAGTGCGGCACGCTCCGACGGTGTAGTCATCCGGCCCCACCCCCTTCTTCCGCCGCGGCGGTCTCGTGCCTGTCACCTGCTTCCCCATTACAAGACGCGGTGCTCCTTTCGGCCACTCTGCGAGGCCGCCCTAGCAAAATGGTTTAGACCAATGATAGGAATTGATCACCCACACGGCCCATGCGGTCACGCTGAGCGAAGAGAGGGTTGAACATGGCCGAGCCCGAATCCGAGGCGGTAGCGGAACCGCCGCTCTATCTCCGGGTCGCCGCCGCCCTGCGCGAGGATCTCGCCCAACGGCACATCTCCCCCGGCAGCCGGCTCCCGTCGGAGCGTTCCCTGTCCCAGCGCTACCACGTCAACCGGCAGACGGTGCGCAGCGCGCTCCAGCTCCTCAGGGACGAGCGGCTCGTGGTCACCGACCGGCGCGGGACGTTCGCCGCCGGCCCTGGCGACCCGACCGCCGCCGAGCCGGCGGGGCCCGCCCTGACGGCCCGTCGGCCGACCTTCCCGGGCGGCCCCCGCGCGGCCGAGGCGCTGGTGCGGGCCTCGCTGACCTGGGAGCCGCCGCCCACCCCGCTGGCGTCCCGCCTGCTCCTCGCCCCCGGCGAGCCGACCCTCGTCCACCGGCACCAGGTGCTCGGACCGCAGGGGTCGGCCCTCCAGCGCGCGGTGTCGTGGTTCTCGCGGCCGGCCCTCACCGAGATCCCCCAACTGGCCCGCTACCGACGGGGCCGGGACTGCCACCGGCAGCCCGATCTGCGCCTGCTCTACCACTGGATGCACCAGGCGGGGCTGCGGATCACCCACCGGGAGTCGGTCGGCGTACCGCCGGGTCCCACCACGACGGCGGCCGGCGGCGCGGCCCGGCTGCTCGTCCACCGGGTGGTCAGCGACCAGCACGGCCACGCCCTGGAGATCACGGACATCGACTTCTCGGCCCAGTCGGCGGCCTGGACCTACGAGTTCAGCGCCTGATCCCGCACCGCGCGTGCCCCGTGATCCGCGTCGGCGGGTCACGGGGCACGGGCGCGCCAGTGGGCCAGTGGGCCAGGCGGGATGTTCCGGACGCCCCCTAGACGATGCCCTCCGCGATCTCGGCCTCCTCGCGGGCCGTCCCGTACGCCGTCGGCGTGCCGTACGAGCGGCGGGCCACGTACCACCAGACGCTGGCCAGGACGAGGACGACGGCGAGCGCGATCACGGCGTAGTTCATGCTGTCGACGGTGACCGGGGACTTCTGCGGGAGGCAGAAGAGGACGGTCACGACGGCGACCCAGACGACGGCGGTCCAGCCGATCGGCTTGCTCCAGCGGCCCAGGCTCCAGGGCCCGGGGGTGAACCGGTCACCGGCGCGCAGCCGCAGGTAGATCGGGATGGCGTAGGCGGGCGTGATGCCGATGACGTTGATGGCGGTGACGGCGCCGTACGCGGTGGCGGAGTAGAGCGAGGGGACGGCGAGCAGCGCGGCCACGGCGACGGCGAGCCAGACGGCGGGGACCGGGGTCTGGGTGCGGCCGCTGACCTTCCGCCAGAGCGCCGAGCCGGGGAGGGCGTTGTCGCGGCTGAAGGCGAAGACCATGCGGCTGGCCGCGGCGACCTCGGCGTTGCCGCAGAAGAGCTGGGCGACGATGACGACGAGCAGCAGGGCGGTGGCGGCGCCGGATCCGAGGGCGTCGAGGAGGATCTGGGCGGGCGGGACGCCGGTGTCGCTGGCCTGGGTGGCGGCGTAGTCCTGGATGGCGAAGCTCAGTCCGGCGAGGAGCGCGAAGCCGGCGATCCAGGAGACCCAGATGGCCCGCACGATGCCCTTGGCGGCGGTGACGGAGGCGTTGGACGTCTCCTCGGAGAGGTGGGCCGAGGCGTCGTAGCCGGAGAAGGTGTACTGGGCGAGGAGCAGGCCGACGGCGGCGACGTAGAAGGGGTTGGCCCAGCCGGTGTCGTTGACGAACTCGGTGAAGACGAAGTCGACGGACTGGTGGCGGTCGGGGACGAACGCGAGGGCGCCGACGATGAGCGCCACACCGGCGAGGTGCCACCACACGCTGACCGAGTTGAGCACGCTGACGAGGCGGACGCCGAACAGGTTCAGGACGGCGTGCAGCAGCAGGATCCCGAGGAAGATGAGGAAGGTGGACCCGGCGGTGGGTTCGAAGCCCCACTGGAGGTTGAGGAAGGCGCCGGTGAAGAGGGCCGCGCCGTAGTCGATGCCGGCGATGGCCCCGAGGAGGCCGAGCAGGTTCAGCCAGCCGGTGTACCAACCCCAGCGGCGGCCGCCGAGCCGGTCGGCCATGTAGTAGAGCGCGCCCGAGGTCGGGTAGGCGCTGGTCACCTCGGCGAGGGCGAGGCCCACGCACAGCACGAACAGGCCGACGCCGACCCAGCCCCAGAGCATGACGGCGGGGCCGCCGGTGCCCATGCCGAAGCCGTAGAGGGTCATGCAGCCGGAGAGGACCGAGATGACGGAGAAGCTGATCGCGAAGTTGCCGAAGCCGCCCATCCGGCGGGCGAGGACGGGCTGGTAGCCGAGTTCTCTCAGCCGCGCCTCCTCGTCGTGGACGGGGAGTGGCTCCTGTATCGCGTCGGCGGGGGCTGCGGTGCGGGACATGGGTACCTCCGGAGGGGGACGGGCGGTGAGCGGGGTGGGGCGTACGCGGTGGGCGCCGGGCCGGGGGTTCAGCCGGCGAGACAGCGGGAGCGGGCGCGCAGGAAGACCTCTTCGGCCAGGTCGCGGTCGTCCGGCCGGGCTGTCCGGTAGGCCCAGGGAAGCGTGGTGTAGTACGGGCCGAGCGCCTCGAAGACCCGGGCCGCGTCGGGGAAGCGCAGGGCGCCGAAGAGGGCGTGGGCCAGGTGGTTGAGGTCGAGCAGCGAGGCCTCGTCGGTGGCGCAGAAGAGGAACCAGTCGTCGAGCGCGCGGCGGGCGTCGCGTACGGCGTCCTCGGCGACCCAGTGGAGGTCGAGGGCGCGCTCGTGGCCGCGCTCGCGGCGGTAGCGCTCGACGCGCACGTAGAGCGGGAGCGCGTGGAGGGCCGAGCCGACGGGGGCGGCCGACGCGGCCCAGTGGGAGTAGTTGACGGCCTCGGAGAGCGGTCCGGAGCGGCGGGCGTAGACGAACTGGAGCATGCGGTGGTGGGCTTCGCGGTTGTACGGGTCGCGCTTCTCGGCTTCGGCGAGCAGGCCCCAGGGGCCGGGCGGCAGCATGGGGGCGGGCGGGGTGAGCCGGTGTTCGGCCATGCGCTGGCGCTCGTCGAGGGCGGCGAGGGCGATGAGGCCCACCCAGGGCACGGGGTCGGCGGGGGACCGTTCGGCGGCGTCGCGGCAGGCGGTCCAGGCCTCCTGCCAGAGTTCCCTGGTGCGGGCGTGGCCGGCGCGGTGGGCGCGGACGGCCCGCTCGACGGTGACGCGGCTGTGCATCACGGCGGCGGCGGTGCTCTCGGGCTGTTCGGCGCGCCAGGTGTGGACGACGTCGGTGCCGGCGGCGACGGCGGCGAGGACCTGGGTGCGGCGGGTCCAGCCGTCCCAGCCGCTGGTCTCGTCGAGTAGCCGGGCCATGGCCACCCAGCGGCCGGTGCGTAAGTCCTGGACGGCGTTGCGCAGGGCGTGGTCGTGGCCCGCGGGGTGGTAGACGGGCCGGAAGCCGTGCGCGGCCATCAGGGGGTGGGGCGTGGTGTGGATGACATGGGTCCTCGGTGGCTGGAGGGGGTGGTCAGTCCCCCGGCGGGTGTCCCGGCCGTTGATCGGCGATCACTATAGAGGGCGATGGATGCGACCGGTCCACTTTCTTTCTCGACAGTAACTATCAGGCCAACGACCGAATTTGACTTACTGTCAGGTAGATCGTCGGACCTGACGGGAACGGCCTCCGAGGCTTGACGCCGGACCCGCACGACGACACCCTGACCCCTTTCGGTGATCGGATGATCACCGTGCGGTCAAGGGACGGGAGCAGCACGATGACAGGCGGCCCGGTACTCGCCGTCGACCAGGGGACGTCGGGCACGAAGGCCCTCGTCCTCTGCCCCGAGCGCGGCGTCATCGGCAGCGGCACGGCGCCCGTCAGGCCCCGCTACCTGCCGGGCGGCCTCGTCGAGGTCGACCCCCGTGAGCTGTACGACTCGGTGGTCGCCGCCGGACGGACGGCGCTCGCCGAGGCGGGCACCCCCGTCGATGCGGTGGGCCTCGCCAACCAGGGCGAGACCGTGCTCGCCTGGGACCCCGCCACCGGCGCACCGCTCACCGACGCGCTGGTGTGGCAGGACCGCAGGGCCGTCGAGGTCTGCGCCGGACTCGACGCGCACGCCGAGCGGTTGCGGCATCTGACGGGCCTCCCGGTGGACCCCTACTTCGCCGCGCCGAAGATGGCCTGGATCCGCCGCCACGCCACCGGCGCGGGCGTCGTCACCACCAGCGACGCCTGGCTCGTGCACCGTCTCACGGGCGCGTTCGTCACCGACGCGGCGACCGCGGGCCGGACCGGACTCCTCGATCTCGACACCGTCGCCTGGTCGGACACCGCTCTCGACCTGTACGGGCTCGGCGGCGAGCGGCTGCCCCGGGTCGTGGACTGCGACACCCCGGTCGGCACCACGACGGCGTTCGGTCCGCCGCTGCCCCTCACCGGGCTCCTGGTGGACCAGCAGGCGGCCCTGCTCGCCCAGAGCGCCGACGACCCGGCCGCCGCCAAGTGCACCTACGGGACCGGGGCCTTCCTGCTCGCGCAGACCGGGCCCCTGCCCCGACGGCCCTCCTCCGGCCTGGTCGGCTGTGTCGCCTGGCGGCTCGGCGGCCGGGTGACCCACTGCCTGGACGGACAGGTGTACACGGTCGCCTCGGCCGTCCGCTGGCTCACCGACCTCGGCGTGATCGCCGGCGCCGCGGAGCTCGACGCGATCGGCGGCGCCGTGCCGGACGCCGGCGGCGTCACCTTCGTGCCCGCGTTCGCGGGGCTCGCCGCGCCCTGGTGGCGCGGTGACGTGCGCGGCTCGCTCACCGGACTCGGCCTCGACACCGGGCCCGGCCATCTGGTCCGGGCGCTGTGCGAGGGGATCGCCGCCCAGGTCGTGGAGCTGGCCTCGGCGACCGCCGCGGAGCGGGGCGCGCCGCCGTCCGCGCTGCGCGCCGACGGGGGCCTGACCCGGTCCGCGCTACTGATGCAGACCCAGGCCGATCTGCTGCAACTCCCCGTCGAGGTCTCCTCGTCACCCGACGCCACGGCCCTCGGAGTGGGCGCGGTCGCCAGGCTCGGGCGCCACCCGGGTCTCACCCTCCGCGAGGCCGTGCCGGAGTGGAAGCCGTCGGCCGTGTACGAGCCGCGGATCTCGGGCGACGAGGCGGTCGCGCGGCTCGCCCGGTTCCGTACGGAGGTGTCGGCGCTGGTCGCGCGTTCCGGAGGCGGCGACGCCCCGGGTGCGGCCTGATGGGCGTCACGCGCACGGGGCCTCTGCCGACCGGCCCGGCCGCGGAGTACGACGTCGTGGTCGTCGGCGCCGGGGTCGTCGGCTGCGCCGTCGCCCGCGCGCTCGCCCGCCATCCGCTGCGGGTGGCGCTGGTGGAGGCCGCGAACGACGTCGGGGACGGTACGTCGAAGGCCAACACCGCCATCCTGCACACCGGTTTCGACGCGGCACCCGGCACCCTGGAGGCGCGGCTCGTCCGCGAGGGTCACCGGCTGCTCGACGCGTACGCGCGGGAGGCGGGCATCCCCGTGGAGCCGCTGGGCGCGCTGCTCGTCGCCTGGGACGAGCAGCAGCGCGCCACCCTCCCCCGCCTCGCGGAGAAGGCGGAACTCAACGGCCACCGCACGACCCGGCTCCTGTCGGCGGCGGAGCTCGCCTTACGGGAGCCGCATCTGGGCGCCGGTGCGCTCGCCGCGCTCGAAGTGCCCGGCGAGTCCGTCATCTGCCCGTGGACGACGACCCTGGCGTACGCGACGCAGGCCGTCCGCTCCGGGGTGGACCTGCATCTGAACTGCCGGGTGGAGAAGGTGCGTCCGGGCGACGCCCACCACCGGCTCGTCACCAGGCGGGGAGTGCTCCGCACCCGCCACCTCGTCAACGCCTGCGGGCTGCACGCCGACGGCTTCGACGCGCTGCTCGGGCGCGCCGACTTCACGGTCACCCCGCGCAGGGGACAGCTCCTCGTCTTCGACAAGTTCGCCCGCGACCTCGTCCGGCACATCCTGCTCCCGGTCCCCGGCCCCCTCGGCAAGGGCGTGCTCGTCTCGCCGACCGTGTACGGGAACGTGATGCTCGGACCCACCGCCGAGGACCTGGACGACAAGACCGCCACCGGCACGACGGCCGAGGGACTCGCCGGGCTGCGCGAGCAGGGCGGCCGGATCCTCCCCGCGCTCCTCGACGAAGAGGTCACGGCCGTCTACGCGGGCCTGCGGGCGGCCACCGGCCAGGAGGACTACCGGATCGCCGCCCACCCCGCGCTGCGGTACGTCACGGTGGGCGGGATCCGCTCCACCGGACTCACCGCGTCCCTCGCCATCGCCGACCACGTGCTCGGGCTCCTCGCCGACTGCGGGCTCGACCCGGGGCCCGAGCGGCCCCTCGCCCCGGTCCGCATGCCGAACATAGGCGAGGCCTTCCCCCGGCCGTACCGCGACGCCGGACTCATCGCCCGCGACCCGGAGTTCGGGGCGATCGTGTGCCACTGCGAGCGGGTGACCCGCGGCGAGGTGCGGGCCGCGTTCACCTCCACCATCCCCCCGGCGGGGCCGGACGGACTACGCCGCAGGACCCGGGCCCGCGGCGGGCGCTGCCAGGGCGACTTCTGCGGCGCTGAGCTGCGTGCGCTGAGCCAGGAATACGAGGAGGGTGCCGGGTGACCCGTACCGTCGACGTGCTCGTGGTGGGCGCGGGACCCGCCGGACTCGCCGCGGCCGCCGGACTCGCGGCGGCGGGCGCCGGCCGGGTCGAGGTCCTGGAGCGGGAGCCGGCCGCGGGCGGGGTCCCGCGGCACTGCGCCCGGCCGGGGTTCGGCGCGGACGCCCTCGGCCGCCCCCTGGACGGCCCCGCGTACGCGCGACGCGCGGCGCGGGCGGCCCTGCGAGCCGGTGCCACCGTTCGCACGGGCGTCTCGGCCACCGGTTGGGCCGGACCGCTGACCCTGGACGTCACCGCCCCGACCGGTCCGGAGCGGATCCGGGCCCGCGCGGTCGTCCTGGCGACGGGGGCCCGCGAACGACCGCGCAGCGCCCGACTGGTGCCCGGGTCGCGGCCCGCCGGGGTCATGACCACCGGTGAGCTCCAGCGGACGCTCGCCCGGTTCGGCGCACGGGGCGGACACGTCGGGCGGCGGGCGATCGTGGTCGGCGGCGACCCGGTGGCCCGGCACGCGGTCCGTGCGCTGCGGGAGGCGGGCGTCACCGTGGCGGCGGTGGTCGGCGCGCCGCCGGGGAGTGCCGGGGACTTCGGGACCGCCGTGCCCGTGCTCGCCGGCGCGGTCGTGACCGAACTGCTCGGACGCGGCCGGCTGACCGGTGTCGCGGTCCGAGGAGAGGACGGGCGGACGGCCGTGCTGCGCTGCGACACCGTGGTGTTCACCGGCGACTGGATCCCCGACCACGAACTGGTCCGGTTCCTCGGACTGCCGCTCGCCCCGGACACCCGGGGCGCCCTGACCGACGGCGGCCTCCGTACCGCCGAACCCGGCGTGTTCGCCGTCGGCAACCTCCTCCACGGCGGGGAGCCGGCCCAGCGGGCCGCCGCCGAGGGCCGTGCCGTGACCGGCGCCGTCCTCGCCCGGCTCGCCGGCGGGCCCTGGCCGACCGGCGGGGTGCCCGTGGTGACGGCGGGGCCCCTGCGGTGGGTGACGCCCGGACTCCTCGGTCCGGAGGCCGTCCCCCTGCTCGTACGGCCGGAGCGGCGGCTCGTGCGGCCGGTCCTGACCGTCCACCAGGACGGGGTTCCCCTGCGGCGGGAGCGGATGGCGGGGACGCTCGTCCCCTGGCGCTCGGTGCGGCTCGGTCCCCGGTGGACCGGCGGGGTCGACCGGACGGGCGGTCCCGTGGTGGTGGCCGCCGAGGAGTGAGACCGTGACCGCCCCAGGGGAGTGGGACCGTTCCCGCCCGAGGGGCGGGAACGGCGGACGTGGGCGCGCCACCGGGGGTGTTCGGCCACACTGGGCCCATGCCGGACACACTGCGCAGCGCGGGTCTCCTGGTCTTCCGCCGTACGGAGGGCGAGGGCGTCGAGGTACTCATCGGTCACATGGGCGGGCCCTTCTGGGAGTCCCGCGAGGAGGCGGCCTGGTCGATTCCGAAGGGGCAGTACGGGCCGGACGAGACCGCCGAGGACGCCGCGCGGCGGGAGTTCCGGGAGGAGCTGGGGCTCGCCGCCCCGGACGGCGCGTGGATCCCGCTCGGGGAGGCCCGGCAGCGCAACGGAAAGATCGTCACCGTCTGGGCCGTAGAGGGCGATCTCGACCCCGCGCGGGTCGTGCCGGGCACCTTCACCATGGAGTGGCCGCCCCGGTCCGGAGTCACGGCCGAGTTCCCGGAGATCGACCGGGTGGGCTGGTTCGCCCCCGAGGCCGCCGCTCCCCTGCTCGTGACGGGTCAGCGGGTCTTCCTGGAACGGCTCCGCGGCCACCTCGGCGGGCGGGGCTGAGCCCGATTGTCAGACCCGTGCGAGAGGGTGGTGAGCGCCGAACTGTCGAGAGGGAGCCCGACATGACCACGTTCACCGCAACCGAGCGCGCGGCGGCCCAGGCGTACCTGCGGCTGCTCGAGTCCACCCAGGCCGTGCTGACCGACCCGCAGCTCGCCCCGTACGCGGGACTGATGCTCACCCATCCCATGGCGGAGGCGGACGAGGCGCTCCGCGCCGCCGGTCTGTCCGGGAACGAGGCCCGCCTGCTGCGCCTCGTCTCCTCCCTGCGGGCCTCGCCCGTGACCACGTGGGGGCGCAGCGGCTGAACCGGTGCGCCCGCGGTCGCGGTGAGGGCCGCGAGCCACCCCCGGCAGGGGGTGGCCGCACGCCCGGCGGGGGTGGAGGGTGGCCGCATGCCCGGCGGGGGGAGGGTGGCCGTATGTCCGGCGGTCGGCCGTGGGTCGTCAGGCGTTCGGGCGGACCGGGAGGGCGCGGACGCTGTTGCCGACGAAGCCCGCGTGGCGGGTCAGCTCCTCCTCCGGGAGGGCCAGGTCGAGGTCAGGGAAGCGGGTGAACAGCGCTTCCAGGGCGATTTCGGCCTCCATGCGGGCGAGCGGGGCGCCCAGGCAGTAGTGGGGGCCGTGGCCGAGCGAGAGGTGCTTCACGGTCGACGTGCGGGTGGTGTCGAAGCGGTCGGCGTCCGGGCCGTGTGCCTTCGTGTCGCGGCCGGCCGCCGAGTACCCGGCGAGCACCGGGGTGCCCCGGGGGATGACGGTGCCGTCGACGGTGACGTCACGGGTGGGGTAGCGGAACGGGAAGGCGCTGACCGGACTGTCCCAGCGGAGGGTCTCCTCCACCACGTCCGCCCACCCGGCGCGGCCTTCGAGGACGAGGGCGAGCTGGTCGCGGTGGGCGCAGAGGGCCCGGACCGCGTTGGTCACGAGGTTCAGGGTGGTCTCGTGGCCCGCGATGATCATCAGGACCAGGGTGCCGATGAGCTCGGACTGGCTCAGCCGGTCGCCGCCCTCGTCCCGGGCGGCGATGAGGGCGCTGATGAGGTCGTCGCCGGGGGCGGCGGCCTTGGCGGCGGCGATGGAGCCCAGGAGCTCGGCGAGTTCGCGGTTGGTGGCGACGGCCTGCTCGGGCCCGGTGTCGGTGGCGACGACCAGGCTGGAGAGGTGGTGCAGCCGGTCCTGGTGGACCGGGTCGACGCCGAGGAGTTCGCAGATGACGCCGAGCGGCAGCGGGAGCGCGTAGTGGCGGCGCAGGTCCGCGACGCCGCCGGCGGCGCGGGCGGCCTCGGCGAGTCCGTCGAGCAGTCCTGCGGTGACCTCCTTCACGCGCGGGCGGAGCTCCTCGACCCTGCGTGCCGTGAAGGCGCTGCTGACCAGGGTCCGCAGCCGGCGGTGGTCGGCCCCGTCGGCGGTGGTCATGCCCGGCACGGTGGCGAACGTGAGCAGCGGCCAGCCTTCGGGTATGCGGCCCTCGGCGAGCGCGCTGAAGTGGTGGGGCGCCTTGGCCACGTCGGGGTGGGTGAGGAAGTCCCGCAGGGCGTCGTGGCCGAGCACCGCCATGCCCTCGATCCCACCGGGCAGGATCACCGGGGTCACGGCGCCCTCGGCGAGCAGCCGGGCGTTCGCCGCGTGCGGGCAGCCGCCCGATGTGTCCATGCGGTACGGGGCGCGGCCCGCGCCGGCGCTGTGCGGTGTGTTCACGGCAGGGACTCCTGACTGCGGATGCGGGCCGGTACGGCACGCGAGCGGTCAGATCCTACGGTCAACCCGCTTCCGTTCGTACGGAGTTGTCCACCCCGTCGCCCCCGCCCGCCGCCCCGTCGCCCCCGTCCAGCGGGCCGTTGCGGGCGCCCCTGCCCAGGAGTTCGGCCAGGCCGCGGCGGGTGGCGGCCACGACGACCCGGTCACCGGGGACGAGGACCCGCTCGGGCCGGAGCCGCCAGCCCCTCTCCCGGTCAGCGGCGCCGGCGCGGGGCGCGGCCCCGGCGGTGCCGTCGAGGGCGATGACCCGCCAGGCGCCGGGGACGAACGCGTCGGCGACCGTCCGGCCGTCCAGGAGGGGATGGGCCGCCACGTCCACGGCGGCGAAGAGCAGCACCCGGCGCTCGACGGGCACGGCGCCCAGGACCTGGCGGCCCATCATGGCGCCGGCGAACGCGGGGGCGGCGAGGTGGGAGACGCTGCGGCTGCGGGTGACGGCCGTGGGGTGGGCGGTGCGCAGGGTGCGGAAGACGGCGGTGGCGAAGTCGTCGTCGTACAGGCGCAGGACGACCCGCAGGTCGGGCGTGACCGCGCGGGCGGAAAGCGCGGCTTCGAGATTGGTGATGTCGACGCTGGTCAGGGCGAGGAGGGCGTGGGCGCGGTGGATCCGGGCGGCCTCCAGGACGCCTTCCTCGGTGACGTCGCCGACGACGGTGGGGACGCGCAGCCGACGGGCGACGGCGATGCCGCGGGCCTCCGGGTCGGACTCGACGCAGACCACGGGGATGCCGAGCCGGCGGAGCCGGGCCAGGACCCGGGTGCCGACCTTGCCGAGACCGAGGAGGACCACGTGCCCGGAGAGGCCGCGCGGTGGCCGCCGCAGGGCGGTGGCCGTACGGAAGGTGCCCAGCCCTTCGAGGAGGGCGGCGACGATCACCGGCAGCAGGAGCAGACCGACGAACCCGGCGAGGATCTGGAGCAGCTGACGGCCGGCCGGCTCGCCGACGGCCGGGTCACCGATGGCGAAGACGTCGAGCAGCGTCAGATAGGCGGCGTGCAGCGGGTGGTCGCCGGTGGTGAACGCGAGGGCGAGGGCGAGCGCGAGGACGGCCGCGGCGGCGCCGCCGAACGACCAGCGCAGCCGGCGGGAGAAGAGGGAGCCGACGGGCAGCGCCGAGGCGGCCAGGCGGGCCGCCGGGAGGGCCGGGCCGGCCGCCGTGACCGCTTCGAGGGTGACGGCGGCGCGGCCGGTCGCGGCGGCCACCGTCCGGTCGTCGGGGAGGAGCCGGGGGCCGGCGTCGCCGCTGCGCTCCGAACCCTCGCAGCCCGCCGGGTCGCCCGCCGTGGCCGAGAGCAGCGCGAGCGTGCACAGGCCGGGGTCGGGCGCCTGCCCCTCGCGGGGCGGCCGGTCGACCGCGTGGAACAGCAGGCCACCGGCCTGCACGACCTTGCTCGTGCCCGCGACGGCGGCCGCGGCGAGCCCCGGGGCAGCGGTGTCGGCGTCGGAGAGGACGGTGGTGGCGGCGTCGGCCTTCTCGGGGTCGAGACCGGGTTCGGCGACGGCGGCGGCCTGGTCGAGGAGGGTTTCGAGGTGCTGCCCCAGCTTGCGGTTGTAGAGCCGGATGACGAGCCGCAGCCGGGGGTTGAGCCGGCGGGCGGTGAGCGCGGCCCGGATGTTGGCCTCGTCGTCCTCGTGGACCAGGGCGAGCGCGGCGGCCCGCTCGACGCCGGCGTCCGTCAGGGCCCGGTCGTCCGCCTCCGCGGACTCGACGACCCGCAGGGTGCCGGCCGGTTCGCCGGCGCCGTCGGCGGTTCCGGCCGCCGCGCCGACCCCGGTGGTGCGGGTGACGGCGGCGGTCACCCGCCCGAACAGGGCCAGCGCCCGGCCGGTGCGGCCGGCGGGCGTCACGGGCGCGGCGGGCGGCGCCGGCACCAGGAGGGTGACCCGCTCTCCGTACACCTCGTGGAGCTCACGCGCGAGGCGGTGGGCGAGGGCGTCGTCGCCGCACACGATCATGTGCCCGGCGAGTGCCGCACGGTCCTGACGGTCCGTCCGGAATGCGGGCGCGCCGGTGGGCCGGGCGGGCCCGGGGAGGGATCCGGCGGCCGGGGCGGGCAGGGCGGGCGCCGCGCTGTCGATCGGAACGGCGTTGCGCTGGGGCGGGTGTGAGGGCACGTCACAAGGATGCCCTGCGCCACCGACAGCGGAGGAGGCGGCCGTCCACCACCCGGGCGGCGGCACGACGCGCCACCGTACGGCACGTTCGCTACGCCGGTCGGCGCACTTCGATCTGCGCGGTCGGCACCGCGTTCCTACGGTGACCGAATGATCGTCACGTCAGCTGTCCGTCGTGCTGCCGCCGGTACCGCGGCCCTGTTGTTCGTCCTGCCGGTTCCGGCGGCCGTCGCCTCGGCCGACACGGTCGGGGAGCCCACGCCGCCCGCCCGGCAGTACGTCGACCCCGCCCGGCTCGACCGGCAGGGCACCCAGGTGCAGCCGCTGCCGGGCGCGCCCAAGGTGCCCTCGCTGTCGGCGCTCTCGTGGGTGGTCGCGGACGCCTCGTCGGGCGAGGTGCTCGCCGCGCGGAACGCGCACCGGAGGCTGCCCCCCGCCAGCACCCTCAAGACGCTGTTCGCCCTCACCGCGCTCCCCCACCACGACCCCTCCGAGCGGCACACCGTGGCCGACGCCGAGCTGACCGGGATCGGGGCGGGCAGCAGCCTGGTCGGCGTGAAGGAGGGGTACACGTACAAGGTCTCGGACCTGTGGAACGGGGTCTTCCTCAGCTCGGGCAACGACGCCGTGCACGTCCTGGCCGCGATGAACGGCGGCTGGGACTCGATGGCCCGCCAGATGCAGGACAAGGCCCGGTCCCTCGGGGCCCGGGACACCCACGTGGTCTCCCCGGACGGCTACGACGCCCCGGAGCAGGTGTCCTCCGCGTACGACCTGGCGCTCTTCGGCCGGACCGGGCTCCAGGACCCGGAGTTCACCCGGTACTGCTCGACGCCCTACGCGGACTTCCCCGCGGGCTCCTGGTCGTACGGCATCGCCAACACCAACCGGCTCCTGACGGGCGCGGACGGGGTGGCGCGCTACCCGGGCCTCCTCGGGATCAAGAACGGCTACACCAGCAACGCGGGCAACACGCTGATCTCCGCGGCCAAGCGGGGCGAACGGACCCTCGTCGTCTCGGTGATGAACCCGCAGGACGGCGGCGGGCTCGCCGTGTACGAGGAGGCCCGTTCGCTGCTCGACTGGGGCTTCGAGGCCGCCGGCCGGGTCCGGCCGGTGGGCTCGCTGCTGCCGGCGCCGACGAAGACCGCGGCCGAGCCCGCCGCCCGGGCCGTCGCGGTGTCCGGCGCCGACCGGGGCTCACCCGCGGCCGGCCCGGCGCGCGCCCCTGCCGCTGCCGCTGCCGCTCCGGCGGCGACCGAGGAGGAGGAGTCGCCGTCGGCCGGCCTGCCGCTGGCTCTGGTGGCCTCGGCCTGCGCGGCCGCGATCATCCTGTGGGGGTGGCGGCGCAGGGCGGCCCACCGGGGCTGAGGGGGCGGGGGGCGGCTGCACCCGGCCGCGCGCCGGGCGGCCGTGACGTCCGAGCCCGGTAGGCGCGCTCACGTGCGCGCGTGCCGGTGGCTGGCGGTCAGGCGCCGACGTACTGGGCGAGGTGCTCGCCGGTGAGGGTCGAGCGGCGGGCGACGAGGGCGGCGGGTGGGCCCTGGTAGACGATCCGGCCGCCGTCGTGGCCGGCGCCGGGGCCGAGGTCGATGATCCAGTCGGCGTGGGCCATGACCGCCGGGTGGTGCTCGACGACGACGACGGACTTGCCGGTGTCGACGAGGCGGTCGAGCAGGCCGAGGAGCTGCTCCACGTCGGCGAAGTGGAGGCCGGTGGTCGGCTCGTCGAGGACGTAGACGCCGCCCTTCTCCGCCATGTGCGTGGCCAGCTTGAGCCGTTGCCGTTCGCCGCCGGAGAGCGTCGTGAGCGGCTGGCCGAGGGAGACGTAACCGAGCCCGACGTCGGAGAGCCGCTCCAGGACGCGCTGCGCGGCCGGGGTGCGGGCCTCGCCGGCGCCGAAGAACTCCTCGGCCTCGTCGACGGGCATGGCGAGGACCTCGCTGATGTCGCGGCCACCAAGCCGGTATTCGAGCACCGAGGCCTGGAACCGCTTTCCCTCGCAGTCCTCGCAGGTGGTGGCGACGCCCGCCATCAGCGCCAGGTCGGTGTAGATGACGCCGGCGCCGTTGCAGGTGGGGCAGGCGCCCTCCGAGTTGGCGCTGAACAGGGCCGGCTTCACGCCGTTGGCCTTGGCGAACGCCTTGCGGATCGGGTCGAGCAGTCCCGTGTACGTCGCCGGGTTGCTGCGGCGCGAGCCGCGGATCGCGCCCTGGTCGACCGACACGACGTCCTCACCGGCCGGGATCGACCCGTGCACGAGCGAGCTCTTGCCGGAGCCGGCGACGCCGGTGACCACGCAGAGCACGCCGAGCGGGACGTCGACGTCGACCTTCCGCAGGTTGTGGGCGGTCGCGCCGCGGATCTCCAGGGCGCCGGTGGGCTCCCGCACGGTCTCCTTGAGCGCGGCGCGGTCGCCGAAGTGGCGGCCGGTGACGGTGTCGCCTGCCCGCAGCCCCTCGACGGTGCCCTCGAAGCAGACGGAGCCGCCCGCGGTGCCGGCGCCCGGCCCGAGGTCGACGACGTGGTCGGCGATGGCGATCGTCTGGGGCTTGTGCTCCACGACGAGCACCGTGTTGCCCTTGTCGCGCAGGCGCAGGAGCAGGTCGTTCATGCGGTTGATGTCATGCGGGTGGAGGCCGGTGGTGGGCTCGTCGAAGACGTAGGTGACGTCGGTGAGCGAGGAGCCGAGGTGCCGGATCATCTTGACGCGCTGCGCCTCGCCGCCCGACAGGGTGCCCGACGGCCGGTCGAGGGAGAGGTAGCCGAGGCCGATCTCGACGAACGAGTCGAGGGTCTCCCGGAGTGCGGTGAGCAGCGGTGCCACCGAGGGCTCGTCGAGGTCGCGGACCCAGTCGGCGAGGTCGCTGATCTGCATCGCGCAGACGTCGGCGATGCTCTTCCGCCTGATCTTCGACGACCTGGCGCCCTCGGCGAGGCGGGTGCCGTCGCACGCGGGGCAGGCGGTGAAGGTGACGGCGCGCTCGACGAACGCCCGGATGTGCGGCTGCATGCCCTCCTTGTCCTTGGCCAGGAACGACTTCTGGATCCGCGGGATCAGCCCCTCGTAGGTCATGTTGATGCCCGCGATCTTCATCCTGACCGGCTCGTGGTGCAGGAAGTCGTGCAGTTCCCGCTTGGTGTACCTGCGGATCGGCTTGTCCGGGTCGACGAAGCCCGACTCGCTGTAGAGGCGGTAGTTCCAGCCGCCCGGGGTGTAGCCGGGGATGGTGAGCGCGCCGTCGGCGAGCGACGCGGAGTCGTCGTAGAGCTGCGTGAGGTCGATGTCGGAGACGGTGCCGCGGCCCTCGCAGCGCGGGCACATGCCGCCGGTGCGGCTGAACGTCGCCTTGACGGCCTTCTTGTCGCCGCGTTCGACGGTGATCGCGCCGCTGGCCCGGACCGAGGGGACGTTGAAGGCGTACGCGCTCGGCGGGCCGATGTGCGGCTTCCCGAGGCGGCTGAAGAGGATGCGGAGCATCGCGTTGGCGTCGGTGGCGGTGCCGACGGTGGAGCGGGGGTCGGCGCCGAGCCGCTGCTGGTCGACGATGATCGCGGTGGTCAGTCCTTCGAGGACGTCGACCTCGGGACGCGCGAGCGTGGGCATGAAGCCCTGGACGAACGCGCTGTACGTCTCGTTGATCAGCCGCTGGGACTCGGCGGCGATCGTGTCGAACACGAGGGAGCTCTTGCCCGAGCCCGAGACGCCGGTGAAGACGGTGAGCCGGCGCTTCGGGATCTCGATGCTGACGTCCTTGAGGTTGTTCACCCGCGCCCCGTGCACCCGGATCAGGTTCTGCCGGTCCGCGGCGTGCGGCGCGACCGGCTCCCTGACGGCCTTCGCGGCGGTGGCCTTCGCGGCGCCGGACTTCGCGGTCGTGCTCTTCGCGGCCGTCTTCGCGGTAGCGGACTTTGCCGTGCCGGCCCTCGCGGTGCCTGACCTCGCGGTGGTGGTCTTCGCCGCGGTGGTCTTCCCGGTCGCGGACTTCGCCGACTTCGCCGCGGCGGTCTTCGCGGTCGCCGGCCTGGCGGTGCCCGCCTTCGCAGTGCCCGTCCTCGTGGTGTCCGTCCTGCGGGCCTTGGTCATCGTGTCTCCATCCGCCGGGCGGGCCGATACGTGCGCCGGCGCGCCCCGCCGCACCCGGCACCGGATGGCGCGCGACGCACCCCGCCACGCTAACCGCGGCCCGGGGGCCGCGCTTGTCGACGCCGGGCCGGGCGGGTCAGCCGCTGCGCCAGGGGTACCGGGGCGCGGTGGGCCGGGGCGCGGTGGGCCGCGGCGCGGTGGGCCGGAGCCGGGTGACGTAGCGCTCGGCGGCGTGCACGGCCTCGTGGGCGGTGCGCTCTCCCATCAGGACGCACAGGGTGTACGCCGTGTCCTCGAAGCGGCGGCGCGCCGACGGGTCGCACGGGCTGGCCAGCACGGTTTGCTCCTGGGCGCGGTAGTGCCGGAGCAGCCGGTCGACCGTGTTTATGTCGGGCAGCAGCATCGCGTTCTCCTGTCTCCTGCGTCGCTCCATAGTCACGGTCGTCGGCCACCCCCGCGACCGACATGGACACGCTGAGTGACGGGGCCGGTCGGCCGGGCGCTCAGGGTGCGCTCGCGCCGCCCATGGCGGAGGGTCGAGAACATGAACCCGAGCACGATGCAGCGGGTGGTCGTCACCGGCGCCACCGGCAATGTGGGCACGAGTCTGGTACGAATCCTGGCGGCCGACCCGCGGGTCGGATCGGTCCTCGGGCTGGCCCGGCGCCGGCCGGGCCTGGAGCTGCCGGGCGTGGAGTGGGCCGAGGTGGACCTCTCCCGGGACGGTGACGAGCCCAGGCTCGCGCAGTACGTGGCGGACGCGGACGCGGTGGTCCACCTCGCCTGGCGGTTCGGGCCGACGCACGATCCGGTGGAGACCTGGCGGACCAACGTGCTCGGCGCGGTGCGGGTGTTCGACGCGGTCGCGGCGGCGCGGGTGCCGGTGCTGGTCCACGCCTCCTCTGTGGGGGCGTACTCCCCCGGTCCCACGGGCGGCGCGCCGGTGTCGGAGGCGTGGCCGACGCACGGCTGGCCCGGCGCCGCGTACACCCGGGAGAAGGCCTATCTGGAGCGGGTCCTCGACACCTTCGAGCGCGACCATCCGACGACCCGGGTGGTGCGGATGCGCCCGGCGTTCCTCTTCAAGGAGGAGTCGGCGAGCGGTCAGCGGCGGATCTTCGCGGGGCGGTTCTTCCCCGGTCAGCTGATGCGGCCCGATCTGCTGCCGCTGGTACCGGAGTTCGACGGGCTGCGGTTCCAGGTCCTGCACACGGACGACGCCGCGGACGCCTATCGCAGGGCGCTCCTGCGGGACGTCCGGGGCGCGTTCAACCTCGCCGCCGAGCCGGTGCTCGACGCGGCGGCGCTGGGCCGACTGCTGCACGCGCGGCCCGTGAAGGTGCCCGCCGGCGCGGTGCGCGGCGCGCTGTCGGCGGCCTGGCGGATGCGTCTCGTCCCGGCCTCCCCCGGGCTGTTCGAGGCGCTCAGGCAGCTTCCGCTGCTCGCCACCGAGCGGGCGCGCCGGGAGCTGGAATGGGAGCCGGCAGCGACGGCCGAGGAGGCCCTGGCGGCGTTCCTGCGCGGGGTCCGGGCGGGCACGGGCGACGACACGGCCCCGCTGGCGGGTCACCGGATCGGCTGACCCGGCGCGCGGGGCGGGGACCCGTCAGCGAGGACCCGTCGGCCAGTCGACGATCCTGATGCCCGCGCCGGCGGCCTCGCGGCCCCGGCAGTGGGCGTGGTGGCGGCGGAGGACGGCGTCGACGTCGAGCCGGCGGGCGAACTCGGGCCGTGCGGCGAGACGTCGGGCGTAGGCCCAGAGGGCCGGGTGGTCCGCGACGCGGTCCATGGCGGCGGCGTCCAGGTGCCAGCGGTGGACGGTGTCGAGCTGGACGAGGGTGACCCAGACGTGCACGTCGGCGGCGGTCGGCACGTCGCCCAGCACGTACGGCGAGCGGGTAAGCCGGCGTTCGAGGCGGCCGAGCGCGGCGAAGAGGACGGTCAGGGGGTCGCGGTGGGCGGCAGCGCCGTCGATGCCGAGTTCACCGGCCCGCTGGGCGGCCCGGTCGATGCTCCGCTCGCACAGGTCGGAGACGGCGTCGATCTCGCGGCGCCGGTCGCCGGGCAGCAGGTCGGGGCCGTCGCCGCGGAAGCGGAGGGCGAGGTCGCGGAGGATGTCGGGGACGTGGGTGCTGACGATCCGTCCGGTCCAGCCGTCGCTCAGGACGGGGGCGGCGGCGGGGCCGTCGTAGAGGTGGGCGCTGGCCTCGTACAGCGGGCGGAGGGCGGCGTATCCGCCGGTGGGCGTGTCGGGGGTCTCGGGCAGCACGGTGAGCGGGAGCGTGTCGTCGAGTCCGAGCAGGGCGTGGGTCACGGCGATCCTCAGACAGCCGGGGCCCGAGGGTGCCACGTGGAGGCGGTAGCGGTGCGGGACGGCGTAGTGGCCGCTGGCCGCGTCGCGGCCGATCCTGCCGCGGAAGGCGGGCACGGCGGAGGCGGGCAGCAGCGAGGACGGGACGACGGACATGCTTCTCCCTTGGGGGTGCTCGGTGCCGGGTCCGGGCGGCGCCCGGAGGCACCGGTCGCCGGGCACGGCGAACGGCACCTGCGCGGTGACCGGAGGCGGCAGAGGTACGGGAAGGGGGTGCGGGCGGACCGCGGCTCGGCGCCGTACCGGTGGAGTGGCCACCCGTCCCACCTGCCCCGGTGCCCGGGAGGCTCCGGGCGGCGCGGGCGGGACGTGACGGAACGGTGGCCCCGGCTGGGCGCGACGTGGCGGAGTACTGCCGGGCAGGCCGGGCTAGGCGGCGCTGCAGACCCGCAGCAGATCGATGTGGCGGCGGGACGTGAGGGGCAGGGAGCGCGGGAGGGGCGCGGCGTGTGACGTGTCCCGCCGACCGCTGCGTCCCATGGTTCCCTACCCGTTCGCTCGGTTTTCCCGTTTCCCGAGTGTCCGACCGCCCACCGGCGGCGTCAAGGGTGCGGTACGGCCCGGCTGCCGGGCCTACCGCCCCGATCGGCCGAAGCCGGTCGCGCCGGTGCCGTACGCGACTCCGACCGGCCGGCCCCTGCCCCGGGCCGCCGGCCCCTCGCCCCGGTCCGGCAGCCGTACGCGGCGCCGGCGGCCGGAGTTCGCGCGCCTCCGCGCCCCCCACAGCGCGTCGGCCGGGTGTGCGGGCGTCCGCTCGCGGCCGTACGGAATAATGCGCGCATGCGCATTTCAGCCAGAGCCGACTACGCGGTGCGGGCAGCCCTCCAGCTCGCCGCCTCCCAGGATTCGGGGCCGCTGAAGGCCGAGGCCATCGCCGAGGGCCAGGGCATCTCGCACAAGTTCCTGGAGGGGATCCTCGGCGACATGCGCAAGGGGGGTCTCGTGGAGAGCCAGCGCGGCGGCAACGGCGGGTACTGGCTCGCCAGGCCCGCGGAGGCGATCTCGGTCGCGGACGTCATCCGCTGCGTGGACGGTCCGCTGGTCTCCGTCCGCGGGGAGCGGCCGCCGGACCTGTCGTACACGGGGCCGGCCGAGTCGCTGCTCACGCTGTGGATCGCCCTCCGGGCCGGTGTCCGCGAGGTCCTCGGGGTCTCGCTCGCCGAGGTGGCGGCGGCGAAGCTGCCGGCCGGTGTCCTCGCGCTCGCCGACGACCCCGAGGCCTGGACCAACCCCTGACGGGCGAAGGCGAACCCACGCCGACCTGCGCCGACTTGACACGGTCTCACTGATCAAGACGCCCTTGTCCAACTTACGGACGCCTCTTGGGGCAGGGCCTTCCCCTCTGCCACTATCCCTAGTGTTCCAGTGGGAATACGAGAGATCAGGTGAGGTGACGTGAGCACGCCGAGGAAATCGCCGAAGAGACCCGCCCGACGCACCACCTCCGCACCGGCCGTCAGGCTCGTCGACCGCCCCGCGGACGACGAGATCTGGCCCCGCGTCACCCGCGAACTCGCCGACGACCTCGCCGTCGACGCGCTTGCCAGGGACCGCGCCGGCAAGGCGCCCTTCGACGAGGTCGCCCGCCTCCAGGAAGCGGGACTCCCCGCCCTGCTCACGGCCCCCGGGCCGACCCGGCGCGGCGCCGACTGGCGCGCCGCGTGCGCCGTCGTGCGCGAGATAGCCGCCGCCGACGGTTCGGTGGGCGAACTCCTCGCCCACCACTACGCGCTCTCCTGGAGCAGCCGCTTCTTCGGCCCGCCACCGGCCGGGGAACCCGCGCCCGGCGCGGGCCCCGACGAGGACGGCGGCGGCCCGAGGACCGCGACCCCGCGCGCACCCCGCACCGGGCGGACGGCCGATGCGCCGCGGACCGCCCGGACCCCCCTCGCCCTCGACGTCTGTACGTCCGAGGAGCGCTGGCTGCTCGCCGGCGGCGTCGAACCGCCGCACGGCGCGACCGGCCAGGGGCTCACGCTCACGCCCGCCGAAGGCACCGGAGGCGGCTGGGTCCTGGACGGGCGCCGCTCGTTCGCCTCCGGCGTGACCGTGGCCGACCGGCTCGTCGTCGGCGCCCGCCCCGGTGGCACCGGCGACCTCCTGGTCGTCCTCGTGGACCCGGCGCATCCCGGGGTGTTCACGGACGCGGGGACGGACCGGGTCGGGCAGCGGCTGGCAGGAGCCGGGACCGTCACCTTCGACCACGTGCCAGTGGAGCCCGAACACGTCATCGGCGCGCTCCCCCACGACGAGCACGCCGTCGCGCCCTTCACCACCCTCGCGCCGCTCGCCCTGCGGCTGCTGCTCGTGCACGTCGGACTCGGCATCGCCGAGGGCGCGCTCGCCGAGGCCCGGGACATCAGCCGCGCCGGACAGGCCGGACCGGCACGGGCCGACGGGACGGGCGGCCCGGCCGACGATGACGGCGCCGCCCCGGCGGGGGCCGGGGACGACCCGTACCTCCTCCTCGCGTACGGGGAGCTGGCGACGGCCGCGCACGCCGCCGCCGCGGTGGTGGAACGGGCGACGGACGCCCTGGCGCGCGGTCTGCTCGCCGGATGGTCGCTCGGCCCGGAGGAACGGGCCGACATCGCCGTCCTGGTGGCGGCGGCCGAGACGGTCACCGGGCGCGCGGCCGTCCACATCACCACCCGCATCCTCGAAGTCGTCGACACCCCGGCGGGCGCCGACGCCCGGGGCGGCGGGCCCGGCTTCGACCGCTTCTGGCGCAACGCCCGCGCCCTCACCGCGCCCACCCAGGCCGCCCACCGGCTCCGCGACATCGGGGACCACTACCTCAACGGCACCCACGCGCGGCTCACCCTCCGGGCCTGAGCCCGCCGTTCGCGGGCGGGCGAAGGCCCGCGGGAGGGGACCGACGGTCCGGCATGTCGGGACGTCCGACCCTCCCGTCAAGCGGCCGATGGGCCCAAGCTGGAGACAACAGGGTCCGGCCGCCCGGCGGGGCCCGTCACCGCACCGACGGAGGAAGCCTGATGAGTCGTGAGATCGTCGCAGGAGTGGACGGCTCCCCGGAGAGCCTCGCCGCGGCCGACTGGGCCGCCCGCGAGGCCCTCCACCGGGGGCTCCCGCTACGACTCGCGCACGCCTGGCGCTGGGAGCCCCTCGACATCCCGCTGATCCAGGACCCCGAGACCCAGCAGCGCGCCGCCTACGCCGTGCTGCGCGAGGCCGAGGCGACGATCGCGGAGCGCCACCCGGAGGTCGCGCTCTCGGCCGAGCTGCTCCCCGACACCCCGGTCGCCGCGCTCCTCGGCGCCGAGGAGGGGGCCGAGATGCTCGTCATCGGTTCGCGCGGCCACGGCGCCGTGGCCGGGTTCCTGCTCGGCTCGTACGGTCAGCAGATCATCGCCGCCGCCGCGTGTCCCGTGGTGGCCGTCCGCACCCGCGACGGCGAGCGGGCCGAACCGCCCACCGGATACGTGCTGGTCGGCCAGCACGGCGACGCGGAGGACAGCGCCGCCGCCCTGCGCTTCGCCTTCGAGACCGCCGCGGCGCGCGGGGCGGCGGTGCGGGCCGTCCGCGCGTGGAGCCTGCCCTCCCTCTACGCGTACAGCCCGGCCTCGATGCGGCTCGCCGACGAGGCCGGCGGGCTCGTGCCGTACGAGGAGAAGGCACTGCGCGAGGCACTGGCCCCCTGGCGGGAGCGGTACCCGGACGTGCCGGTCACCGAGCACGTCGAACTGGGCAGCGCGGGCCAGGTGTTGCTCTCCGCTTCGGGCGCCGCCCAGCTCCTGGTGGTCGGCCGCCGGGCCCGGCGCGGCGCGATCGGCCCGCGCATCGGTTCCGTGGCCCACGCGGCGCTCCACCTCGCCCCCTGCCCGGTGGCGGTGATCCCGCAGGGCTGAAAAACTCGGACGTGGATTGACGTGTCGTGTTGACGGAGAGTGTCGGGGCGGCCCGGTCCGGAAAGTGTTACCGCCGTCGCCCCGGTGGCTCCCCCAGCACCGGACCCTCCGGCGACCTCGGCGAGAGAGCGGAGCTCCATGCGGCACCACGACCGTCCCGGCCACCACGACCGTCCCGACCGCCACGACCATCCCGACCGCCCCGGACGTCCGGACCAGCACGACCGTCCCGGCCGTCCGGACCCCCACGACCACCACGACCGTCCCGGTTGTCCGGACGGGTCCGACGGCCCCGACCGGGCCCGGGTCCTCGGCGCGGACGTGTCGCCGCGCGCGAGCGGCCGGCACCGGAGGAGCGGCGGCGGGACGGGGCGCCGGGCAGCGCGCCGCCCGTCCTTCCGCACCACCGTCACCCTCACCGGAGCCGCCGCGGCGCTGCTCACGGTGGTGACCGGGATGTACGTGGCCGCGCCGGCGCCCGCGGTCTCACCGGCCGCCTCCCCGGCCGTCGCGCCCGTGGCGGCCGGGGCCGAGGTCGGGCGGTACGTCCAGGAGGTCGTCGCGCTCGCCAACGCCGAGCGGGAGAGGTCCGGTTGCGGGCCGCTGCGCGCGGAGGGCCATCTGCGGACGGCCGCGCAGGGGCACGCCGACGACATGGCGGCCCGTGACTACTACCGGCACGACACCCCGGAGGGTCGTGACGCGGGCGACCGGATCACGGGGGCCGGGTACGCGTGGTCGACCTGGGGGGAGAACATCCACCGCGGGCCGCAGACCCCGGCCCGCGCGATGGAGGACTGGATGGAGAGTCCGAGCCATCGGGCGAACATCCTCAACTGCGCCTTCAGGGACATCGGGGTCGGCGTGACCCTCACCGCCAACGGCCCCTGGTGGGTACAGGACTTCGGCGCCAGACGCTGAGGAGGGGCCCGGCGCGCCGTAGCGCTCGGGCGCGTCCGAGGGACGGGCGGGCGTCAGGACGCGGGGGTGGCCAGCTTCTGCACCCAGACCGTGCCGCGGGGACCGGGCGCCGACGCCACTCCGGTGTCCCGGTACCGGCAGTCGAGCATGTTCTCCTCGTGCATCGCCCCGTCGGTCCAGTCGTCGACGACGGCCGCCGGGTCGGACGGACCGCGCGCCAGGTTCTCGGCCCAGGCGCTCCAGTCGTACCCGGCGGCGGTGATCCGCACGTCGGCGAAGTCGCCCTCCGGGCTGCTGTGCCCGTAGTAGCCGCGCGCGACCATGTCCCGGGCGTAGGCGCGGGCCGCGGCGACCAGCCGCGGGTCGGTGTGGAGCGGCGCGCAACCCGCCGCCGCCCGGAGCCGGTTGACCTCGGCGGTCAGCCGCTGCTCGGCGGTGGGCCGGGGCGCCGGGGGCGGCGTGGTCCTGCGGGGTTTCGGCGGGCGGGTCGTCGGTGCCGGGACGGCGACGGTCGCCACCGGGGCGGGGGAGGTCGTCGTGGCGGGCGGGGGCGCGGCGACGGGCGCCGCGGGTGCCGGCCGGGGATCGGGCTGCCGGGGTACGAGGAGGGCGACGGCACCGAGGACGGCGACGGCGGCGGCCCCGGCGACGCAGGCGCGCGTGAGCGGTGTCCACCGGGATGCCGCCTCGAACGCGACGGGCTCGGTGGCCAGCGGCTCCGTGCCCCGCAGGGCTCCGGCGGCGAGCGGGGGCACGAGGCCGATGCCGACGAGCAGGCCCTCGACCGGGGCGAGTCCGCGGCGGCCGGTCGCGCGGCCCGTGCAGGCGTCGCAGGTGCGCAGGTGGCGGGCGACGCGTTTGCGCCAGAGCGGGGAGGGGCGGCCGTCCCATGCGGTGAGGGTGTCCGCGAGTTCCGGGCAGGGCGGCACGGCGTCCAGGGCGCGCACCACGGCCCGGCCGGTCTCCAGGCGTTCCTTCATGCGCTGGATGCGGACGGCCGCGTGCTGCGGGGAGATGCCGCCGAGGCCCTCGGCGACCTCGGCGCGGGTCAGCTCTCCGGCGGCCTCCAGCCACCACAGGGAGAGGAGTTCGCGATCGTCCTCGTCGAGCCAGCGGGTGGCGCGGGCGACGTCGCGGCGCTGCCCGGAGAGGCCGAGCCTGAGGATGGTGAGCTCGGTGAAGTCGCCGGCCGGGTCGGCGAGGTCCACGGCCCGGTCGAGGCCGGGCACGGGCGCCTGCTGGCGTTCGCGCCAGCGGCGCCGTATCCCGTTCATGGCGATGGCGACGAGCCAGGAGCGGAAGCGGTCGGGATCGCGGAGGCCGGTGAGGCCGTCGAGGGCGCGGACCATCGTCTCCTGGACGATGTCGTCGGTGTCGGCGTGGCCGTCGAGGGCGCGGCCGACGATGTTGTGGACGAGGGGCAGGTAGGCGCGCACGAGTGCGTCCCTGGCGTGCGCGTCACCGGCCCTGGCCGCTTCCACCAGGGCGGTGGTGCGGCGCTCGTCGCTGTGCATGGATCTGCTCCCTCATCCCTCGTCCGAGTCCCCCGTCGTTCGGAGACCCGTGGGAGCGGGAGGGATAACACTTCTTCCGGTGGTGTGCGGGGACCTTACACCGGTGGTGCCGCGGGCAGGGTCGGGACCGTCGCCCCGTGGCCTTCCCGCACGGCCGCGACGACGGCGTCGTGCAGGTCGCGGCTCTCCTCCTCCGTCTCGCACGGAACGGGACTGCCCGACATGGTGAACCAGTCGGACGCGCCGCTGTACTGCACGGCCACACGTGCCTCGCGCTCGGCCCACGTCGTGTGCACGGTCAGATCGCCCGTGACGACGCCGCCCTCGACGGTCAGCACCCCACCTCGCCCGGTGTACACACCGGCGGTCGTCCAAGATGCCCAGCTCATCCATCCAGGTTCACACCAGGCGGTGAGATGCGCCACCGACGGGACCGCCCCGGCCGGAGGAGTTTCCGGCCGGGGCGGTACGGGCGCGCGCGGGTCAGGCGAGGGACGCGACGGCCTCGTTGAACGTGGCGGACGGGCGCATCACGGCCGCGGCCTTGGCCGGGTCGGGCTGGTAGTAGCCGCCGATCTCGGCCGGGGAGCCCTGGACGGCGACGAGCTCGTCGACGATCTTCTGCTCGTTGGCGGCCAGCGTCTCGGCGAGCGGGGCGAAGGCCTTGGCCAGCTCCGCGTCCTCGGTCTGGGCGGCCAGCTCCTGGGCCCAGTAGAAGGCCAGGTAGAAGTGGCTGCCGCGGTTGTCGATACCACCGAGGCGACGGGTCGGCGACTTGTCCTCGTTGAGGAAGGTGCCGGTGGCGCGGTCGAGGGTGTCGGCGAGGACCTGGGCGCGGGCGTTGCCCGTGGTGGTCGCGAGGTGCTCGAAGGAGGCGGCCAGGGCGAAGAACTCGCCGAGGCTGTCCCAGCGGAGGTAGTTCTCCTTGACGAGCTGCTGGACGTGCTTCGGGGCGGAGCCGCCGGCGCCGGTCTCGAAGAGGCCGCCGCCCGCCATCAGCGGGACGACCGACAGCATCTTGGCGCTGGTGCCCAGCTCCAGGATCGGGAAGAGGTCGGTCAGGTAGTCGCGCAGCACGTTGCCGGTGACGGAGATGGTGTCCTCGCCGCGGCGGATGCGCTCCAGGGAGAACTTCGTCGCCTCGACCGGGGACAGGACCTTGATGTCCAGGCCCTCGGTGTCGTGCTGCGGGAGGTACTCGTTGACCTTGGCGATCAGCTGCGCGTCGTGGGCGCGGTTCTCGTCCAGCCAGAAGACGGCCGGGGCGCCGGTGGCGCGGGCGCGGGTGACGGCGAGCTTGACCCAGTCCTGGATGGGCAGGTCCTTGGTCTGGCAGGCGCGGAAGATGTCGCCCTCGGCGACCTCCTGCTCCAGGACGACGTTGCCCTCGGAGTCGACGAGGCGGACGGTGCCGGCCTGGGCGATCTCGAAGGTCTTGTCGTGGGAGCCGTACTCCTCGGCCTTCTGCGCCATGAGGCCGACGTTCGGGACGGAGCCCATGGTCGACGGGTCGAAGGCGCCGTGGGCGCGGCAGTCCTCGATGACGGCCTGGTAGACGCCCGAGTAGCTGTGGTCCGGGAGGACGGCGAGGGTGTCGGCCTCCTGGCCGTCCGGGCCCCACATGTGGCCGGAGGTGCGGATCATGGCCGGCATCGAGGCGTCGACGATGACGTCGGACGGCACGTGCAGGTTGGTGATGCCCTTGTCGGAGTCGACCATGGCGAGGGCCGGGCCGGCTGCGAGCTCGGCGTCGAAGGAGGCCTTGATCTCGGCGCCGAGGCCGTTCGGGAGGGCGTCGAGGCCGCCCAGGACGGTGCCGAGGCCGTCGTTCGGGGACAGGCCGGCGGCGGCGAGGGCCTCGCCGTACTTGGCGAAGGTCGCCGGGAAGAAGGCGCGGACCACGTGGCCGAAGACGATCGGGTCGGAGACCTTCATCATGGTGGCCTTGAGGTGCACGGAGAAGAGCACGTCGTCGGCCTTGGCGCGGGCGACCTGCTCGCTCAGGAAGGTGCGGAGCGCGGCGGCGCGCATGACGGCGGCGTCGACGACCTCGCCGGCGATGACCTTCAGCGGGGCGCGGAGCTCGCTGGTGGTGCCGTCGGCGGTCGTGAACTCGAAGCGCAGGGTGTCGTCCTTGGTGACGACGACCGACTTCTCCGTGGAGGCGAAGTCGTTCTCGCTCATCGTGGCGACGTTCGTCTTGGACTCGGGGGTCCAGGCGCCCATGCGGTGCGGGTGGTTCTTGGCGTAGTTCTTGACCGAGCCGGGCGCGCGGCGGTCGGAGTTGCCCTCGCGCAGGACCGGGTTGACGGCCGAGCCCTTGATCTTGTCGTAGCGGGCGCGGACGTCCTTGTCCTGGTCCGTCTGCGGGTCGTCCGGGTAGTCCGGGAGGGCGTAGCCCTGCGCCTGGAGCTCGGCGACGGCGGCCTTGAGCTGCGGGATGGACGCCGAGACGTTCGGCAGCTTGATGATGTTGGCGCCCGGCGTCTTGGCCAGGTCGCCGAGCTCCGCGAGGGCGTCGGCGATGCGCTGGCCCTCCTCCAGGAACTCGGGGAAGGCGGCGATGATGCGGCCGGCGAGGGAGATGTCCCGCGTCTCGACCGTGACGCCGGCCTGCGAGGCATACGCCTGGATCACGGGCAGGAACGAGTACGTCGCCAGGGCAGGCGCCTCGTCAGTGTGGGTGTAGATGATGGTCGAGTCAGTCACCGGGTGCTCCGCTCCACGTCTGCGTATGCGAGATTGCTCGACATCAAGATATCTCGTGATCGAGGTCCTCGGTAAAGGGCCCCATGAGCTCGCTCTCGCGCTGGACCCCCGCGGCCTCCACGAAGGGTCCGCCGAGCCGGTACGGGGTGGGGGCCCCGTCCACGTCGACGCGGCGGAGCAGGACGAGCAGGACGAGGCCGGTGGCGGCCGTCACACCCGCGGCGAGGGCCTGGCCGCAGCGGTGGGCGAGCCGGAGCTCGGCGGGGTCGTAGGGGGCGGTGGCGGGCAGGGCGAGGGTGTCGCCGAGCAGCCAGAGGCCGGTGCCGAGGCCGGCCGCGGCGAGCAAGGCGAGCGGGACGGTCGCCGGGAGGCCGGGCAGGAGGGGCCCGCGCAGGGGGCCGGGGCGGACCTTGCCCTTGCGGGCGAGGAAGGCGAGCAGCCCGCAGTCGACGGCGAGGACGACGAGGGCGGCGGCGATGACGTCGCCGGGCCGGTGCCGCCCGGAGGCGATGGTGTACGCGCCGACCGCGGTGGCCCAGAGGGTTCCGGCGCCGACGGCGAGGGCCCGGAGCCGGTAGGGGACGACGAGGACGAGGCCGAGGGCGATGCCCACGGCGAGCGTGGTCTGGACGCTGGGGAAGCCGCTGGGGACGAGGGCCCCCGCGGTGTCGAGGAGGCGGGGGCGGGGCGCGAACCGCTGGAGCAGGCCGGTGACGGCGAGGGCGGTGGCGAGTGCGCCCACCGCGGCCCCGGTGAGCGCGTACCGCTTGCGTATGAGGCCCACGGCGAGCAGCAGGGCGCATCCGGCGGCCAGCGAGAAGGTGGTGAGGCCGGCCAGCGAGGGGTGCTCGCGCAGCAGGGTGACGGCGGCGGTGTCGGCGCGCCGGCCGGTCACGGCGGCGTCGCCCCAGCGCCGGCCGGTCGCGGTGAGCACGAGGCCCGCGTAGACGACCGTGAGGAGGAGGACCGCCCCGAGGCAGGCACGCCGGGTCCGGGTGCGGACCCGGGTGCTGAAGGAGCCGGCGGTCTCGCCGGCCACGGCGGCGTACCACCAGGTGTCACCGGTCTCCAGCGGCCTCGGGGAACCGCCGGCGCGGAGCCTGTCGTAGGGAGCCATGCCCCGATTCGAACCCACGCGCGCCCGGGCCGCCCGCTGGACTCACCCGAACGACACGCCGACGGCGGGAACCGCCCGCGTCAGCGCTCCCGGGGCGGGCGCTCGCCGAGGACGAGCAGGGCGACGCCGGCCAGGACGGCCAGCACGCTCGCGACGCCGAGGGCGGAGCTCACGCCCCGGTCGTCGGCGAAGGGGGTGAGCGCCTGGACGGCGAAGGCGGCGGCCATGAGCAGCTGGCCCCGGCCGTGGAGGCCCTTCCGGTAGACCCGGGAACGCAGCCAGGGCCAGATCCAGCCGGTGCGGATCGCGGCGACGCCGCTGGCGGTGAAGACGAGCGCGAAGGCACCCGGTACGACGACATGCCAGTCCATTCCGACCCCCCTGGTCCCCCGTGCCGCTGCCGGGGTCGGCGCGATCATGCCACAGCGAGATGGCGGGCGCGGTCCCGGTCGTGCCGGCGGGTGCCGTACAGGGTGAACGCCGTGTTCACCAGGGCCACATGGCTGAGGGCCTGGGGCATGTTGCCGAGCTGTCGGCCGGCGACCGGGTCCCATTCCTCGGCGAGCAGGCCGACGTCGTTGCGGACGTCGAGGACCCGTTTGAAGACGGCGCGGGCCTCGTCGGGGCGGCCGGTCATGGCGAGGGCGTCGGCGTACCAGAACGTGCAGGCGACGAAGGCCCCTTCGGTGCCGCCGAGGTCGTCGAGGTCGTGCGTGCCGCCGTCGCGCACGTCCCCGTACCGGCGCAGGAACCCGTGGTCGTCGAGTCGTTCCATCGCGCGCACGGTGCCGATGACCCGCGGGTCCCCGGCGGGGAGGAAGCCGAGCCGGGGGATCAACAGGGCGGTGGCGTCGACCTGGTGGCTTCCGTAGGACTGGGTGAAGGACCCCTGGTCCTCGCTCCAGCCCCGGGCGCAGATCTCCGCGTGCAGCTCCTGGCGCAGCGCCTGCCAGCGGTGCACGGAGCCGCGCAGTCCGGCGACGCGCGCGAGGCGGACGGCCCGGTCGGCGGCGACCCAGGCCATCACCTTGGAGTGGACGAAGTGGCGGCGCGGGCCCCTGACTTCCCAGATGCCCTCGTCGGGTTCCCGCCAGCGTTCGCCGAGGTACTCGAGGAGCGCGGCGACCAGGGCCCAGGCCGGGGGGTCGAGGACGACGCCGGCCCGGACGGCCGAGTAGACGGTGTTGAGCACCTCGCCGTAGATGTCGAGCTGGAACTGGCCGACGGCGGCGTTGCCGAATCTGACGGGTCGTGAACCCTCGTAGCCGGGGAGCCAGTCGGCGTGCGTCTCGGGCAGCCGGCGCTGCCCCGCGACCCCGTACAGCGGCTGGAGGTCGGCGGGGTCGCCCGCGACGGCGCGGAGCAGCCACTCCGTCCAGGCCAGCGCCTCCCTGCGGTATCCGCCGCGCAGCAGGCACGAGAGGGTGAAGGTGGAGTCGCGCAGCCAGCAGAAGCGGTAGTCCCAGTTGCGTCGGCCGCCGATGGACTCGGGGAGCGAGGCGGTGGCCGCCGCGACGACGCCGCCGGTGGGGGCGTAGGTGAGCGCCTTGAGGGTGAGCAGGGAGCGGATGACGGCTTCCCTGGCGGGTCCGTCGTAACGGAGCGTGGCGGCCCAGTCGTTCCAGAAGGCGAGGGTGCGGGCGAGAGCGGCGTCGACCGCGGCGGGCGGGGTGGTGGCGGGTACCGGCGCGTGCGAGGGGCGCCAGCCGAGGGTGAACGCGACGCGGCTCCCGGCCGTGACGGTGAAGTCGAAGGTGGTGCGGTCGTCGGCGATGACGGGTTCGACGCCGGGGCCGCAGGTGAGGTAGGCGGCGTCGGGTCCCGCGACGGAGGCGACGGTGCGGCGGTTCACGGAGCGGGTCCAGGGCACGATGCTGCCGTGGTGGAAGCGGACGCTCGACTCGCCGCGCATGACGACCCGTCCGGTGAGCCCCTCGACGACGCGGACGATCGTCGGCGTGCCTTCGTCGAGGGAGCGCGGCGGCATGAAGTCCGTGACCCGGACCGATCCGGACAGGGATTCCCAGACGGTGTCGAGGACGAGCGTGTCCCCCCGGTAACTCCTGCGCGTGCAGCGGGTCTCGCCGACGGGGGCGAGGAGCCACCGGCCGTGTCCGGGGTCCCCGAGGAGGGCCGCGAGGCAGGCGGGCGAGTCGAAGCGGGGTGCGCACCACCAGTCGACGGACCCGTCGGTCCCGATGAGCGCGGCCGTCTCCAGGTCACCGACGAGGGCGTAGTCCTCAATTCGCCCTGCCATGACCGGATTGTATGCCCGCAAAGGTGCGCTTGCCTAAACGAACGGTTACCACAGGGGGAAAGCGCCCGCGCTTTAAGAGGTTTTCCGCCGGGGTTATTCCTTCACGGCCGGCCGCATGTTCTTCCGCTTTTCTTGACGCCTTCGCCCTCCGCGCAGGATTCTGGAAGTCGCGGGTCCGCCGCGCGGAAGGCCGTACCGATGAGTAGCGATTCGCACCCCCTGCGCCGGTCGACCGACCGGGCGCCCGGGGCCGGTGTGAGCACGGTGAGCCTGGTCCTCACGATCCGCCCCGGCCACGGAGATCCCGGACCGGCCCTCGACGCGCTCCTCGGCCAGGTGCCGTCCAGCGTGCGGGAGGTGGTGCTGGTCGGCGCCCCCGCCGACGACCGGCACGCGCGCCCGGGTCTCACCGTGCGGAGCGTGGGTGCCTGGGACTTCGAGAAGGGCGACACCCCGCACGCGGGGCTGCTCGCCGCCACCGGGGACCTGATCGTGCTGATGAACGCCGACGGCAGCATGTCGCCGGACGAGATCCCGCATTTCCTGCACTATCTGGAGAACGGCTACGACTTCGTCAAGGGATCGCGTTTTATCGCGGGCGGGGACGTCGCGGCCTCTTCGCTGGTCCGGCGCCTCGGGCACCGCGCACTGCTGCGCGTCGCGCGCCGGCTCTACGGTCAGCGACTGACCGATCTCTGGTACGGGTTCTGCGCATTCCGCCGCTCGTTCGTCGATCTCCTCGACCTCCGCGAGGACGGTGTCGAACTCGGGGCGGAACTCGTCGCGCACGCACTGCACTACGGCCTGCGCGTGGCCGAGGTCCCGAGCCGCGAACTGCCGTGCCGCCACGGTGCTTCGCGCCTCCGCACCCTCCGTGACGGCGCCCGCATCCTCGGCACGCTCCTCGACGAACGACCGCACAACGCGCTGTCGCGCCTCGCCCACGGCCGCTTCCGCGGCTCCTCCGGTTGACGAATCACCCCGGGGAAGCTAAGGGTGGAGAGAACACTCTTTACGGATCAGCGCCTCAGGACAGATCTTCCAGGACAGATCTTCCAGGACGAATCAGCTCAGCCCTCGTCAGGCCCTCGGTAGGGTCGGTTGCCGGAAGAGGCTCGTCGTGACCTTCCTCCCCATCAGCCGAACGCCGGCGGCACCCGCACCGCATCCCCTGCGGCGGGTGACCGACTGGCCCCTGGCCGAGGCCCGACGCCGTGCGCTCTGCCCGTCCCCCCACCGGCCGACCCCGCATCCTGCCCGCCGGGGTTCCGACCGGATCCGTGCGGCCGCCGCTCCGCCCCTGAGCCGGGCGTGCAGGCCGCGTGGCGCGGCCCGTCGCCGGCGCGCCCGTTCGGTCCGCACGCACGCGGCACGGCGGCGCGGTTCACGCGGCCCAGGCTGCTCGGACGGCCCTGACGGCCCAGCTCCCGACGGCCCGGCCGGACCGCTCCTGCGCGTGCCCGCGCGCCGCACGGCCCACGGCCTGCCCCGAGGGGGCGAGTCGTCGTGACGGCGGCCGCCCGGGGCGCCCTCCTTGTCTCCGTGTCCGGGCCCGCGGGCTCCGACCGGTCGGCGCTGGTCGGCAGGGTCGGGACACTGCTCCGTCAACGCGGCCTGACCGTCGTCGCCGTGCGCGGTCACGGCTGTTTCCTGTGCCGTGGGTTCCCGGTCCCGCCCCTGGTGAGGGACGCGGGGGAACCGCGCGGGGACGGGTGGGCACGGCGCGCCATGGATCCCGAGCGCCGGGGATCCTGGCCGCACCGTGTCCACGCGTTCCTGCACGCCTCCGAGCTCGCGGCCCGTCTCGCGGTGGCCCGGACCCTGGCACGGAAGCGGGCGCGCGGCGGACCGGCGGTGGTCCTGACCGACCGGGGGCCGCTGGACGGCCTGGTGGCGTTCGACCCGCCGGCCGCCTCCTGGGCGGCGGAAGCCTTCCGCCGGATCGCCGGCCGCTACGGTCTGACGCTGCTCGTGGACACCGGACCCGACACCCCTCGGGGGCGCGACCGGGAGGAGGCCACCGGTCGTCCGGCGTCCTCCTGGCCCCCCTACCGCCGCTGGTCGCGGCAGCTGCCCCGGGTCGCCCGGCTCGACGGTCGGCGGGCTCCGTCCCTGGTCGCGGCCACCGCCGCGGAGCGGATCCTCGACGCGGTACGGGAGCGCGAAGCGACCCCAGGGCGCCCACGGCCCCGTGCCGTGCGGGGCCGGGTCGGTGACCCGGCCCCGCACCACATGGGGCGGCGGCACGTGGTGGTGTCGGTGTACGACGGTCCCGGTCACCGGGGCGGCGGAGCCCTGGTGGCCGGCAAGGTGGCCCGGCGGCTGGCCGAGGACTTCCGGGTGACGGTCGTGTCGGCGGGCCGACACGGCGGCGCGGCGGAGCGCGACGGCATCCGGTACGTGCGGCTGCCGGTCTGCCGGGCGGGTCCGCGCGCCGGACGGCTGCTGTTCCCGGCGCTGCTGCCGTTCGTCGCCCGCCGCATCCGCCACGACCTGTGGCTGGAGATCTTCGCTCCCCCCTACGCGACCGGTTTCCTGCCGCTGGCCACGGCCGCCCCCGTCGTCGGCATCGCCCAGGGCCGCCAGAGCGGGGCGCCGCGCAGGCGCCATGCCCCGTTGCTCCTGGTGGAGCGGCTCGTGCTGCGCTGCTACCGGCGCATCGTGGTGGCGGACACGGCGGACGGCGCGGTGGTCCGGCGGCTGAGTCCCCGGGCCGAGGTGCAGGTGATCGCCCACCGCTCCGCCCAGCGGGACCTCGACGACGTCGTGCCGGGGACCGGACGCTTCGTCCTGTTCCTGGGCCGGATCGACGGCTGGGTCTCCGGCCTCGATCTGCTGCTCGACGCGTACGACCGGTCACGGCCCCCGCTCGACCTGCTGCTCGCGGGGAGCGGCGCCCCGGCCGAGGAACGACGGCTCGCCGCACTGGTCGCCGCCCGGTCCTCCGCCGCGCGGTCCCGGATCCACCGGGTGGGGCCCGTCGGCGAGGAACGCAGGCGCCGGCTCCTGCGCGACTGCGCCTTCCTGGTCCTGCCGTCCCGCCACGAGACGTTCGGCGTCGTGGCCCTCGACGGCATGGCGTACGGCAAGCCCGTGCTCCACTTCGGCCTGCCCGCCCTGCGCTGGCTGCGCGACGGCGGGGGCGTGGCCGTGGCGCCGTTCGACGTGGCGGCGTTCGGGGAGCGGATGGCCGAGCTGGCCGGCGACGCGGCGCTCCGCGGGCGGCTCGGGCGGCGGGCGGCGCCGGCGGCGCGGCACTACACGTGGGACGAGACGACGGGCCTCTATCTGGCCCTGGCACACCGGCTCCTGGACACACCCGCCTTCCCCCGGCGGCCGAGGAAGAGGACTGCGTCATGGCAGACGACCCGCTGACGGGCTTCGTCCGGACCCTCCTCGGCTCCGAGGTCCCCGTGCTCGTGCTTTCGCCGCACCTGGACGACGCCGTCCTGTCCTGCGGGGCGCTGCTCGGCTGGGTGGGGCGGCGGGCCCCGGTGACGGTCGCCACCCTGTTCACGGAGGCCGGGCCGCCGCCGTACACCCTGGCCGCCCGGCGGTACCTGAAGCGGACCCACGCCGACGACGCCGCCGCGTTGTTCGCCGAGCGGCGCGCCGAGGACCGGCGGGTGCTCGGGACGCTCGGCGTCGAACCGCTCCACGTCGGCCTGGTCGACGGGCTGTTCCGGCGGTTGCCGCGGACCCGCACGGGCATGCGACGGCCGGCACGGCTGCTGCCCGAGGCGGACCACGTGTATCCGACGAACCGGCTGCACCTGTCGCGGGGCAGCGTCTCGGCACACGACGCGGAGACCCTGCGCACGGTCGAGGAGACCGTCGCCGCGCTGCTGCCCGGCTCGTCCGGCGGTCTCGTACTCGCTCCGCTGGCGGTCGGCGGTCACGCGGACCACGTCCTGGTCCGCACGGCCGCCGAGCGGAGCGGGCGCCGGATCGTGTACTACAGCGACTTCCCGTACGACCAGCGGGCGGCGGCCGACGCGCGCTTCACGGACCGGCACCGCCTGGTGCCCCGGGTGTGGGAGCGGGACCTCGACCGGAAGGCGGAGCTGATCCGCGGCTACCGGACGCAGGCCGACGCCCTCTTCCCCGACGGCCGCATCCCGCGCGCGCCCGAGGTGTACCTGCTGCCCGAAGCCGACACCAACGCCTGGACGGGCACCGAGGCCGATGGCGGCACCCGTACCGTGGCGACGCGCCCGGTGCGCGGCCTTGAACCCGCCCGCGGGGCCCGGGCCGCCGGACGTGTGCCGTCCCGCGGCCCGGCCGAGGTGACGGCGCCGCCGGAGGTGCGTGATGCCCGGCGCTGAGCGGCGTCCCCGCGTGCTCCTCCTGACCGGCGGCCCGCTGGACGGGGTGGCGGGCTGCGACGTGCGGCTCGCCACGTCCGTCCTCCAGTCGCTGCCCGACGTGGACTTCTTCTGGTTCACCCAGTGGCCGCACCCCCGGCGGGACACGCCGCGGGGCGGACGCCCCGTCCGGATCGTCTCCCGTGGCGGGATGCCGCGCCTCCCCGAGCGCGTCCAGGCGACGCTCGGCGGGGCGGTGTTCGCCCGCCGGGTCGATCTGGTGCACGCCTTCCTGTCCGTCGGCCGCGTCTTCCCCGTGTTCTCGTGGCTGCGCCCGCTGCTGCTCGGCGGGCGGCCGGTGGTGCACACCGTGCCCGGTGTGCTGGACACCGGGCTCCTGGCGCGCGTACGGCCGCTGGGGACGACGGTCGCGCTGTCCGAGTCGATGGCGCGACGGCTGCGGGCCGCCGACTTCGGGGACGTGCGCGTCGTGCCGCCCATGGTGGCCCTGGACGAGTGGCCGTACCTGCCGCGGCCGGGGGGTCTCCCCACGGTCCTGTTCGCGGGCCACCACGATCCGCACGGCGGGGCGGAGGTGTCGATCGACGCGGCGGCGGAGGCCCGGCGGGCGGGCAGCGACTTCCGTCTCGTGCTCGCGATGCGCGGCCGGCCGGGGCAGGACCCCGAGGCGCTGAACGAGGCCCTGCGGGAGCGGGCGGGAGCGGCGGGTCTCGTCGACGTGGAGGTGCGCGGTTACGTCGAGGACATGCGGGCGCTCCTCGCGTCGGTCCATGTGCTGCTGTTCCCGCCGGTCGCGCTCGGCGGCCGGGCGGACATCCCGTTCACCGTGCTCCACGCCCTGGCCACGGGCCGGCCGGCCATCCTCAGCGACCTGCCCCAGTTCGCCGACTTCGGGCCCGCCGTCCTCCGGGCCCCCGCCGGCGACGCGCGCCGCACGGGCCAGCAGCTGGCGTGGCTGCTCGACCGGCCGCGCTCCTGGGACATGCTGGCCGACCGGGGCCGGTCGCTGGTCGAGGACCACTTCGGCCCGGAGCGGTTCGCCGCCCGGTACGCGGCCCTCTACCGGGAGTTGCTGTCCTGAGCCGCCGCTCCGGGCCGTACCGCCGTGAGGAGCAGGACGCCGGTGTCCCCGTACTCGGGCAGGGTACGGTCCTTCGCCAGCCGGACGATCCGCAGGCCGTTGGTACGCGGGGCGAACACACCGCGCAGGGCGGGTTCGTCGACGGGGCAGGCGGGCCAGACCGGTCCCGTGCCGATGCGGTAGCTCGGCATGCGTTCCATGAAGGAGGCGAGGAGCCGGCCGCCGGGGCGGACCGCCCGGACGAACGCGGCGCAGAGTGCGGTGAACTCGTCGAAGTCCTCGGTGACGCTCTCGGCGACGAAGTTCATCGACGCGAGGTCGTAGCGGCCCGGGGTCAGGTCGGCGGCGGTGCCGGGCACGACCCGTACCCGGGAGAGCGCCTCGGCGCTGCTCTCCGGGAGTGCCGGGTCGAGGGCGCGGCACAGGTCGTAGAAGGGCCGCCAGCTGGCGTCGGCGCCGTGGACGAGCTGGTGGCGGAGGTAGCGGACGTTGGCGGCGCTGGGTTCCAGGGCGTCGACGCGGCGGCTCGCGGCGGCCGCCAACATCAGCGGGTAGAGGTTGGGGCCCGCGCCCAGTTCCAGGGTGCGGGCCAGGCCCGCGGGGGCGTAGCGCCGGTAGACGGCGGAGTGGTGGTGGATGACGCCGATGTCGCAGGGGTGGAGCATGCGGTAGTTCTCGGCGAGGTAGTCGGCGACGGGCCAGGCGTTCCAGTCCGCGTCCTGGTTGCGACGCGTTCTCGTCTCCGCCGGCGGTGGCGGCTCGATCCGGTCCATCACTTCTCCGGCGGCCGGCCGGCCGCGACGGGTCCGGTGGCGGGGGTCTGGAGGGAGAAGCGGCCGGCGAGCTCGGTGAGGGCCGCGCACAGTTCGCCGATCTCCTCGTCGGTGTTGGCCGCGGTGACCTGGATGCGGAAGCCGACCCGGTCGCGCGGGACGAGCGGGTAGGAGGCGAGGGTCACGTAGATGCCGTGGTCCCAGAGGAAGACGGCGACGGCGTCGAGGTCGGCGGCGTCGGCGAGGGGGATCTCGATGATGGGCAGTCCGTCGGTGTTGGGGGTGGCGATCCCGAGGCCGCGGACGTGGTCGAGGACGCGGGCCGTCTTGCGGTACAGGTCGGCCCTGATCTCGTCCCCGCGCTCGTCGTTGACGTCGAGTCCGGCGAGGGCGGTGGCGAGCGAGGCCGTCGGCGAGGGCCCGGAGTAGAGGTACGGGGCCGCCGCCACCTTGAGGTGGTCCTTGAGCCACTTCGGTACGGCGAGGAAGGCGAGCAGCGAGGAGAACGCCTTGGAGAAGCCGCCGACCAGGACGAGGTCGTCGTACGTCTCGCCGAGGTGGCGGACGATGCTGTTGCCGCGCGAGCCGTACGGGCTGGTCTCGTCGGGGGCCCGTTCCCCGATGACGCCGAAGCCGTGGGCGTCGTCGATGTACAGCAGGGCGCCGTTCTCGCGGCAGATCCGGGCCAGCGCGGACAGGTCGGGGAAGTTGCCGGTCATGCTGTTGACGCCGTCCATGCAGACGAGCCGGGCGGCGTCGGCGGGCGCGCCGCGCAGCAGGGCGTCCAGGTCCTCGGGCCGTTCGGAGCGGAAGCGGTGGATCTCGGCGCCCTGGCCGCGGGCGGCGACGCAGCCGTCGTACACGGTGCGGTGGGCCTGTGCCTCGACGAAGACCTGGCCGGTGCCGGCGAGCAGCGGGATGACCGACTGGTGGATGAGCGTGATGGTCGGCAGCAGGAGGGTGTCGGAGGCCCCGAGGAGTTCGGTGAGCCGCTCCTCGATCCGGGGGTAGAGCCGGGGGCTGCCGATGAGCCGCGACCAACTGGGATGGGTACCCCACCGTCTGACCTGCGGTTCGATCGCGTCGATGACGGTGGGGTCGAGGTCGAGGCCGAGGTAGTTGCAGGAGGCGAAGTCCACGAGCCACTCGTCGCCGACCCGGATGCGCCGGCCGTCGACCTCGTCGATGACGGCGTCGCACATGCGGCTGGTCCGCTTGAGGTGTTCCAGGTCCCGCCAGCGGGACGGGCGCGGGGGCCGTCCGGTCCCCGCCGCCGTGCCGGAGGCGGCGGTGCGTCCGGTGATCCGGGCGGCCGGGCCGGGGAGGGCGCGGTCCCCGATCCGGGCGACCGGGCGCGCGCCGGAGCGCTGGGCGCGGTGCAGGTACGACTCGGCCTGGTGCGCGGTCATCGGGCGGGCGAAGAGGTAGCCCTGACCGAACCGGCAGCCCATCTGGGCGAGGAGCGCCCTCTGTTCCTCGTGTTCGATGCCCTCGGCGACGACCTGCAGGCCGAGGACGTCGGCGATGCGCACGATCCCCTCGACGAGCGCCACCTGCTGCGGGTCGGTGGTGATGTCGTCGATGAACGACTTGTCGACCTTCAGGACGTCGATGGGGAACTCGCGGAGGTAGCTGAGCGAGGAGAACCCGGTGCCGAAGTCGTCGATGGCGATGGAGACGCCCATCTCCTTGAGTGCGGCCATGGTCGTCCGGATCTGGGCGTCCTGCCGCATCAGGACGGTCTCGGTGAGTTCGAGGACGAGCGAGCCGGGCGCGAGCCCGGACGAGTGGAGGGTGCGCCGCACCTCGTCGAGGAAGCCCGGGTCGCGGAACTGGCGGGCGGAGACGTTGACGTTGGCGTAGAGCGGCGCCGGCCGGGGGTGGTTGCGCTGCCAGCGGGCGATGTCGAGCGCCGCGTGTTCGAGGACCCAGGCGCCCAGCGGCATGATGTGGCCGCTCTCCTCGGCCAGGGTGATGAACTGGTCCGGCGGCACCATGCCGCGCCGGGCGTGCGGCCACCGGATGAGCGCTTCGAGGCCGGCCGGGGCGCCGCCGTCGACCTCGACGATCGGCTGGTAGCGCAGGGCGAAGGCGTGGTCGGCGATGGCGGTGTCCATGCCCGCCTGGAGCTCGTGGCGGGCGACGAGCCGGGAGTGCAGCTCGGGGTGGAAGAGCCGCCAGCGCTTCTTGCCGGCCGCCTTCGCCGCGTACAGGGCGAGGTCGGCGTGGCCGAGCAGTTCCTCGGCGTGGGCGCTGTCGAGGACGGTGGCGATGCCGACGCTCGTGGAGACGGACACGGCTCCGTCGGTGAGGTGGAAGGGCTGGCTCAGGGTGTGCACGATCTCGGCCGCCAGGGCTTCGGCGTCGCGGGGTTCGCGGGCGCCCTCGATGAGGACGGCGAACTCGTCGCCGCCGAGCCGGGCCGCGGTGTCGGTCAGCCGCAGGACGGCGGTGAGACGGCGGGCGACGGCGACGAGGAGTTCGTCGCCGACGGAGTGCCCCATGGTGTCGTTGACGACCTTGAAGTCGTCGAGGTCGACGAAGAGCATGCAGGTGAGGGTGGACTCGCGGCGGCCGCGGAGCAGGGCGCGCTCGATCCGTTCGAGGAGCAGGACCCGGTTGGGCAGTCCGGTGAGCGAGTCGTGGAAGGCCCGGTGGGTCAGCTCCCGTTCGAGTTTCCGCTGTTCGGTGACGTCCCGCAGGGTGAGGACGAGTCCGTGCACGGTGCGCTCCTCGCGCAGGTTGCTGCACCGGACCTCGACCTCCAGGTCGGAGGCGTCGCCGTGCAGGAGTTTCCAGTCGTCGCGGGCGTCGACGGTGTCGCGGGTGCGGGCGTCGGCGAGGACGCGCAGGGCACTGGCGACGTCGGTGGGGGCGAGCAGGTCGGTGAGGGGGGTGCCCGGCAGGAGGGAATGGCCGAACATGGACTCGGCGGAGGGGCTCGCGTACCGGACGGTGTCGTCGTCGTCGACGATGAGGATGACGTCCGAGGTGTTGTGCACGAGGGTGCGGAAGTACGCCTCGCTGGTGCGGCGGTTGACCTCCTCGCTGAGTCCGAAGCGTTCCAGGGCGAGGGCGGCCTGGGAGGCGAGGGACTGGGCGGATGCCGCGATCTCGGCGAGCTTCTTCTCGGGTCCGGCGAGCAGCAGCACGCCGAGCAGCGGTTCGCGTTCGGCCGGGGTCTGGAGCTCCAGGGGGCAGAGCAGGGCGTGCGTCTCGGGCGCCACCTCGGCGGCGACGGCGGGGTCGAGGCGGGTCACGGGCAGGAGCCGGGCGCCGTCGGAGATGAGGTCGGGCCAGGCCGTGCCGGGCTGCCGGGTGAGCTCCTCGGTGCGGCAGCTCCAGGGGTGGCTGACGGTGGCGACGGCGTTGAGACCGCCCTTGCCGTCCCGGGTGAAGAGCAGGACCCGGTGGTCGGTGCCCGGGCCGAAGAGCGTCGCGGACGCCGTCTCCACGGCGCCGGCGACCTCACGGGGGCTCAGGGCGGCGACGAGGGACGCGGCGGCGGTCCTGAGGCTGCGTTCGCGCGCCTCGGATCGGTCGTGGTCGTTCATCATGCCCCAGAGCCGGGTGAGGACCAGCAGGAACATGAACGCCGAGAAGATCGCGATGACGGCGATGTCCTGGTCCCGGTCGTGGCGCAGCGACTGGAGGAGGAGCAGGGCGGGGGCGACGAGGGAGGCTCCGGCGAGCAGCGCGAGCCGTCGCTCGGCCATCCGCGGGGCCGGTTCCGGGGCGCGTTCGGTGAGGCCGGTCATCGAGGGGTGGAGGGCGGCGAGGCCCCAGGCGGTGAAGAAGACGACCCAGCCCAGGTCCCAGGCGGTGCCGACCTGCCAGGTGCCCTTGAGCTGGAGCGTGCCGTAGATGACGTCGGAGGCGAGGATGCCGCAGGTGCCCAGGGTGAGGAGTTGCACGGACCGGGAACGGAAACCGCCCGGAACGAGCAGCCGGGCCAGCATCGCGAGCATCAGCACGTCACCGAGCGGATAGGCGATGGAGATCGCCTTCTCCGTCCAGCTCATGTCCTCGCTCCTGGCGAGCGGGGTGATGAGGTTGACCCAGGAGAGCAGCGCGAGGCCCGACGTGAGGATCAGCGCGTCGAGGACGACGCCGAGGTCGCGTCCGACGGCCCGGTAGCGGATGAAACCGAACAGGCCGACGGCGAACAGCGGGTAGGTGACCAGGTACAGCGCGTCGGCGATGGACGGAAAGGGTCTGGTCTGCCCGAAGAACGCCTCCAGGGCGTTGTAGGCGGTGTCGCCGCCCACGAACGCGAGGTTGGCGCCGGCGAGCACCAGCCAGGGCCAGCGGCGGGCGGGTTGGTGCACACGGACCCCGACGAGCATCGCCGCGACCCCGCTCAGCCCGATGAGCGCCCACAGCACGGTGTGCCGTTCGGGGAACTCCAGGTACGCGACGGTCAGGATCGCCACGGCCAGCAGGTACAGCAGGGTCCATCTGCGCAGCGCCCCGGCCTTGATGGGAGGCCGGTCGGGCTGACCCAGCGGCACGTCGACCGCCCCCTTGTCGGGTCGGACGCGTCGAGAGCGCCCTGGTCGCGGATACGGACCCCGTACGGTGTCCATTCTCCGGGGCCCCGGGGGCCCCTGCATCTCGGCGGCCGGGCGGCACCGGCGGGGACCCCCTTACGAGGAGGCGCGGACCACGAGTTCGGTGGGGAGCATCCGGCGGGGTTGCTCGTCGGGGCCGCTGGGGTCGGTGATCTCCTGGAGGAGTACGCGGGCCATGGCGCGGCCCATCTCCTCGATGGGCTGGCGGACGCTGGTCAGCGGCGGGTCCATGTGCCGGGCGACGGCGGAGTCGTCGACGCCGACGAGGGCGACGTCCTCGGGGACGCGGCGGCCGGCCTCGCGCAGGACGGCCCGTGCGCCGGCGGCCATCACGTCGGAGGCGGCGAAGACGGCGTCCAGGTCCGGCCTGCGGTCCAGGAGTCGGCGCATGGCGCGGCGGCCGCCCTCCTCGGTGAAGTCGCCGGTGGCGACGAGGCCGGCGTCGGGGGTGAGCCCGGCCTCGGTCAGGCCCTCGTGGTAGCCGTCGAGGCGGCAGCGGGCCACGTACATGTCGAGGGGTCCGGTGATGGTGGCGATGGCGCGCCGGCCGCGGGCGGCCAGGTGGCCGACGGCGGTCCGGCCGGCGCCGGTGTTGTCGGAGTCGACGAAGGCGACGCGCTCGTCCTCGGTGCGGCGGCCGTTGAGCACGGCGGGCAGGCCGAGGGCCCTGACCTGGTCGGGCAGCGGGTCGGCGGCGTGCACGGAGACGAGGAGGACGCCGTCGACGCGCTGCGCGGCGAGGTACTGCTCGAAGCGCTGCCGCTCCTGCTCGCTGCGGATCAGGGTGAGGAGCAACTGCTTGTCGGCGTCGGCGAGTTCGCTGCTGACCCCGCGGATGATGTCGAGGAAGTACGGCTCCGCGAACAGCCGGGCCTCGGTCTCGGGGATGACGAGGGCGACGGCGTCGGTCCGGCTGCCGGCGAGTGCCCGGGCGGCCCGGTTGGGGACGTAGCCGAGTTCGGCGACGGCCTGCTCGACGGCGGCCTTGGCCTGTTCGCTCACCTTCGGCGAGCCGTTGATGACCCGGGAGACCGTGCCGCGGCCGACTCCGGCCCTGGCCGCGACCTCCTCCAGGGTGGGCCTGCCGGTCTGCCGTCCGCTCGCCGCCATGTGCCGCTTCTCCCCTCGGGCCGCCGCCCCGCCTGCGTGTGCACGCGAACCTATCAGGCGGGGCGGCACGGGCCCGGACGGCCGGGAAACGGCTCAGGCGCCGGTCGGAGCCAGCTCGGCCATGGCGCCCCAGCCCTGCTGCGGCACCTCGACGTTGATGATCTCGGGGGTGGTGGCGATGGCTCCCGCCATGGCGGCGAGACCGGCCGTGAAGTGCGCGGAGGCGACGTGCGCGGCGCCCGCCTCGGCGTCGGCGAAGGCTTCGAGGAGGACGTAGACGTTCGGGTCGTCGACGCTGCGGGACCAGTCGAAGAAGAGGTTGCCGGGCTCCTCGCGGGTGGCGCGGGTGAAGTCGGCGACCAGGTCGAGCCAGCGGTCGGCGTGGTCGGGGCGGGCGGTGAAACGCACGGCGATGAAGATCATGCGTCCACTCTGCGGGAGCCCGGCCGGCTCGGCAGCCCGGGCGGGTCAGGATTCCGGCAGGGCCGGAAAGCCGGGCACGGCCCGTACGAGCGCGGCCCTCAGGTCGGCCTGCCGGCGCCCGAAGTCGGCGGTGGGCAGGGACACCGACAGGGCGTGCACGATTCCGTCGCCGCGCTCCGGCAGCGCCACGGCGAGACAGGTGTACGCCGGGTCCGCCTCGCCCACCGACACGGCGAAGCCCTGGTCGCGCACCCGGGCGGCCTCGGCCTCGAAGCGTTCGGCGCTGGTGATCGTCCGCTCGGTGAAACGGGCCATGCCGTGCTCCGCCAGATAGCGGCGGCGCAGCGGGCGCGGCAGCGCGGCGAGCAGCGCCTTGCCGTGGGCGGTGGCGTGCGCGCGGTCCTCGGGACCCGGCACGAAGGGGTGGGTCACATCGGTGATGGGTGCGGTGGTGTCGACGACGGTGATCCGTCCGTCGCGGTAGGCCGTGTGGTACGCCTCCGCGCCGGTGGCCCGCCGCAGCCGGCCGAGCAGTTCGCCGGTGCCCGCGCCGAGCCCGTGGTGCCGCTGGTGGGAGCGGTACAGGGCCGGGACGCGGGGCCCGGGGGCGTACCCCTCGGCGGTCCGGACGAGGTAGCCGCGGGCGAGCAGCGGCCCGGTGAGGTGGTAGACGGTCGAGAGGGCGCAGCCGAGGCGCCGCGCCAGCGCCTTCGCCGCCACGGGCCGGTCCGCGTCGGCGACCGCGTCGAGGACGGCGAGGGCGCGGTCGACGGACTGGGGCCCCTGGCTGGGGCTCGGGGTGACGGCCATCGCCCCAGCTTAGGCGTTGCCGGTCGGGCGGCGGCGGGCTCGTCGACGGAGGGCCGGGTGTCTCGCTGACGGGGGTCGGGTCGGGTGTCTCGTTCGACGGAGGTCGGGGCGGGTCTCTCGTCGAGGGGGTCGGGTCGGGTGTCTCGTTCGAGGGGGGGCGGGTGTGTGGTGTCGGACACGTCGTCGGCGGTCGGGTGGGTGTCGTCGGACACGTCGACGCCGTCGGGCGGGTGGCGGCGGACAGCTCGGCGGCGGGCTCGGCGGTGCCGGTCCGGTGGGTGGCCGCGGACTCGTCGGCGCAGGTCGCGCGGGTGGCGGCAGGCTCGTCGGCGCAGGTCGCGTCAGTGGCGGCAGGCTCGTCGGCGGCGGCCCGTCCAGCGGGGATCGGCGACGCTCCGCACGCGCGTCGACCCGCTCCGTATCGCCACGGATCAGAGGGAGCTTATATGCATAAAACACCCTTTCGGCGTACCGTCGTGGAGATCCCCCTTCCTCGACGCCACGGGAGAGCGTGTGCCCCGCTCCAGGAACGACCATGTCCCGACGCCCCACCAGGGGCGCAGCCCCCGCCTCCGCACGGCGGCGATCGCGGCGGGTGTGGTCGCCGTCGCCGCGGGAGGCCTGTACGTGGCGGGACTCGTCGCCGCCGGGGACGACATATCCGCCGGCACCCGGGTCGGCGGCGTCGACATCGGCGGCATGAGCCGCGCAGAGGCGCGGGCCAGGCTCGCGGACCAGGCGCCGGCCTCGTGGACCGCGCCGATACCCGTCAAGGTCGGCGACAGCGCGTCCACGGTCGCGCCCGCCACCGCGGGGCTGACCGTGGACGTGGCGAAGACCGCCGACCTGGCCGCCGACCCGGCCAGGGACCCGATCACCGTGATCGGCCGGCTGTTCTCCTCAGGCGAGCGGGACATCCGCCCCGTCCTCGCCTACGACGAGGGCAAGGCGAAGGCCGCCGTGGCCGAGATCGCGAAGAAGAACGACCGGCAGGTCCGCGAGGGATCGGTCGCCTTCCGCGACGGCAAGGCCGTCGCGACCCCGTCGGTGACGGGGCAGAAGATCGACACCGGCCGCGCCGTGGAGACCCTGCGCGCGGCCTACCCCGCCGCGACGGGCGCCTCCGCGGTGAACCTGCCCGTCTCCGTGACCGAGCCGAAGCTCCCCGCCGCCGAGGTGTCGCGCTTCCTCGACACGTACGCGAAGCCCGCCGTGTCCGGTCCGGTGACGCTCACCGCGGGTGCCGAGCGGCTCCGCATCTCCCCCGCCACGCTCGGCGACCACCTCACCGTGCGGAACGAGGGCGGCCGGCTCACCGCCGACCTCGACCCGGAGGCGCTGCTGCGCGATCCCGACGTGGCGCGGCCGCTCGCCGCGCTGACGGGCGCGCCGGTGGAGGCCACCCTCGGGGTGCGGGACGGCAGGGTCGTCGTCGAGTCGGAGGGCCGGCCGGGCCACGAGGTGACCGCGAAGGCCCTCGGCGACGCCGTCCGCCCGCTGCTCGCCAAGAGCGGCGCGGCGGCCCGTACGGCTCCGGTGGCCACCACGGTCACCCAGCCCGAGCTGACCGCGGATTCGCTGGCCCGACTCGGCATCACCGAGCAGATGTCGACGTTCACCGTGAACTTCCCCGCGGCTCCCTACCGGACGACGAACATCGGCCGCGCGGCCGAGCTCATCAACGGTTCGCTCGTGCAGCCCGGCGAGGTGTGGAGCTTCAACAAGACCGTCGGCGAGCGCACCCCGGACAACGGCTTCGTCGACGGCACGATGATCCTCGACGGCCAGTACCGGTCGGCCCCCGGCGGCGGTGTGTCGGCCATGGCCACCACCGTCTTCAACGCCATGTTCTTCGCCGGGGTGAAGCCCGTCGAGTACGGCGCCCACTCCTTCTACATCGAGCGCTACCCGGCCGGCCGCGAGGCCACGGTCGCCTGGGGCAGCCTGGACCTGAAGTTCCGCAACGACACGGGCAAGCCGATCTACATCCAGGCCGGCGCGACGGACTCCTCGGTCACCGTGAGCTTCCTCGGGACGAAGAAGTACGACTCCGTGGAGGCGGTCGCCGGACCGCGCACCAACCTCACGGAGCCCACGAAGCGCGAGGGCACCGGCGAGGCCTGCGTGCCGCAGCCGCCGCTCGAAGGGTTCGACATCTCGGTGGACCGGGTCTTCAAGAACGGCGGCACCGAGGTGAAGCGCGAGACGTTCAAGACCCACTACACCCCGCGCGACGAGGTCACGTGCGAGGTGACCAAGGACTGACCGCCCGGGGACGTCGGCGGAAAGCCCGGGTGACGCCCGGACGGAGCCGCCGCCGGCCCGGGACGCGCACCTCCGGAAGGGTGTCTTCCCGCAGCGCCGGGGCATCACTTCGGAGCGGCCCGTCAGCCCCTTCCGACGGACCCGCCCCGTGCGACCCGTCGGAGGCAGGCCTTGGCACAGCGCAGCGACCCCTTCGAACGGCTCCTCGACGACGCCGTGCGCGCGGGCGTCACCCCCGGCGCGGCCTGGGCCGCGGGCGACGCCCTCACCACCCGGTCGTACGGGGCGGTCGGGCTGCTCGACCCGGCGCACCCGGGTGAACCGATGCGCGCCGACACCCTCTTCGACGTGGCGAGCCTCACCAAGATCCTCGCGGTGTGGGCCGTCACCGGCACCCTCGTCGACGCCGGGAAGCTGGACCTGTCCGCCCCGCTCGGCTCGTACTGGCCCGAGGCCGCCGGCCGGCCCGCCGCCGGGGTCACGGCGCACGACCTGCTCACCCACACCGCGGGCCTGCCGCTGCGCGCCAACCTCCGCCACCTGTACGGCTCCGACCCGCAGGACGTCCGGGACGGCGTCCTCGCCGAACCGCTGCGGCACCGGCCGGGCGAGGCCGTCGCCTACACGGACCGGGCCGCGCTGATCCTCGGCTACCTCGCCGAGCACCTCACCCGGCAGCCGCTCCCCCGGCTCGCGCGGAAGCGGATCTGGGACCCGCTCGCCATGGCGGAGACCCGGTTCGGGCCGCTGGACGCCGCGGCGCGGGAGCGGTGCGCGCCCACCGAGTACGACGAGGAGAGCGGCACCCGGCTGAAGGGCACCGTCCACGACTTCTCGGCCCGGCTCCTCGGCGGCGCCTGCGGGATCGCGGGGGTCTTCACGACCACCGCCGACATCGGCCGGTTCCTGCGCCATCTGCTCACCCCGGTGCCCGGCGTCTTCTCCGCCGACTGGACGGCCGCCTCACTGCGCGTCCGCACGGGCCCGCTCGTCCCGCCGCGCGGGCTCTTCTGGCATCCGGCGCCTGGCACGGAACCCGAGGACGACGTCTGGGCCCACTTCGGCTTCACGGGTACGGCCCTGTGGGTGTCGCCGACCCGGGGCCGCTGGGCCGTCCTGCTCACCAACCGCCTCTACCTCACCCGCGACCCGGGCCCGCTGGCCCGGGTCCGGGACGTCTTCCGGGGCCTCGCCTTCCCCTGACCGCCCCTCCCCCGCCCCACCCCCGTCCCCGCCGGGAAATGAGGTGCTCGCGCGCACGCCGCTCTGCCACGCTGCACCCCGGCTGGACGATCTTTGACGGGTTCGACGCGTACGGAGTGCACATCGATGCGATTCACCTTGGAAGGGCCGGTTCTGGAAGGCGCGTTCGTGCGCCTGGAGCCGCTGGGGCACCACCACGCCGCGGGACTCGCCGACGCCGCGGAGGAGGAGCGCGACTCGTACGGCTTCACGTGGGTGCCGCGTCGGCAGGAGGTCGGGGCGTACATCGACACGCAGCTCGGCCGCGCCGCCGACAACAGGCTCGCCCCCTACGTCCAGGTGGACGTGGCGACCGGCCGGGTCGTCGGCGCCACCTCGTTCTGGGAGCCGCGCCCGTGGCCCGACGGAGAGGGGCTCTGCGCGATCGAGGTCGGCTTCACCTGGCTCGCCGCCTCCGCCCAGGGCACCGGCATCAACGCCGAGGCCAAGTACCTGCTGTTCCGGCACGCGTTCGAGACCTGGCGAGTGGCCCGGGTGGACCTCAAGACCGACGCCCGCAACGCCCGCTCGCGCGCCGCCATCGAGAGCGTCGGCGCGACCTTCGAGGGCGTCCTGCGGAACTCGGCCCGCTCGTGGGCCCCGGGCGAGGACGGCCGACTGCGCGACTCCGCCGTCTTCTCGATCATCACGGAGGAGTGGCCCGACCGCCGCGCCGCCCTGGAGCGCCGTCTCGCCGACATCCGGGAACGCCGTGCGGCGGCAGCCGTCCCCGACCCGGCCTGACGGCCCGGGACACCGCCCGGGACGGACCGCCGGGCCACCCGGGCGGGCGCGACCCGAGCGTCCCGGGGCGTCCCGCGTGCTCCGGGACGGCTGTTGGAGGCTCGTTGGCGATCCGTTGATCCGCGGTTGGAGCCCGGTTCGACAATCGTCGGAGGCGAGTTCGACGCACAACCGGAGGAGCAGGCCATGAAGACGGACAGCGACACGCAGCGCAGGGCCGGCGAGCGGAACCCGTGGGACCGGCTGGCCGAGGACATGCGGCGGATCAAGGAGAACTCCGAGCTCAGCTACGCGGGCCTGGCGCAGCGCACCCACTACAGCCGCTCCTCGTGGGAGCGGTTCCTCAACCAGAAGCAGCAGCCGACCCGCCTGGTCATCGAGCAGTTCGCCCGCGCCGCCGGACACGACCCCGAACCCCTCCTCGCCCAGCTGGACCTGTGCCTGCTGGACCCCGGACCCTGCGGCCCCTGCTCCCCGACCTCCACCGCACCGGAACACGCCCCCGAGCACGCTCCGTTCCCCCGGACGGCACCGCCCACCCGGCTCGCCCCCGCGGACCTCCGCACGCTCGCCCTGGCCTCGGCGGCCGGAATGCTGATCGGCACCGTCCTCACCGCCGCGGTGGCGCGGGCCGCCTCGTCGGGAACGCGATGAACACCGCCTGCCGGGCGACCGGGCCCCGCTGAGCCTGCGGCCGGGGTGCGCGCGGACGGCCCTGGCCTCGACCGCTGCCGCGTCGCACCGCACGCCGCCTAGAGGCGGCGTCCGCCCGACGTCCCCGAGGTGCAGGGCGTGTCGGGTACGGCGGGGCCGGGGCGGGTGGCCTGTAGGGCGTGGATCGTCTCGGGGAGGGCGGAGAGGCCGGCGAGGCACTCTTCGATCCGTCGGGTCAGGTGGTGCTTGCGGGCGAGTTCGAGGCAGGTTTCCCAGGTGTCGCGGGCGGCGGCCCATTCGCCGAAGTGGTGGTGGGCCCGGGCGGTGAAGACGAGGCAGTCGGCCGTGCCGCCGAGGTCCTTCATGCGGTGCCGGATGCCGAGCGCCTCGGCGAGGGCCGTGAACGCCTCGTCGCGGCGCCCGAGGGCGCGGAGGACGTCCGCGTGGTTCGTCAGGGCGGTGGCCAGGAACACCCAGTGGCCGGTGCCCCTCAGCAGCTCGATGACCCGCCGGTAGTCGGCGGCCGCCAGGTCGACCTCGCCGCGCAGTTTGCGGACGTCGGCGATCCTGCTGAGCAGCAGCGCCTCCCCGCGCGTGTTGCCGGTGGCGTGGTAGAGGTCGCGGGAGAGTTCGGCGTGCACGAGTGCCTGCTCGGCGTCCTCGATCTGGATGTACAGCGAGGCGATGTTGCCGAGGATGGACGCCTGGGCGTCCCGGTCGCCGCGGGCCGTGAAGAGCTCCAGGGCGATGCGCAGGTGCTCCAGGCAGGCGTCGTTGCGGAAGGCCATGCCGTGGGCGACGGCCATCCGCCGGTGCAGCCAGGCCTGGCCGAGCGTGTCGTCGTGGGCGCGGGCGATGTCCATCGCCTGGGCGAGGCAGGCGTCCCACTCCCTGGTCCACCAGTGGGTACTGGCGTAGCCGAACAGCCCCACGGCGAGCCGCCAGGCCATGTCGGAGCGGCCGGCCTCCCCGGCGTGGTCGAGGGCGTCCCGGATGGCCGGGAGTTCCCTCGCGGCCCAGCGGATGGCCTCGTCGTCGTCGGCGAACACGGGCAGCGACAGGGGCGTGCCGGCCTCGCCGTCGAGCGGCGGCGGGGACTGCGTCTCCCTGGTGGCCGTGCGGGTCGCCTCGGCGAGGGCCGCGACGTACCAGGCGATCAGCCGCAGGACGGCCGCGGTGCGTTCGTCCTCCGGGTCCTCCTCGTCGCCGCGCTGGGACGCGTACTCGCCGAGGAGGTCGTGGAGCACGTACCGGTCGGGCTCCGGGTTGAGGACGAGGTGGGCGTCGGCCAGGACGTCGAGGACGGCGGCGGCCCGGGCCTCGGTGAGGTCGAGCAGGGCCGCGGCGGACTGCGGGGTGACGGGGTGCGCCGACCACACCCGGCCCAGGATCCGGAAGGCGCGGGCGGCCTCGCGCTCCAGCGGGCGGTGGCTGTCGCGCATGGCCACGTAGCTCATGGCGAAGGTCCGCTGGACGTCGAAGGTCCCCATGGAGAGGGTTTCCAGGCGCCCCTGGTGGGGGGTCAGCCGGCGGGCCAGGAGCGCGAGGGGCCAGTGGGGCCGGGAGGCGAGCCGGCCGCCGACGATGTGCAGGGCGAGCGGCAGGCCTCCGCAGGCGGCCATGATGTCGGCCAGGGCCTCGGGCTCGCTGCGTACCCGGTCGGCGCCGGCCAGCTTGGCGAGCAGCGCGTGCTGGTCGGCCGGTGACAGCGGGGACAGCGGGACGCTGACGGAGTCCGGCAGGTCGGCGAGGAGCTGGCGGCTGGTGATCAGCGCGGCGCTCGGTCCGCCGGCCGGGAGGAGCGGTGCCACGTGGGCGGCGTCGCGCGCGTTGTCGAGGACCAGGAGGACGCGGCGCTCGGCGAGGGCCGTCCGGAACAGCAGGGCCCGGTCGTCGGTGTCGTCGGGCAGTGCCTCGTGGCGCACGCCCAGGTCGGAGAGGAAGCGGGCGAGCAGCTCGTGGGCCGTGCGGGCGCCGTGGCTGCAGTACCCCCGCAGGTCGGCGTAGAGGGCGCCGTCCGGGAACTCCTCGCGGAGCCGGTACGCCACGTGGACGGCGAGGGCAGTCTTGCCGACGCCGCCCATGCCGGAGATCACGACGGGTCGGACGTACACGGGCCGGGACGGGTGTCCCTGGCGGGGTATCGGGACCGCGGTCGGTACGGGGCTCCGCGGCGCCCCACCGATCGCGGGCGAGCCAGCGCCGCGGGCGGCCTCGCCGTTCCCGTTCTCCGCAGGGCTCGCGGACGGTTCGCGGCCCCTGGTGTCGTCCACGCCGAGCAGCGACCGGACGAGGGCCACCTCGGCCTCCCGGCCGGTGAACGCTCCTCCCTCGCAGGGAAGTTGGAACGGTGGTCGGGGCGGTTCGGCGGCCGCCGACGGGGCCGGCCCGGTTTCGGGGCGGGGCGCCGGCTCTCCCGCCAGGAGTTCCCGGTGGGCCTGCTGGACGACGGCGCCCGGTTCCGTGCCGAGCTCGTCGACCAGGCTCCGGCGCAGCCGCTGGAACGTGGAGAAGGCCTCGGCCTGGCGGCCGGACCGGTGCAAGGCCTGTATGAGCAGTCCGTGGAACTCCTCCCGCAGCGGGTGCTCGGCCGCCAGGGTGGTGAGCGGGCCGACGGCCTCGTGGTGCAGACCGAGGCGGAGTTCGGCGTCGAAGTTCCACTCCAGGGCCTGGAGGCGCGCCTCCGCGAGCCGGTGGATCCGGAGGACGGGCGCCTCCGCGCCGGAGAAGGGCGCCAGGTCCGCCAGGGGCGTGCCGCGCCACAGCGGAAGGGCGAGCGCGGTCTGCCGCCGGACCTCCTCCCAGTCCTCCCGCCGGTGCGCGTCGTGCACGGCCCTGACCCGCTCCTCGAAGACGTCGGCGTCCAGCTCGCCGTCGTGGACGAGCAGCCGGTAGCCGGGCGCCACCGTCTGCAGGCGCTCCTCGGCGCCGCCGTCCGCGGCGGACAGGACCCTGCGGAGCCGGGTGAGGTGGTTGGCGAGGGCGGCGTCGGCGCTGGCGGGCACGGCCGCGCCCCAGAGCGCCTCCTTGAGGGCGTCACGGGACACCGTGCGGTTTGCCTGGAGCAGCAGGGCGGCGAGCAGGACGCGGACCTTCGGGCCGCTCACCGGTCGCGCCTCCGTCCCGTCGTGGACGACGAGCGATCCCAGCACCCCGAACTTCACGACCACCGTGCCCCCGCATCAGTAGGCGAGCCGCCTGACTGCGGCGGATCCCGACGCGTCCCATCGTACGGTTCGGCACCCCTTGATTGATCAAACCGGCCGGGGGTTACCATATGAGCGCCGCCTAGCTCGAAAGATAATCTTGTGACTGTCAATGACGACTCGTTCACCAGTTGGAAGAACCGCGAGGAGATCGCGGAGTCGATGATCCCGATCATCGGGAAGCTGCACCGGGAGCAGGACGTCACCGTCCTGGTCCACAGCCGCTCCCTGGTGAACAAGTCGGTGGTCAGCATCCTCAAGACCCACCGCTTCGCCCGGCAGATCGACGGCGAGGAGCTCTCGGTCACCGAGACGCTGCCCTTCCTCCAGACGCTCACGACCCTCGACCTGGGCCCGTGCCAGATCGACATCGGCGTGCTCGCCGCGGACTACAAGACCGACGACCGCGGTCTCACCGTGGCCGAGTTCACCGCCGAGGCCGTCGCCGGCGCCATCGGTGAGAACAAGATCGAGCGCCGCGACGGACGCGACGTCGTCCTCTACGGCTTCGGCCGCATCGGCCGCCTCGTCGCCCGCCTCCTCATCGAGAAGGCCGGCTCCGGCAACGGTCTGCGCCTGCGCGCGATCGTCGTCCGCGGCGGCGGCGACCAGGACCTCGTGAAGCGCGCCTCGCTGCTGCGCCGCGACTCCATCCACGGCCAGTTCCAGGGCACCATCACGGTCGACGAGGCGAACAGCACCATCGTCGCCAACGGCAACACCATCAAGGTGATCTACGCCAACGACCCCTCCGAGGTCGACTACACGGCGTACGGCATCGAGAACGCCATCCTCATCGACAACACCGGCAAGTGGCGGGACCGCGAGGGCCTCTCCAAGCACCTGCGCCCCGGCATCGACAAGGTCGTCCTCACCGCGCCCGGCAAGGGCGACGTGCCGAACATCGTGCACGGTGTGAACCACGACACGATCAAGCCGGACGAGCAGATCCTGTCCTGCGCCTCCTGCACCACCAACGCGATCGTCCCGCCGCTGAAGGCCATGGACGACGAGTACGGCGTGCTGCGCGGCCACGTGGAGACGGTCCACTCGTTCACGAACGACCAGAACCTCCTGGACAACTACCACAAGGCCGACCGCCGCGGCCGTTCCGCGCCGCTCAACATGGTGATCACCGAGACCGGTGCCGCCTCGGCCGTCGCGAAGGCCCTGCCGGACCTGAAGGCCCCGATCACCGGCAGCTCGATCCGCGTCCCCGTCCCGGACGTCTCGATCGCGATCCTGAGCCTGCGCCTGGGCCGCGAGACCACCCGCGAAGAGGTCCTCGAGTACCTCCGCGACGTCTCGCTGCACTCGCCGCTGAAGCGCCAGATCGACTTCACCACGGCCCCCGACGCCGTCTCGATGGACTTCGTCGGCTCGCGCCACGCGTCGATCGTCGACGCCGGCGCGACCAAGGTCGACGGCGACAACGCGATCCTCTACCTCTGGTACGACAACGAGTTCGGCTACTCGTGCCAGGTCATCCGGGTCGTCCAGCACGTCTCCGGCGTGGAGTACCCGACCTTCCCGGTCCCGGCGGTCTGATCCCCGCACCACGGAACCACAGCACGCCGGAGCGCCGCACCCCCGGACGGGGGTGCGGCGCTCCGGCGTGTTCCGGGGCGTCTTCCGGGACGGCCCGGACGGCGAACGCCTCCGGGCGGGCGCCGGGCGCGCGTCCCCGCGCCCGGCCGCACGGCGACAGCCTCGGGACGCCCGCGCGGCGAACCGACCAGGGCCGCTCCGGCGTCCCTCCCGCCATGAACACGCTCACGAACGGGATGCGCCAGCTCCTGCGCTTCACGGTCCTCGAAGTGCGCTGCTGCGCCTTCGCCGTCGCGCTCGTCGGCGGCATCGCCGCGTCCACGCTGCTGCCCGACCTTCCCGTCGCCCGCTACGACCTGCTCCTGGTGTACGGGATCGGGCTCACCGTCGTGGCGTGGCGGGTCGGCTGGGACACCGGCCGGGACGTCGCGGTGATCGCCGGCTGCCACGCCGTCGGCCTGCTCTTCGAGCTGATCAAGGTGCGGATGGGCTCGTGGAGCTATCCGGAGGACGCGCTGACCAAGTTCGGGGGCGTCCCGCTCTACGGCGGGTTCCTCTACGCGGCGCTGGGCAGTTACGTCTGCCGGGCCTGGCGCCTGTTCGACCTGCGGATCACGGGCTACCGGCCGCGGCTGACGGCTCTCCTCGCGGGCGCCGTGTACGTGAACTTCCTCAGCCACCACTGGCTGCCCGACGTCCGCTGGCTCCTCGCCGCGCTGCTGCTCGCGGCGACGGCGGGCACCTGGGTGAGGTTCCGGGTGGGTCCGCACGACCACCGGATGCCGCTGGCCCTGTCGTTCGTCCTGATCGGCTTCTTCCTCTGGGTCGCGGAGAACGCGGCCACGTACGTCGGCGCCTGGAGCTACCCGGACCAACTGGACGGCTGGCAGCCGGTGTCCCTCGCCAAGTTCGGCGCCTGGGCCCTCCTCACCACGGTCACCTTCGTCCTGACGGCGCACCGAGCCGGAAACCTCCTCGCGTCGGCCCCGGCCCGCGAATAGGCAATTCCCGTCCGCAAGGGTGTTCGTGGCACCCGGGCGGACGACGTGCTACAGTCGACAGCAGTTGCAGTTGTGGTTCCCAAAGAACTTATGAGTGCCTTCGACGATGGAGACATCGTCAGGCACTTTATGTGTTTTCGGTGCAGTTTTCCGGACGGGGCAATCATCACGGCGACGCCGGGATCCGCACAGTGCGGTATTCCGGGTTACGCCCCGAAGGAGATTTGACATGGCTACTGGCACCGTGAAGTGGTTCAACAGCGAAAAGGGCTTCGGCTTCATCGAGCAGGAGGGTGGCGGCCCGGACGTGTTCGCCCACTACTCCAACATCGCCACCTCCGGCTTCCGTGAGCTCCAGGAAGGCCAGAAGGTGACCTTCGACGTCACGCAGGGCCAGAAGGGCCCCCAGGCGGAGAACATCCTCCCCGCCTGACGTTGACACGTCCGACGCAGCCGGGGCCCTCACCTTCGAGGTGAGGGCCCCGGCTCGTTGTTTTTTCCCGGCTTTTCACGGACCGGACGCCGTTCTCCACCCCGTCGGCGTGGCCGGATCCGTACGCAATCGGCGTTCGGTACGTTCTGGTGATTCATGGGCCGCGGCCCGTCGCGAATTTCCTCGAAGCGCACCGTTTCGAGGAAGGTCCCCCATGAACACCACCCCCCGTACGGACAGGACGCGCCGCGGCTCCACGCCGAAGGACGAATTCGCGTCACCGTCCACCGTCACCCCGGCGCTCCCCGCCGTCGCCGCGTTCACCGACCTCGACCTGCCGGCCGCGGTCCTCGACGTGCTGGCCCGCGAGGGCGTCACGACGCCGTTCCCGATCCAGGCCGCGACCCTGCCCGACGCCCTCGCGGGCCGCGACGTCCTCGGCCGCGGCCGGACCGGCTCCGGCAAGACCCTCGCCTTCGGCCTGGCGCTGCTGGCGCGCACCGCGGGGCGCCGTGCCGAGGCCCGCAAGCCGCTCGCCCTGGTCCTGGTGCCCACCCGCGAGCTGGCCCAGCAGGTCACGGACGCGCTCGACCCGTACGCCCGCGCCCTGAAGGTGCGCACGGCCACCGTGGTGGGCGGCATGTCGATCGGCCGGCAGGCCACCGCGCTGCGCGACGGCGCCGAGGTCGTCGTGGCGACGCCCGGCCGGCTGATGGACCTGGTGGAGCGCAAGGACTGCCGTCTGGAGCGGGTGACCGTCACGGTCCTGGACGAGGCCGACCAGATGGCCGACCTGGGGTTCATGCCGCAGGTCACCGAGGTGCTCGACCGGGTGAACGCCGACGGCCAGCGGATGCTGTTCTCGGCCACTCTCGACCGCAACGTCGACCTCGTCGTCGAGCGCTACCTCCGGGACCCGGTCGTCCACTCCGTCGACCCGTCGGCCGCCACCGTCTCCACCATGGAGCACCACGTGCTGCACGTGCACGGCGCCGACAAGTTCGCCACCGCCACGGAGATCGCGGCCCGCGACGGGCGCGTGATCATGTTCCTGCACACCAAGGCCTCCGTCGACCGCTTCACCCGTCACCTGCTCGGCAGCGGCGTACAGGCGGCCGCGCTGCACGGCGACAAGTCGCAGCCGCTGCGGACCCGCACGCTCGCGCGCTTCAAGAGCGGCGAGGTCCCGGTCCTGGTCGCCACGAACGTGGCGGCCCGCGGCATCCACGTCGACGAGCTCGACCTGGTCGTCAACGTCGACCCGCCGGCCGACCACAAGGACTACCTGCACCGCGGCGGCCGGACCGCGCGTGCCGGTGAGTCCGGTCTCGTCGTCACCCTGGTCACCCCCGAGCAGCGCAAGGACGTGGCCCGCCTCATGGCGGACGCGGGCATCCGCCCGCAGGTCACCCAGGTCCGCTCGGGCGAGGCCGAACTGAGCCGCATCACCGGAGCCCGGACGCCGTCCGGCGTGCCCGTCGACGGCGCCGCGCCCTCACAGGAGGGCACCAAGCGCGGTGGCGCGGCCTTCCGCGGCATGGGCACCGTCCCGGGCCGGCCCGGCCGCGCCAAGAACGAGTCGCGCCGTGCCGCCGAGGCCCGCAAGACCGCCGAGGCCCGTCAGGCCGCGCGGATCCGCCGCGGCGGCTGACCCGCCCCGGCGGGACGCCGCTGACCCCCGGCACCCCTGCGCGGAGTAGCGGCCGCCGGACGCGGCCCGTCGATCTTCGACACGATTCCGCCACAACGCGGAGCCTTGCCAGCCCCCGGAGGGCACCCTATCGTCGCGGACAGAAAGCGCTTTCTCCCTTCAGGTGAACACTGACGAAAAGGAAGGCGAGGGATGAGACGACCAGTCGCACCGCGACTCCACGCGGCGCTGGCGACGATGGCCCTGGCGGCCGTGACCGGGGTGGTGCTGACGATGCCCGAGGCGTCGGCGGCGACCGGCGGCGTCACCGGGTACGCGACCCAGAACGGCGGCACGACGGGCGGCGCGGGCGGGCAGACCGTGCGGGCCACCACGGGGACCGCGATCCACGCGGCCCTGTGCGGCCGGGCCACCAGCAGCACGCCGATCACCATCGAGGTGGAAGGAACGATCAACCACGCGAACACCGCCAAGGTGTCGGGCGCCAGCTGCAACACCGCCGCAGGCGTGATCGAACTCAAGCAGATCAGCAACGTCACCCTCGTCGGGGTCGGCAGCGGCGCCGTCTTCGACCAGCTGGGCATCCACCTGCGCGACGCCAGCAACATCGTCATCCAGAACGTGACCGTCCGGAACGTCAAGAAGTCGGGCTCGCCCGTCTCCAACGGCGGCGACGCCATCGGCATGGAGAGCACCGTCCGCAACGTCTGGGTCGACCACACCACCCTGGAGGCCTCGGGCGGCGAGTCCGAGGGCTTCGACGGCCTCTTCGACATGAAGGACAACACCCAGTACGTGACCCTGTCCTACAGCATTCTGCGTAATTCCGGCCGCGGTGGCCTCGTCGGCTCCAGTGAGACCGACCTGTCGAACAGCTTCATCACCTACCACCACAACCTGTACGAGAACATCGACTCCCGGGCTCCCCTGCTGCGCGGCGGCACCGCCCACATGTACAACAACCACTACCTGAGCCTCAACGAATCCGGCATCAACTCGCGGGCGGGTGCCCGCGCCAGGGTCGACGCCAACTACTTCGAGGACTCCAAGGACGTCCTGGGCACCTTCTACACCGACGCCGCCGGGTACTGGCAGGTCAGCGGCAACATCTACGACAACGTCACCTGGTCGAGCCGCGGGAGCGAGAACAACCCGGCCGGTCCCGACCCGCAGTCCAACACCACCGTCGCCATCCCGTACGCCTTCACCCCGGACCCGGCGGGCTGCGTACCGGGCATCGTCAGCCGGACGGCGGGCGCCGGCAAGGGCCTGCTCGTGTCGGACGGCGCCTGCTCGCCGCAGACCCCAACGCCGACACCGACCCCCACTCCGACCCCCACGACCCCGACACCCACGGCGACGACGCCCACCACACCGCCGACCACGAGCCCGCCCAGCGGGACCAACCTCAGCATCGGCGCCGGGTCCGACGGCTCCAGCAAGGCCGACGGGACGAGTTACGGGAACGTACGGGACGGCAGCCTGAGCACCTACTGGTCGCCGGCCGGCTCGACCGGATCCGTCTCGATCAAGTGGGGCTCCCCCACGTCCGTTTCCACGATCGCCGTCAAGGAGACCGCGGGCGCCGCGGGCCGCATCGGTTCCTGGCGCGTCCTCGACGCCGACACGGGCGCCGTCCTGACCTCCGGCAGCGGAGCCGGGGTCATCACCTTCGGCCGTACCACCCTCAGCAAGATCACCTTCGAGATCACCGGTTCGACCGGCACACCCCAGGTGGCCGAGTTCGAGACGTACGCCTGACAGCCCCGCGAGCGACGGGGCCCGCCGGGTCCGGGATTCCCCGGGCCCGGCGGGCCCTTTCCTGCCGCCGGACGGATCAGCTGACGAACTCCCGGTCCCCGTAACGCACTTCGGCCCGCTCCCAGTCCGCGCCGAGCTCGGCGGTGAAGGCACGGGCGAGGGGCAGGTCCGCGACGGGGGCGACGAGGATCAGCCGGCCGTCGAGGGTGACCGATCCGCCGCCGAGCCGTTCACGGGCCTCCGGGTCGGCGACGAGCGCCTCGCGCAGGGCCCTCGGGGTGACGCCGGGGACCTCGATCTCCACGGCGTCGGTCTCGGGCGACGTCCGGGGCAGGCAGCGGAAGGTGAGTACGGCCTCCTGCTCGTACCGCTTGGCGATGACTCCGGCGATGTGGTGCAGCCCGTCGCGGCCCACCCTGTTCACGTCGAACTCGCGCGAGCGCTCGTACGTGGCCTGCTTCAGCTCGCCGGACCAGAAGACGCCGTCCAGGAGCTCCGAGCGGCCGGGCCGGGCGCCGTGGGCCCGGACGATCTCGCGCACCTCGCGGCCGAAGCGCACCAGACGGGTGTCGAGCCGGGGGTCGTCGGGGTCCGTGATGATCGCGGCGTTGTCGGTGGCGAAGATCTCCGCAGCCGGGCAGTCGCGCGCGTCGGAGTGCGCGTACGTGCTCTGCGCGCCCGCGACCGACAGCATCAGGGCGGCCACGGTGGTGCTGAGGAGGCGGAGGCGCCGCCGGGCGATGACATGGTTCATGGCGTGATCAACGAGGCCGGGCGGCGACCGTTGCGCCGGCGGCTCCCCGCGAGGGCTCAGGGGTGGAGGTGGGCGAGTCCGTGGACGAGGAGGCCGAGCCCGAACGCGAACTCCTCTTCCACGGGAACCGAGGTGAGGGTCCGGGCCGCCTGGTGGAGCGCGGGGTACGCGGCCGGGTCGAGCTCGCGGTAGAAGGCGGCGAGCCGGGGGCCGTCGTCGGGGGCGGCCGCGGGGCCGTACTGCTGGGCGGTGAAGCCGATGACGTAGTGCGTGACGGCGGTGAAGGCCCGGGCGGCGAGGTCCGCCGGGAGGCCGTGGGCGAGGAGCGCGGCCAGGACCCGTTCGCGCTGGGCGAGTCCGTGGGGGCCGACGGGCACCTGCGCCATGAGCGGCGGCAGGACGTGGGGGTGGCGGCGCAGGGTGTCGTGGAAGCGGTGGGCGGTGACCGTGAGGGCCTCCCGCCAGTCGGCGAGGTCGGCGAGGTCGCCGAGGACGGTCTCGCCGAGGACGCGGTCGACGACGTACGCGAGGATCTCGTCCTTGCCCTCGAAGTGCCGGTAGAGGGTGGCGGTTCCGGAGCCGAGGGCCTCGGCGAGCAGGCGCAGGGAGAAAGCCTGGGTGCCGTGCTCGTCGACGAGGCGCAGGGCGACGCCGACGATGTGCGCGGTGTCGAGCGCGGGCCGGCCGCGCCGGCGCTCCGGCACGGGAGCGGGCGCGGGGCGCGCGGCCCACCACGCGGGGCTGCCGGGGGGTGGTGGGGTGGCGGCCATGGGTGGGGCTCTCTCTCGCGGTGCGGACCCGCCCTAGCGGCGGCCGTCAGTGGTGCGCTGGACACCGTACCCGCCGGTGGCGCGCGGACCGAAGGCGGTGGGGAGCCGCACGTCGCCGGCCTCGTCCACGGGGGCGACGGCGCCGACGTGGCCGTCCGGGCGGACGATCAGGACGGTGTCCCCGGTGATGCCGTAGGGAGTGAGCAGGGCCGCTTCGTCCGGTGTTCGGGCGGTGGTTCGGGTGAGCAGGGCGTGGCGGCGCAGCGGGGCGCCGACGGTCGGCCACGGGAGGCGGTCCAGGGCCGCGGCCGCGCGGGCGCCGAAGGCGAGGGCGGTGAAGTGCGGGCCGCGGTAGAGGTCGAAGAGGGTGCGCGCGGTGGGCGTGGGGTGGGGCAGGGGGGCGTCGGGGGCGCGGTCGCCGGGGCGGAGGGTCGTGGTGCCGGGTGCGTCGGCGGGGGCGAGCGGGCCGCCGAAGTAGGAGATGCCGAGCTGGTGTTCGTCCTGGCCCCGGGTGAGCTTGCCCGGGCGGGGGCGGCGCAGGCCTTCGTACAGTTCGGTGGAGCGGCCGAGGACCTGGGCGGCGACGGGACGGCGCTCGCCCTCGTAGGTGTCGAGGAGCGCGTCGTCCGCGCCGGCGAGGACCTGCTGGAGTTTCCAGCCGAGGTTGTGGGCGTCCTGGACGCCGGTGTTGAGGCCCTGCGCGCCGGCGGGGGTGTGGACGTGGGCGGCGTCGCCGCACAGCAGGAGCCGGCGTTCGCGGTAGCCCTCGGCGAGGCGGATGTTGGGCCGGAAGACCGAGGACCAGCTGATGTCGCGCAGGGTGAGGGAGCGGCCGACCCGGCGGCGGAAGAGCGCGGCGAGGGCGCCGTCGGTGAGGTCCCGGGCGTCGGCGGCCTCGCCCGGCCGGGTCCTGATCATGATCTGGAAGCGGTCGCCGCCGGGCAGCGGGCAGGCCGCGACGCTGCGTCCCCGGGCGCGGGGCCAGACGTGCCAGCGGTCGCGGGTGAGGCCGTCGACGGCGCCGTCCACGAGGATCATCCGGTCGGCCTCGTCGGTGGTGCCCTCGAACGCGATGCCCGCCGCCTTCCGCACGGCGCTGGCGCCGCCGTCGGCGCCGACGACGTACCGGGCGGTGACGAGTCGGCCGTCGGCCAGGCGTACCGCGCAGGCGTCGTCGTCCTGAGTGATCCCGACGGCCCGCGCGCCGAACTCGACACGGACGCCGAGCCGTTCGACGGCGGCGCGGAGCAGGTCGGCCGTGGCGTACTGCGGGAGCAGGAGGACGTCCGGGTACGGGGTGCCCGCGCCCTCCGGGGCGGTGGCGTGCATCCGCCATGTCTTGGTGTAGGGGCCGAGGTGGAGTCCCATCGGGGGGTACGCGCTCCCCGCCGCGAGGGCGGCGCCGACCAGGCCGAGGTCGTCGAGCACTTCGAGGGTGCGGGGCTGGACGCCCTTGGCGCGCGAGCCTTCGAACCTCGTCGCGTCGCGCTCCAGGAGCCGGACCGCGACGCCGCGGCGGGCCAGGTCGAGGGTGAGGGCGAGCCCGACGGGTCCGGCGCCGACGACGATCACGTCGGTGTCGGTGTCGGTGTCGGTGTCGGTGCGGGAATCGGTGCCGGCGCCTGGGCCGGTGCGGGAATCGGTGTCGGTTTCGGTTTCGGTGTCGGTTTCGGTGTCGGCGTGCGTGGTGGAGTGCTCGTTCATTCCGCTCCTCTCGTCGGTCCCCGGAGTCTCGGGACGCGGGTCATTAATGGATACAGCGTATCCGAAAAAAGCTCGAGGGTGCCCGTGGCGACTTCTCGCCAAGCGCGGACAATCACGGTGCGCGCGGCGGAAAGTGGGACGGATCGCCCGCGGGCCTGTGGACGCCCGCGCGAAAGGAGCGTGGCCCGTGCTGACCGACCTCTTCGACCGGCTCCTGCGACGCGGCGGCGGTTCCGGTCCGGACAGGACGGCACCCGTCCTGCCCCCGGGGGACCTCGTGCTCGACGCGGACTTCTCCTCCACCGACCAGTGGGTCGCCGGCCGCTCGTGGGCCTATCCCGACGGCGGGCCGACCAACCACGGCGACAACAAGCTCGACCACCTGGTGGAGGATCCCGCGTACAGCCGCACGGGCGTCTTCCGGGCGACCGCCCGCCCGGACGGCGACTGGGACGCCGGGCTGCTCACGACGGAGGGCAGCCGGGAGGGCTTCACCGTCCGCGCCGGCGATGTCCTGGAGGCGCGGGTGCGGCTGCCGGTGGAGACCGGCGCCTGGCCGGCGATCTGGACCTGGCTCGACGGCGGACAGGAGGTCGACGTCTTCGAGTACCACCCCGACAACCCGGACCTCCTCGAACTCTCGAACCGGGTCAGGGGGCGCTACCACTTCTTCCGGGACCCGGCCGTCCGGCCGGGTGCGTGGGTCGACCTCAGGGTGGAGCTCGGCGCCCGCTCGGTCGTCTGGTGGGTCAACGGCGTGCGGGTCTTCGACGACCGTCGCGGGGTCGGGCGCGCCTGGCGGGCGTATCTGATCGTGAACCTTTCGGTCTGCGCGGGCCGCTACCACCCGGCGCCCGACCCGGAGACGCGGGAGATGTCGTACGAGGTGACGGAGCTGCGCGTCTACCGGACGCGCTCCCTCCCGGCGCGCTCCGGGCGTGCGCTCCAGCGAACGACCTAGCGACGTAGCGACGTAGCGCGCCCCTTGGCGGCGGGTCACCCCGGCCCGGCAGCCGCGGCGGCGTCGGCGTCGGGTCAGCCGCGGTCCTCGCCCGACACGACGAGGACGATCTTGCCGGTGGTGCGGTCCGTCTCGCCGAGGGCGTGGGCCTTGGCGGCTTCGGCGAGCGGGAAGGACGCCTCGACGTGGGCGCGCAGGGCGCCGGACTCCGCGAGGGCGGCGACGGCGTTCATGCCGGCGTGGTCGGCCTCGACGAGGAGGGTCTCGACGCGGACTCCCCGCGCGGCGGCCTTCGCCGGCTCGTCCGGGTCGGTGCCGGGGAGTAGCGAGACGAGGACGCCGCCGGAGCGCAGGACGTCGAGGGAGCGGACGCGGGTGTCGCCGGAGAGGGGGTCGAGGACCATGTCGACGTCCCGGACGGCCTCGGCGAAGTCGATGGTGCGGTAGTCGATCACCTCGTCCGCGCCGAGGGAGCGGACGAAGTCGTGCTTGGCGGCGCTCGCGGTGCCGATGACGTACGCGCCGCGCTCCTTGGCGATCTGGACGGCGAGGTGGCCGACTCCGCCGGCGGCGGCGTGGATCAGGACGCGCTGCCCGGGGGCGACCCGGGCGGTGTCGACGAGGCCTGGTAGGCGGTGAGGGCGGCGAGCGGGAGGGCGGCGGCCTGGACGTGGTCGATGCCGGCCGGCTTGTGGGCGAAGGCGCGGGCGGGGCCGGTCACGTACTCGGCATGGGAGCCGACGCCGTACGGGTAGGGCAGCATCCCGAAGACCTCGTCGCCGGGCTTGAACATCGTCACGCCGTAGCCGACGGCCTGGACGGCGCCGGAGACGTCCCAGCCGAGGACCAGGGGGAAGCGGTCGGCGAGGAAGAGGCCCTCGGAACGGTGCTTCCAGCCGGTCGGGTTGACGCCGGCCGCGCGGACGGCGACGAGGATCTGGTTCAGGCCCGGCTCGGGCCGCGGCAGCACGGTCTCCTTGAGCACCTCGGGGGCTCCGTGGACGTCCTGGCTGATGGCGCGCATGGTGTGCACGGGCGCCTTCGTCCTCGCCGGCGCAAGCACGCTCGACGGCCGTCCCGCCACGACGCACTGGGCGCTCGCGGAGACCTCCGCTCCTGGTACCCGGAGATCGCCCTCGACCCGGATGTCCTCTTCGTCGACGACGGATCCGTGCTGACCTCGGCGGGCGCGGCCTCGGGGGTGGACGTCTGCCTCCACCTCGTCCGCAAGGACCACGGCGCCGCCGTCGCCAACCGGGTGGCGCGGATGTGCGTGCCGCCGTGGCGCGACGGCGGACAGGCGCAGTACATCGAGCAGCCCGTGCCCGAGGCCACGGCGAACGACACCTCGGGGACCCGGCAGTGGGCCCTGGGGAACCTGCGCGGACCGCTCACGCTCACCGAACTCGCCGCGCACGCGCGGATGAGCCTGCGCACCTTCGCGCGGCGGTTCGACGAGGAGGTCGGGATGAGCCCGGGGCGCCGGCTGATCCAGCAGCGGGTGGCGCGGGCCCGGGACCTCCTGGAGTCCACCGACCTGCCCGTCGACGACATCGCCGGTCAGGTGGGGTTCGGCACCGGCACCTCGCTGCGCCAGCACCTGCACGCCGCCATCGGCGTCACCCCGCTCGCCTACCGCCGGACCTTCCGCGGCGGCGTGACGCCGGAGCCCGAGGTGGCGGGCGTCTGAGAAACCGGAGGAACGGAGGCGGTGGCGCCCCCGCCGCCGTCGCCGCCCTCGCGCTGCCGCCGGCGGTGTTTGCGCATGGACACCTGGGAGCCGCAGCCGGTGCTGCAGTACAGCCCTCCCCCATTGCGGGTGCGGTCGAGGAAACCGAAGTGGCACGGGGGGTTCCGGCACGCCTTGACGCGCCCCCAGTCGCCGCTCTGCGCGAACGTCGTCACCGCGGCCAGTACGGTTCCGAACACGCGCGGCACCCCCTCCTGCGGCGAGGCCAGCTCCGCACCGCCGGCCGTGACCACCGTCGCCAGCGGGTACAGCGAACCCACACGTCGCAGGTGCCGCTCGGCACGCAGTAGCGGCTCACCCAGGCTTTCCTCATCGCCCGAGTGCGCGAGCAGCACCGTCACCAGGGCATCACGCAGTTCGCGCGCGACCGCGGCGTCGGCGTCGGTCGCGACGGTTTCGCCACCGAACTCGTCGTGCTCCGCCAGCCACTCCGCGAACGCGTCCCCGTCTCCGAACGCCTCTCGGCGCCCCGATCCGTCCGCGCGCGTGTTCACGAACGCGAGGACGGTCTCCACCGTCGGCGTGACGGTCCGTGGGCTGGGTTCGGGGGATCCGGATGCCGCAGTGATCATCCCTCCACAGTACATCAGCACGGGCAGTGCTAATCCGACTAGCGGGCAACATCGCCGTTGATCTCGATTGACTCGTTGCGAGCTAACGGCTTACGGTCGCAACATGAACGAAGCATCGAACCCCCAGACCCCTGCCCGCACCTGGCTGATCACCGGCGCGACGTCCGGCATCGGCCGCGAACTGACGCTCCAGGCACTGGAGAACGGCGACAGCGTCTCGGCACTCGCCCGCGACACCTCCTCCCTGGACGAACTGGCGCGAGCGCACCGCGAGCGCCTGCTCCTCCTCCGGGCGGACGTACGCGACGAGCGAGCCGTCCGGGACGCGGTGGAAGGCACGCTCGCGCGGTTCGGCCGCATCGACGTCGTGGCCAACAACGCGGGATACGGACTGTTCGGAGCCGTCGAAGAGGCCTCCGACACGCAGGCCCGCGCCGTGTTCGACACCAATGTCTTCGGCGTGCTGAACGTGCTCCGCGCGACGCTGCCGGTGCTCCGCGCCCAGCGGTCCGGGCACGTCCTCCAGGGTTCGTCGGTCTACGGGCAGTCCGCCCATCCCGGCGTGGGCCTGCTGGCCGCCACCAAGTACGCGGTCGAGGGACTTTCGGACGCGCTCGCGGCCGAGGTCGCACCGCTCGGCATCAAGGTCACGATCATCCAGCCCGGGATGACCGCGACCCCCTTCCTCGCCAACCTCGACGTCGCGACCGGCCTGGGCGACTACGACCGGACCGTCCGCGAGGTCCAGAAGGGCATCGGAGAGCTTCCGGCGTCCGCGTTCTCCGCTGCGGCACGGATCGCCGCGGGCATCCGGACCGCGGTCGACAGCCCCAACCCTCCCCTGCGCCTGGCCCTCGGCACCTCCAGCACGGCGGGCATGCGCCCCGCTCTGGAGGCGCGCATCGCGGACCTGGACGACTGGCGGCACGTGACCGACGCCGTCGACGCGTAGCCGGACGGCACGTCGCGACCCTTGCTGAAACATTCAGCAAGATCTTGCCGACGGGTGTCGACGGCTGCTTGACTCACCAGCGATCAGAGGGGGTTACCGGTCCCCGACGCGCCCTCGCGCGCGCGGGGCCGGTCGCCTCCTCCCTCGTACGAGAGGAACAGCGATGAGCAGCGAGTACGACGTCCTCGTCCTCGGAGGGTCGGGCGTCGACACGATCGTGTACGTTCCCGAGCTCCCGCTCCCCTACGCCGACAGCTACATGATCCGGCCGGGAATCGAGACGCGGGCCGGGCAGACCGGGGACTTCGTGGCGCTCGGCCTCAGCGCGCTGGGGCTGCGGACCCACCACCTCGACATGATCGGCGACGACCCGCCGGGCGACCTCCTGCGGGCCTTCCACCGCGACCGGGGCATCGCCTTCACCGAGGTGCCGCTGCCCGGCGGCACCAAGCGGGCGGTCAACCTGGTGGGACCCGACGGCCGGCGGCTCTCGCTCTACGACGACAGCCGCTCGCAGGAGTCGGACCGGCTGCCCGAGGAGCTCGTCGGCTCGCTGGCCGCGGTGAGCCGGCACGCGCACGTCTCCCTCACCTACCCGTGCGCCTTCGCCCTCCCTCAGCTGAGAGAAGCGGGACTCACGATCTCCACCGACCTGCACGACTGGGACGGCGAGAACCCCTACCACGAGCCGTTCGCCTACGGCGCCGACCTCGTGTTCGTATCCACCACCGCGCTCGCGGACCGCGAGAAGACCATGCACCGGATCCTGGAGCGGGGCCGGGCCGAGGTCGTGATCGCCACGGCGGGCGCCGAAGGCGCGTACCTGCTCAGCGCGGACGGGCTCGTCCACGTGCCCGCCGTGGAGCCCCGCGAGCCGGTCGTCGACTCCAACGGCGCGGGCGACGCCTTCGCCGCCGGCTTCCTCTTCGGCCGCCTCACCGGTGAGCCCCTCGACCGGTGCGCGCTCTACGGCTCCATCGCCGGCGCCTTCGCCTGCACCGTGCCGGCCACCGGCACCGACGCCATCGACCGCACCGCGCTGCTCCGCGAGGCCGCCGCGCTGAACGGCCTTGCGGAGAGCGGGCGATGACGGCCGGGCACCTCGAATCCTGACGAACGGAACCGTAAGGATTCGGCAGGAGATACGACAACTATGGTGGAACCAGCGCGTTATGACGGTGAAACGACGATCCCCCGGGCTACAGTCCCGTCTCAAGATCCCGTTCGCCACTACCCTCAAGGGGGCACTCCGCCATGGGCAAGACCGAAAGCGGCACGTACGAGGGGTTCTCGGCCGAGGAGCGGGCCGCGATGAAGGACCACGCCAAGGAGCAGAAGTCGGCCGCCCGCCGAAGCTCCCGCGCCGACAAGGCCGCCGAGGCCGAACGAGACGTACTCGCCAAGATCGCCGAAATGCAGGACTCCGACCGCGTCCTCGCCGAGCGCGTCCACGCCGTCGTCACCACCCACGCCCCCGTCCTCGCGCCCAAGCTCTGGTACGGCATGCCCTCCTACGCCCTCGACGGCAAGGTCGTCTGCTTCTTCCAGAGCGCCGAGAAGTTCAAGGCCCGCTACGCCACCCTCGGCTTCAGCGACCAGGCCAAGCTCGACGACGGCACCATGTGGGCCGCCGGCTTCGCCCTCACCGAAGTCACCCCCGAGGTCGAGGAGCGCATCGGCGCCCTCGTGAAGCAGGCGGTGAGCTGACCTATCGCCCAGCAGGTCAGGCGGGCGCCCGGACCACGGTCCCGCGCGACTCCTCCCGGCGCCCGCCCGGGCGGACCATCGGAAGGTGGTACAGCGCGAACGCCGCGCCGATGACGGGCTGGGCGACGTTGCGCACGCGGATCCCGCCGGCCGTCATCCCGTGCTCGGTGCCCAGGTGGGCATGGCCGTGCACCGCGAGATCGGCGCCGGCCTCGTCGATGGCCTCCGCGAGGAGGTAGCTCCCCAGGAACGGGTAGATCTCGATCGGTTCCCCCGCCAGGGTGTCGGGCACCGGCGCGAAGTGGGTGAGGGCGATCCTCGCCCCGCAGTCGCCCGCCGACAGCCCGGTCAGGGCCCGGTGCAGACCCTCGGCACCCCGGCGCGAGGTACGGACGAACTCCTTCATCTCGCGTTCGCCGAACTCCCCGGCGCTGCGGCCGGCGAACCCGCCGCAGAAACCCTTCACGCCCGCGACGCCCACCTTCCCCCCGTCCACCGGCAGGATCACGCTCTCGCCCTCCAGGACGGTCACCCCCGCGTCGGTGAGGACCCGCGTGACGTCCGCTTCGCGCTCCCCGTGGTAGTCGTGGTTGCCCAGGACGGCCACCACCGGCACCCCCAGGTCGCGGACCTCCCCCGCGACCACCTCGGCCTCGGGCACCGTGCCGTGCCGGGTGAGGTCACCGGCGAGCAGCAGGACGTCCGCGCAGAGCGGCAGCGTCTCGAACGAAGGACGGAGCAACCCCCGGCAGTCCGAACTGAGATGGATGTCCCCCACCGCCGCCACCCGCACCATCGCTCCGCTCGGTTCTCCGTGCGCGGTCACAGCAGCTCCTCGGGCCGGTCGGGAGGGTCGGCACAGGCGACCAGCAGGTCCTGCCGGACCGGAATGCCGTCCAGCTCCACGACCGCGATCCGCACGATCTCGTCACGGCGGTCCGCGGTCGGCACCGTCCCCGTCAGCAGTACGGCCTCGCCCCGCACCTCGACCCGCACCCCGAGCTCGGCCACCTCCCCGCGTGCCAGCCGGTCCCTGAACCGCGCTATCCGGTATTCGCTCTCGTGGGCGGTCATCGTGTCCCTCCGTCCGTCCGTCCATCCGTCCGTACGGCCTCCGGCACCCGCGCACCGGCGAAGGGGCTGGTGGCCAGGTGGTCGAGGAGGTCGCCGGGGTCGTCGTAGACGGCGGCCGCGCCGGCCTCGGTCAGATCGGCGCGCGGGATACCGCCGCAGAGCAGTCCGGCGCGGACCACGCCGGCGTGGCGCGCGGCCTTCATGTCCCAGACGCTGTCCCCGACGAACACGGCCCGGTCGGGGTCGACGTCGACGAGTGAGAGGGCGTGCTCGATCGGGTCGGGGGCCGGCTTGCCCCGCTCGACGTCGTCGGCGGTGGCGGTGGCCGTGACGACGTCGTCGGCGTCGAGAGCCCGGCGCAGGGCCGTCAGTTCCCGGTCCTTGGCCGAGGTCACCAGGACGATCCGCCATCCGTCGTCCGCGAGCGCGCGCAGCAGGTCCGCGGCCCGGTCGAAGGCCTGGAGTCGTTCGAAGAACGTTCCGTAGAGGGTGTCGTGGGCGCCGCTGAGACGGTCGTCGTGCGAGCGGTCGCGGTCCCGGCCGAGCAGGTGGTCGAGGAGCTGCTCCCCCGGCAGTCCGATCGCCCGGTGTACGGCGTGGGTGGACACCTGGTGGCCGCCCTGCCGCAGGGCCTCCCACCAGGCCACGACGTGCAGGTGGTTGGAGTCGACGAGGGTCCCGTCGACGTCGAAGAGCGCGGCGCGGGTCATGGCCTGCTCCCTAGAGGTCACGGAGGGCGGGCAGCAGGGTCGTCTCCGCCCAGTGCAGGAACGGCAGTTGCCGGTCTCCGCCGATCTGGAGGAGGGCGAGCTCGGTGAACCCGGCCTCCGCGAAGGGCCGGACCGCGTCGGCGACCGCACCGACGTCGTCCCCGCACGGGATGCTCTTCGCCACGTCCTCCGGGCGGGTGTGCTCGGAAGCCTGCGCGAAGCCCACAGGCAGCGGCAGTTCCGCGTTGAGCCGCCAGCCGCCCAGGGCCCACCGGAACTGCTCGTGCGCACGGGCCACGGCGGCCTCCCGGTCGGTGTCGTAGCAGATGGGCAGCTGACCGACACGCGGCTTGCCCGCGCCGCCCTGGGCGTCGAAGGCGTCCACCAGTTCGCGCTTCGGCTCCGTCGCGATCAGCAGGTCGCCGTGGCGTCCGGCGAGCGCGCACGAGCGCGGGCCCGACGCCGCGATGCCGAGGGGCGGCGGATCGTCGGGCACGTCCCACAGGCGCGCGTCCGCGACCTGGAAGTACCGGCCGTTCCGGGTCACGTACGCGCCGGTGAACAGGGCGCGGATGATCTCGACAGCCTCGTCCAGCATGGCCAGCCGGACCCGTGCCGAGGGCCAGCCCGCGCCCACGACGTGCTCGTTCAGGTTCTCGCCCGACCCCAGGCCGAGCCGGAAGCGGCCCTCGGACAGCTGCTGGACGGTCGCCGCCTTCTGCGCGATCACCGCGGGGTGGTAGCGGAAGGTCGGGCAGGTCACGAAGCTCATCAGCGGAATCGTGGACGTCGCCTGCGCCGCCGCCCCGAGGACGCTCCACGCGTACGGGGCGTGCCCCAGCGACTCCAGCCACGGAAACGAGTGGTCCGAGATCACGGAGAAGTCGAACCCCACCCGCTCCGCCTCGACCACGTGCTCCACCAGCTCACGCGGGCCTGCCTGCTCGGTCATCATGGTGTACCCGATGCGCATCATGCCCGGCGACTTGCCACGACCGGGGGTCCTGAAACGGGCCCCGACGCGCTGGTGGGGGATCCGCGCCGACAGCTTCCGGTCACCCGCCCCGGTCCAGCGCGTCCGCCGGAGCGCGCGGACGGCAGGACGCGATCCCGGCCCCTGCCCCTCCCGGCCCTCGCGCACGCGATACGGCGTCTCGCGCGCCGCGCCGCCCCGGGCGGTGCGCCCGGGGCGGTCGTCAGCGGCCGGCAGGAAGGACCCGGCGGTCGGCACCGGAAGCGCCGCGCCCCGAGGACAGTCGGAAACCAGGGGCGCGGAGCTCCCTCCCTGGTCAGCGCGTTCCCGGGTCGCCGGGGCCGGGCGGGAGCGGCCATGACTCCATGCCCGGGGATCGGCGCGTCCGGTCGGGGTCGCCCGTCGATCCGGGCTCCTCCCGCATCGGACCGGGTCCCTCACCACCCATCGGGTCGACGGTCTCGTCCCCCATGGGGCCGGGTTCCTCGCCCATCGGCACCCCGGTCGAGGTGGGCACGTCGGCGTCCTGCGGGCGGATGCGGCCGCGCCAGCCGCCGGTCGCCTGTTCGTGGTCCTCGATGAACCCCTTGAACCGCTTGAGGTCGCCCTTCACACGCCGGTCCAGCATGCCGAGGGCGTTCGCGGCCTTCTCCGCCATGCCGTCGGGCTCCACGTCCATGGCCAGGCGGACGCGGGTGTGGTCGGCGTCCAGCGACTGGAAGCTGACGACGCCCTTCTGCCGTATCCCTTCGCCCGTGCTGCGCCAGGCGATCCGCTCGTCGGGGAGCTGGTCGACGATCTCGGTGTCGAACTCGCGCCGCACGCCGGCGACCTTCGTCTGCCAGTGGCAGTGCCGGTCGTCGAGCTGCCGGACTTCCTCGACGCCCTCCATGAAGCGCGGGAAATCCTCGAACTGCGTCCACTGGTCGTACGCGCTCCGCACCGGAACGTCCACGTCGATGGTCTGCTCGACCTTGCTCATGTCCTTGCCTCCTCGTGCCGTCACGCACTCTGCGGGCTCCCTCGGCGCGTACCCGGCGTCATCGGGCTCATACATGAGGGATGCGTCCGGGGCGCTCCGCCCGCCCCGGACGGAGCGAGGCGCCCCTCGCGGGGGCGCCTGGCGGACTCGTCATCCCACCCGGTCAGTGGGCGGCGGCACCGAACTCGGCGTGCTGCGTCCGCAGCGCGAAGTCCGCTTCCCCCCGGGGAGGTTCGCCGAGGAACCCGCGGCGTGCCTCGGCACGTGCCTCCCGCATCAGCCTCAGGAACTGCTCGTCGCTGAGCGCGCGCCGCTCGCCTGCCGTCCTTCCGTCGGCGTTCCCTCTCATCTCGGGGCCTCCTCACGGTCCTGTGCTCACGAGGCCGACTACCCGCCGCGGCGCCGAATAGACGACGAAGCGGCGTGTTCTCCCACCGCCCTCAGGCGTCGGCGCTCGGAACGTCCAGCGGGCTCTCCGGCGCGTCCTTCCGGGCCGCTTCCATGCGCTCGCCGAGTTCGCGGAGGCGGTTGCGCCCCATGGCCTTGCGCACGTCGGGGAACCAGTCCTGCTCCTCCTCCTCGACGTGGTGGCGCACGTTCTCCATCAGGACGGTCATCTTCGCGTCGAAGCGCTCGTCCGAGGGGTCGAGCCCGTCCAGTTCGGAGAGCATCCAGAGCACGGCGTGGTGCTCCTCCACGCTTTCGAGGACGTGGTCGGTGGTCTCGGGGGCGGCCTCGCGGGCCGCCGGGTAGAAGACCTTCTCCTCGATCCAGGCGTGGGTGGTGAGTTCCCGGACGACCTGCCGGGCGATGTCGCCCTTCTCCGACAGCGCGTCGTCACCTGCCCGTTCGAATTCCTTGAACAGCTTTTCCACGTTCTTGTGGTCCTCGCGGAGCAACACGATCCCGTCCATCACGAACCCTTTCTCGCCTCGACGCGCGGCCGGTCGGCCGGTGCGGTCCGCACCCGCGACTACCCGGTGCGGCGGCGCCCGAACCCGGTCCCGCGGACTCGGCGAGCTGTGCCGCGGTGCCGGGTGTCACCCGGCCGGCGGCTGCCCGCGGAGGCGGGGGCGAAACGGCATGAGGTCACCGGCGGCGGGTAGTCGCGGGGCCGAGGCGAGGAGCGCGCGATGAAGATCCTGACGATGGGCGTCGAGGAAGAGTTCGTGCTGGTGGACCGGATGACGCGGGCGCCCGCGAACCGGGCGCCGGCGGTGATCCGGCGTGCCGCGCGCCAGCTCGGTGAACAGGTGCAGGCGGAGTTGTTCACCGCGCAGATCGAGATCTGCACCGAGCCCACCGCAAGCCGGGGCGACCTGCGGGACGAACTCTCCTGGCTGCGGACGGTGGTGGGGAAGGCGGCGCGGCAGGAGCGCTGCATGCCCGTCGCGTGCGGCACTCCCGTACTGCCTCCGGAGGTTCCGCTGACGGTCACGGACACCGACCGTTACCGGCTGATGGCCCGGCGCTTCGCTCCGCTGGTGACCAGGGGGGACGGGACGGCCCGTGACGACGGGCTGGTCTGCGGATGCCACGTCCACATCGGGACGCTGGACCGGGAGCGCGCCCTGGCCCTGGCACAGCACCTGCGGCCATGGCTGCCCGTCCTGCAGGCGCTGGCCGGGAACTCGCCGTTCGCCGGCCGCCGTGACACGGGATACGAGAGCTGGCGCGCCGTGGAACACGCGCGGTGGCCGACCGTCGGCCCGACGCCGGTTCTCGACGAGGCGCAGTACCTGGCCCATGTGTCGCGGCTCGTCGAGGACGGCACACTGCTCGACAACCGCATGGTGTACTGGCACGCCCGGCCGTCGGAACACGTGCCGACGCTCGAGGTGAGGGTCGCGGACGCCAACGCGGACCTCGACACGGTGGTCCTGCTCGCGATTCTGGTCCGGGGGCTGGCCGCGACCCTGCTGCCGCGCGTCGACGCCTCGGTTCCGCCGCCCCGGGTCCCCCGCGCGAGCCTGCTCCGCGCCCACCGGCTCGCCGCCGCCCAGGGGCTCGCCGGGACGGGCCTCGACCCGTCGGACGGCCGGGAGCGGCCCGCCGTGGCCCTCGTGGACGGGCTGATCGACTTCGCCAGGCAGGGGCTGGAGGCCACCGGCGACCTCGCGTGGGTGCGCGACCAGTGGGAGCGGATCGGTACGGACGGCGGCGGCGCGGCACGTCAGCGTGCCGTCTTCCACCGGCTCGGCCGCCTCAGCGCGGTGGTGGACTCGCTGGCCGCGGCCACGGTGGGGCGCTGATCACATGCGTGCCGCGCGGTTCGACGGTGGGGCGCTGAGCCACATGCGTACCGCCCCGTTCGAGCGACCGGCCGTCCGCGCCGGAGCGACCCGTCCGCCGAGGCCGTACGCCCCGCGGGTGTGCCGACTGCCCGGGGTGTACGCGCCCCAGGGCGACACCGGGCTCCTGATGGAGCAGCTGCGGCGCGAGGAACTGGGCCCGGGAGTCCGCTCCCTCGACCTGTGCACGGGTACCGGCGTCCTCGCCGTCGTGGCCGCGCTGCGCGGCGCGCGGGCGACCGCCGTGGACGTGTCGCTCGCCGCGGTCGCCAGCGCGCGGCTCAACGCGCTGCTGCACGGCTGCCGGATCCGCGCGCTCCGCGGCGACCTGGACGTTCCGGTGCGGCACGAGCGCTTCGACCTGATCACCGTGAACCCGCCGTACGTGCCGAGCGAGGACGCCGAGGCGCCGTCCGGAGGCCCCCGCAGGAGCTGGGACGCGGGGCCGGACGGGCGGCTGCTCCTCGATCGTGTCTGCGCCCGGGTGCCCCGCCTCCTGACGCGCTCCGGAGTCCTGCTCCTCGTCCAGTCATCGCTCTCCGGCATCGCCGGCACCCTGGACGCGCTCGGACGCGGCGGGCTGCGCGCTCGTGTCGTGGAGCGCGTCACGCAGCCGTTCGGGCCGGTGATGTCGGCCCGGGCGGACTGGTTCGCGGACCGGGGACTGGTGGCTCCGGGCACACGTACCGAGGACTTGGTGGTCATCCGGGCCTTCCGCCCGTGATTGGGATCCGGCGAGCCGGGCACACGCGCGATGTCCGCGCAGTCGGATGCGATCGGTGGTGTGCGATGTCTTCTTCCCCGGGCGGGAACGCCCCTCGGACCAGGGTGCGCGAGTCGGCCGGCCCCGAGACCCCGCAAGGGCTCCCGGCGGACGCGGACGGCCCCCGCCTCTCCGGGCCCCGCGCGGCGCCTCCCCGCATCCAGCCGCTCCCCGAAGGGCCGATGCTCGTCGAGGGGCCCGTGGAGATCGTCATGCCGGACGGGTCGGTGATCCACTGCGAGCGGCCCGTGATCGCGCTCTGTACCTGCCGGCGGACCCTGCGGGCGCCGTTCTGCGACACGAGCCACCGCCCGCACCTGCGGCGACGCGTCCGCTCGCGGGCCGCCGGCCCCGCGAAGCGGCCGGAACCCGCCGCACCGGGAGACGACGGCGGGCAGCGGGCCGGGGAGGTCGACCCGTCATGACCCTCGTCCATCCGCCCGTCACGACGGCGCCCGAGATCCCCGAAGCCCGCGGCACCGTGTCCGACGCGGTGCGGAACCGGCTGCTCGGCGGCCCGGGACAGCTGCCCGGGGAAACGGAGATCGCGCGCTGCTCCCCGTACGGCGAGGATCTGCACCTCACCCTGCACCTCAGCTACGAGCTGCACTACCGGGGCTTCGCCGGCGTCCCCGACACCCTCGAATGGGACCCCGACCTGCTGAGGGTCCGGGCCCTCCTGGAACACCGCTTCGAGAGCGCCCTGCGGCACGACTGCCGGGACGCGCCTCCCGCGGACGAGGCACTGGCCGCACTGCTCATGGAGCCGGTCGACGGCACCGGCGTGTCCCGTTTCCTCCTCTCCGGCGGAGAGGCGTGGCCGCTGCGCGAGTACGCGGCGCTGCGCTCCGTGCACCAGCTCAGGGAGGCCGACCCGCACCTGTGGGTCGTCCCCCGGCTGAACGGCCGCGCCAAGGCGGCCATGGTCGCGATCGAGTACGACGAGTACGGCTGCGGGCGTGCCGAGCGGATGCACTCCCAGCTCTACGCGGACCTGATGACCGACCTGGACCTCGACCCGTCGTACGGACGGTACGTCGACGCGGCCGGCGCCGAGACGCTGGCGGCCTCGAACCTGATGTCGTTCCTCGGGCTGCACCGCAGGCTGCGCGGAGCACTCGTCGGGCACTTCGCCGTCCTGGAGACGACGTCGCCGCCCGCCGCCGCCCGCCTCGCCGAGGCGATGCGCCGGACCGGCGCGGGTCCCGCCGCCGCGCGGTACTACGACGAACACGTGGAGGCCGACGCCGTCCACGAGCAGCTGGTACGCCGCGAGGTCGTCGGCGGCCTCCTCGACGACGACCCCGGCCTCGCCCCCGACGTCGCCTTCGGCATCGCCGCGACCTGCCTCGTGGAGGACAGCCTCGCCCGCCACGTCACGGAAGCCTGGTCCCGGGGCGAGACCGCGCTGCGCACCCCGTCCGACGGCCGCGCCCTCCTGCCGACACCCACCGGCGAGGCCCGGCGGGTCGGGAGAGGCGCCCGGTGACGAGGGGCGTGCGGGGTGGACCAGGGCGGTCCCGAAGGGGGGCGACGTGACCGGCGACGAGGACAGGAGCAGGCCATGAACCTCACGGAGGGCCCGGCCCCGTACCGCGCGGCGGACGGAGCGGCACGCTCCGCGCACGGGCGTGCGGCCCACGCGCCCGCCGACAGTCCGGTTCCGGCGGAGCCGTCGGAGGCTCCCGGAGGCGGGGCGGCGAGTGCGGGGGAACGCGTCACCGCGCGGGCACTGCCCCCCGACCACACCCAGGCGATCCTGGAGGCGACGAAGGAGGTCGGCGCCGTACTCAAGGCGTCCGGCTGCCCGTTCGCCCTGGTCGGCAGTGTCGCCGCGTACGCGCACGGCATCCCCGTCCGCCTCCAGCACGACACGGACTTCGCCGTGCGCCGGGAGGACGCCGAACTCGTCACCCGGTCGCTGCGCGAGCGCGGGATCCGCATCGTCGAACCGCCCGAGGACTGGCTCGTCAAGGCACGTGCGGGCGGCGAGGAGATCGATCTGATCTTCGCCCTCGCCGGCCGGCCCGTGACGACCGAACTCCTCGCCCGTGCCACGACCATGCCGGTCGACTCCGTCCACATGCCGGTGCTCGCCCCGACCGACCTCATGGTCTGCCGTCTGCTCGCGCTCTCCGAGCACCACTGCGACTTCGGCGCCCTGCTGCCGGTGGCGCGCGGCCTGCGCGAGCGGGTCGACTGGGCACGGGTCCGCCGCGACACCGCCGACGCGCCGATGGCCGTCGCCTTCCTGTACCTGCTCGAACTGATGGACGTGCTGGCCCCGGGCGACGCCACGTGAGCTCGTCCGTCGCGGCTCGGTGCGCCCGAAGCCGTACGGGCCCCCGGCGGTGTCCGCCGGGGGCCCGTACGGCTCTGCCTAGGAGGTGCGTCGCTTCAGTTCGTCGGGGGACTTCGCGGCGCGTTCACGCGCCTTGTCGGCGACCTCCTGGACCTTTCCCTTCATCTGGTCGCCCTTGCCCTCGGCCTCCATCCGCTCGTTGCCCGTGGCCTTGCCCACGGTCTCCTTGATCTTGCCCTTGCCCTTTTCCATGTCGCTCTTGCGCATCAGTGGGTTCCTTTCTGGTCGACCGGGGTCCCGCCCTCGTCGAGGGTCCGGACGATGGCGGACGCGAACGCGTCGAGGTCGCCCGGCGTGCGGGAGGTGATCAGGGGGTGGCGTCCGGTGGTGTCGACGACGACGGCGCGGTCAAGCCACGTGCCGCCCGCGTTCTCGAGGTCGGTGCGGAGCGACGGGTACGACGTGAGTTCGCGGCCCCGGGCGAGGCCGGCCTCCACGAGGATCCAGGGTCCGTGGCAGATGGCGGCGACCGGTTTGCCGGCGTCGGCGAAGGCGGAGAGGAGGCGTCGTGCCTCGTCGTCGGTACGCAGCCGGTCGGCGTTCAGCGTGCCGCCCGGCACGATCACGGCGTCGAAGTCGTCGGCCGCCGCCTTCGCCAGGGTGGTGTCCGGCCGGACGACGTCACCGGGCCTGCGGTCCGAGACCAGGGTCCGGATCTCCGCGTCCTTCTGCGCCGCGACCGTGACGCGCGCACCGGCCTCGCGCAGAGCGACGACCGGTTTCCGCAGCTCGTCCTGCTCCGTTCCGTAGTTCGTCGTGAGGACGAGTACGGCCTTTCCGGCGAGCGTTCCACCGGACTGGGCGTCGGTCTGTTCGTCTGTCTGTCGGTCGGTCTGTGCGTCGGACCGGACGTCGGGCGGCTTTCCTTCGGGCTTTCCTTCGGGCTTCCCCTCGGGCTTTCCTGCGGTCGACACGGTGCGTTCCTCTCCGGCGTCGAATCCCCCCGCCACCTCTGCGCCTCACCCCGCAGCCGATGCTCAAACGTCCTCGGGTGTGTTGCGGTCGCCGCGCATGTTCCTGGAGATAGGGGGCACGCGCGGACGTACCGAGTGCCCTCGCGCCGAGGACGACCGGCAGGCCTCGGAGGCAGCGGAGGTGCCGCCATGGTTCCCCTTCTTCTCGTACTCCTTCTGATCCTGGTGCTCTTCGGCGCGGGATTCGCCGTGGAAGTGCTCTGGTACGTCGCCATAGCCGTGCTCGTGCTGTGGCTGCTCGGCTTCCTGATGCGGAGCGGCAACGGCCGCTGGTACCGCTGGTGAGTCGGACTCGCATACGAACACCTTGTGCGCGCCCCGGACTTGGTCCGGGGCGCGCACAAGGTGTTCGAGGTGGCGGGTCGGTGGCGGCCTGACCTGGTCCGCGGGGTGCCTCACTCGGTCCGGTGGGATGTCGTCGCCCGGCGGCGCGACCAGCGGATGACGAGGCTGAGGAGGGCGACCAGGGTCAGCACCCAGGAGGCCGCGAACAGCCAGATCAGCAGCGGGGCCTCGGTGGCGACGGCGAGGACGAGCAGGGTGAGGGTGAGGGCTCCGAGCGCGGGGAGCCGATGGTGGTCACCGGAGCGCGAGGGCAGGCGCAGCCGGGGGCCGCGTCGCATCGTGCGAAGGTGGCGGGCGAGCGGCTCGTCGCGGTCGAGCTGTTCCTCGATCTCCGCCAGAACGCGTTGCTCACGCGCCGAGAGTCGGGCCTCGTCCATCGCGGACACCTCCTCCCGATCCCGGTCCCTCGGTGAGGGGCCCGGCATCGTCGGCCGACGCCATAAGCGTCGCACCTCTACGGATTCCCCGCGAAACAGTGTCGAATCGCGCCATAGCGGGCATCATTCCCCCAGACGCTCGACCGACGGACCCCGCCGCACCTTCTGACACAGCGGCGCAGGCCCACCGCCACCGTCGAAGGGGCCCTCATGTCCACCGCCGGAACACACTCCGACACCTCTCCCGAGCGCACCCCGGAACCCGTGGGCGGCGCAGGGGCGGCGACACGCCACGCGGCGCTGGGCGGACTCCCCGAGCCGGTCCGTCCGACCAGCTTCTCCACGGGCGACGCGCGGACCCTGTCCGTCGCCCTCTTCGCACGTCTGCGGGCCCTTGAGGAGGGAACGCCGGAGTACGCGTACGTCCGCAACACCCTGGTGGAGCTCAACCTCAGTCTGGTGAAGTTCGCCGCCCGCAGGTTCAGGAACCGCGCCGAGCCGGCCGAGGACATCGTCCAGGTGGGCACGATCGGCCTGATCAAGGCGATCGACCGGTTCGACCCCGACCGCGCGGTCGACTTCTCCGCGTTCGCGCTGCCGACGATCGTCGGCGAGATGAAGCGCTTCTTCCGGGACACCAGTTGGGCGGTCCGGGTGCCCCGTCGCCTCCAGGAGCTGCGGATCGACCTCGCGAAGGCGGCCGACGGCCTGGAGCAGGGCCTGGGGCGCCGTCCCAGCCAGGCGGAACTGGCGGCACGGCTGCACGTGACGGAGGAGGAGGTCGCGGAGGGCCAGCTCGCGGCCCACGGCTACGCCGCCCGCTCCCTGGACACGCCGGTGGGCGACGAGGACGCGGCGTCCAGGACCCACGCACGGCACCTGGCCAGCTCCGAGCCGTCCTACGAGCTGATCGAGTCGCTGACCTCGCTGCGACCGCTGCTCGCCCGGCTCGACGACCGCGACCGGCGCATCCTCGAGCTGCGTTTCGGGGAGGAACTCACCCAGGCGGAGATAGGCCGCCGGGTCGGCCTCTCCCAGATGCACGTCTCGCGTCTGCTCACCCGGATCCTCGGTGAGCTCAGGAGAGGCCTGCTCCAGGACGGCGCCACGGAGGCCGGGACGGACGGCTGACCTCCAGCCACACCACTTTCCCCATGCGCCCCGGCGCCTTGTCCTCGGTGCCCCAGTCGCCGGCGAGCCGGTCGAGCACCATCAGACCGTGCCCGCCGGGAAGCCCCGGCGACCGGGGCACCTGGACGCGCGGATGCTCGGGGCTGGCATCGGCCACCTCGACCCGGAGCCGCCCGTGCCCGTGGCGCAGCACCAGCTCCTCCGGGCCGCCGGCGTGCAGGCAGGCGTTCGTGACGACCTCCGAGACCAGGAGCAGGACGTCCTCCACCCGTCGCCCGGCCTCCTCGTCCTCCGGCGGGACCCACCCCCAGTCGGCGAGCGCCTCGGCGGTGAAGTCCCGGCAGCGGGCCACCACGCCCCGGGTGCCGTTCAGCACCAGCCTGCGGACCTGACCCGGGGGGACCTCAGCGTTCTGTGCCATGAGCCCCGTCGCTTCCGTGGCCGCGCTCGGACAGTGCCTCGGCCATGCTTCCGTACACACGGAACACTCCACGGGCGCCGGTGATCTCGAACATCCGGTCGACCGGCGCACGCAGCCCGGCGAGTTCCACACACCCACCGGCCTCCAGGGCCCGGAGTCGGGCCCTGAGCAGCGCGTTCAGCCCGGACGAGTCGCAAAACCCGAGTCCGGAGCAGTCGACGAGGATCCTCCCGCTCTGCGGGCACTCCTCCACCGCCTGCCACAGCGGCCGGACGGTGTCGCGGTCGAGCTCCCCCACGAGGGCCAGGACGACGGTGTCCGTCTCCGGCACCGGCCGGACGGCGACACCGAAGCGATCGGGCCCGGGCCCGGTGGCCGGCTCCGCCGGCCCTTCGTCCCGCATGACCTCACCACCCTCATCGCGCCTTTCACCCTTTTTACCCCCTTCCCGGAGGGGGTGGTTTCAATGCATTCCGGTCACCTGGACGGCGCGCCGCGGGGTGCGCTCAGACAGGGAAGGAAGGCGTACCAGGAGGCGTGGGCCGGGGCAGGGCATACACGCGCCGGGGGTGGGCAGTGGCCCACCGACAGTCAGGAGCCGTCAGGAACGAGCCATGAGTGCATCCCTCCGTCCTTCCGCATCGTCACGCCACGCCCCGCCGCCGGGGCGGCTGGCCGTGGAGCGTCGTCGCGACGCGGGCCCCGGCACCGTGCTCCTGCTCCTGAGCGGGGAGCTCGACCACGACACGGCCGCGCCGCTGCGGAACGCCCTGGAGGAGAACTCCGCGCGCGGACGCTTGGTCGTCGACTGCTCCGGCCTGGGGTTCTGTGACTCCACCGGACTGAACCTGCTGCTGAGGGCCCGGCTGCGGCACCTGGCCGAGGGCGGGCGGGTGGACCTCGCCGGCCTGCGCCCTCCGGTGGACCGGATGTTCGAGATCACCGGCGCGCGGCAGATCTTCCGGGTGTACGAGGACGCCGAGATCGCCCTGCGTGATCGACGGTCGTCCGCATAGCGGCCCGCGGGCCGAGGAAGAGCGCAGCTCATGACCCATCCGCAGGTACCGCCCACGACCTCCCGGAGCCGCCGCTTCGCGCTGGCGGACGGGGACGGAGCGGTGCGGGCGTGCCGTGAGCACACCCGGCGGGCACTGAGCGAGTGGTTCGGTCCGGACGGCGCGCCCGGGCGGGTCGCCGTCGACGACGCCCTGCTGCTGGTCTCCGAGGTCGTCACGAACGCATGCACCCACGGGGGCGTGCCGTACGAACTGTGCCTGGACCGGACCGACGGAAGGCTGTGGGTCCGGGTCAGCGACACGAGTCCGCTACGGCCCCGGCCGCACGGCCCGCACCGGGCCGGCCGCTCCTCGGGGCACGGCCTGTATCTCCTGGAGCGCCTCTCGGCCGCCTGGGGCTGGTTCCCCCGGGGCGGGGGGAAAGCGGTCTGGTTCGAGGTGGTGGTGCTGCCCGGGCCCGGGGATCACCACCGCCCTACAGTGGAGGGGTGACGCGGGACACCGCGGTGCACCCGGCACCCGGCCCGTACCGCGTCGCCCTGTGCGAGGTCCTCCATGACACAGCGCAGACCACACCCCGGCGCGGAGCCGCCGCACGGGGAGCCGGGCGAGGACGGCCTGCGCCGACTGCTCGCCGGTCTCACTGCCGTACGGGACGGGGACCTGTCGGTCCGGCTTCCCGAGGCCGGCGGCGGCATCCACGGCGAGATCGCCGGCGTCTACAACGACATGGTCGGGCAGCTCTCCCTGGTCACCTCGGAGGTCACCCGGGTCGCCGGCGAGGTCGGCGGCCAGGGGCTGCTCGGCGGCCGGATCCGGGAGCCCGGGGCGCGGGGGGTGTGGCGGGAGCTGACGTCCGGCGTCAACACGATGGCCGACAACCTCACGTCCCAGGTGCGGTCCATCGCCCAGGTGGCCACCGCGGTCGCCCTCGGGGACCTCACCCGGAAGATCAGGGTGGACGCGCGCGGCGAGATCCTGGAGCTGAAGGAGACCATCAACACCATGGTCGACCGGCTCTCGTCGTTCGCCGAGGAGGTCACCCGGGTGGCCAGGGAGGTGGGCACGGAGGGCAAACTCGGCGGCCAGGCCACCGTCCACGGGGTCTCCGGCACCTGGAAGGACCTCACCGACAACGTCAACTCCATGGCCGACAACCTCACCAACCAGGTGCGGAACATCGCCCAGGTCACCACCGCCGTCGCCCAGGGCGACCTGACCAGCCGCATCGACGTCTCCGCGCGTGGCGAGATCCTCGAACTCAAGACCACCATCAACACGATGGTCGACCAGCTGTCGTCGTTCGCCGCCGAGGTCACCCGCGTCGCCCGCGAGGTCGGCACCGAGGGCAAACTCGGCGGCCAGGCCGAGGTCGAGGGCGTCTCCGGCACCTGGAAACGGCTCACCGAGAACGTCAACGAACTCGCCGGGAACCTGACGCGTCAGGTCCGCGCCATCGCCGAGGTCACCAGTGCCGTCGCCGAGGGCGACCTGACCCGTTCCATCACGGTCGACGCGCCCGGCGAGGTCAGGGACCTGCGCGACAACATCAACTCGATGGTCGAGTCGCTGCGGGCGACCACCCGGGCCAACGAGGAGCAGGACTGGCTCCAGACCAACCTCGCCCGGATCACCGGTCTCCTGCAGGGCACCCGCGGCCTGCCCGAGATCGCCGAACTGATCATGGCCGAGGTGCCGCCGCTGGTCGCCGCCCAGTACGGCGCGTTCTTCCTCGCCGGCGAAGGCGAGCGGGGCACCGAGCTCGTCATGACCGCCGCCTACGGGTCCCCCGACGCCCCGGACGCGCCACCGCGCCGCTTCCTCCTCGGCCAGTCCCTGGTCGGGCAGGCGGCCCGCGACCGGCGGGCCCTCGTCGTCGAGCAGGTGCCCGCCGGCTACGCCACCATCGCCTCGGGGACGGGTTCCGGCGAGCCGAGCACACTGATCGTCCTGCCGATCGTCGTCGAGGAACAGGTCCTCGGAGCGCTCGAGTTCGCCTCGCTCCGCCCCTTCACCGGCGTGCGGCGCGAGTTCCTCGACCGGTTCGTGGACAGTGCGGGAGCCGTCCTCAGCTCACTGGTCGCCAACCTCCGCACCGACGAACTCCTCGGCCAGTACCGTCGCCTTGCCGACGAACTCCGCTCCCGCTCCAAGGAGTTGCAGACGCGGCAGCAGGAACTCCAGCTCTCCAACGCCGAGTTGAAAGAGCAAGCCGCCCTCCTCGCCGAGCGCAACAAGGACATCGAATCCAAGAACCTCGTCATCGAGCAGGCGCGCCAGGAGCTGGAGGAACGGGCCCAGCAGCTGTCCCGCACCTCCCTGTACAAGTCCGAGTTCCTCGCCAACATGAGCCACGAACTGCGCACCCCGCTCAACAGCCTGCTGATCCTGGCCCGGCTGCTCGCCCAGAACGGCGCGGGCAACCTGACGGAGAAGCAGGTCGACTACGCCGAGGTCATCCACTCCGCCGGATCCGACCTGCTCCAGCTCATCAACGACATCCTCGACCTGTCGAAGGTCGAGGCGGGGAAGATGGACATCCGGCACGAGTCCTTCCCCCTCCGCCAGCTCACGGAGTACCTGGAGGCGACCTTCGGGCCGGTCGCCGACGAGCGGCGGCTCTCGTACACGGTCACCGTCGCCGACGACGTGCCCGCCGAGCTGAACAGCGACGAGGCGAGACTCCGCCAGATCCTGCGCAACCTCCTGTCCAACGCTCTGAAGTTCACCGACGAGGGCCGGGTCGCGCTCACGGTCGAGCACGCCTCCCCCGACGAGACGCCGCCCGCGCTCCTCGACGGCCCGCCCGTCCTCGCCTTCCGCATCACCGACACCGGCATCGGCATCCCCGCCGGGCAGATCCGGCACGTCTTCGAGGCGTTCCAACAGGGCGACGGCACCGCCGCCCGGCGCTACGGAGGTACCGGCCTGGGGCTGTCCATCAGCCGCGAGGTGGCCGGGCTCCTCGGCGGCACCATCGAGGCGACGAGCAGCCCCGGCCACGGCAGCACCTTCACGTTCTACCTGCCCACGTCCCACTCCCTGCCGGCGTCACGGCCATCCCCCGACGGGACGGCCCCGACTTCGGAGCCGCACCCGGACACCGGTCCGGCGGCCGGACCGGCGGCCGGACCGGACACCGAACCCACAGCCGGATCCGGCGCCGGCTCCCCCTCCGAAGCCGGATCCGAGGCCGGGTCCGCAACCGGATCCGCGTCCCACCCCGAAGCCGACGCCGGTACGACCTGGCCTGCCGGGCACACCACCGTGCTCGTCGTCGACGACGACGCCCGCAACGTCTTCGCCCTCACCGAGGTCCTCGAAGGGCACGGCCTGCGCGTCCTCACGGCCGACAGCGGCCACGCGGGCCTGGACCTGCTCGCGGCGCACGACGAGGTCCGGCTCGTGCTGATGGACGTCATGATGGCCGGGATGGACGGCTACACCGCGATCCAGGCCATCAGAAGCATGCCGGGCCGCGCGCGTCTCCCCGTCATCGCGGTCACCGCGAAGGCCATGCCGGGCGACCGCGCCGAGGCGCTGGCGGCGGGAGCCGACGACTACGTGTCCAAGCCGGTCGACGGGGAGGAGCTGGCAGCCAAGATCAGCGCCTGGCTCACGGGCTGACGCGGACGCGAGGGGGGTTGGTTCCCGGCGGACGTACGGGGGTCCTGGCGGGCGTATGGGGGTTCCTGGCGGCCGTTAACAGGGGTGGTTCCCGGCGAGCCCGAGGGGGTGATTCCCGGCGGGTCCTCACCGCTCGGACGGCCTGCCCCGCACGTGCACGGCGACGAGGCTGGTGTCGTCGTCGGTGTCCCCCGTCGCCGTGCTGAGCAGTTCGTCGACGAGCTCGTCGGGCTCGCGGTCCGCGAGGCGCTCGGCGTCGGCGGCGAGCAGGGCGAGGCCCTCGTCGAGACCGGCGTGGCGGCGCTCCACCAGCCCGTCCGTGTACAGGAGAAGCGTGTCGCCCGGGCGCAGCCCGATCCGCTGCTCCCGGTAGGCGTACCCGGGGACCGCGCCGAGCAGGATGTCCTGCGGTGGGTCGAGGAGCCGTGCGCGGCCTTCGCGGAGCAGCAGCATGGGCAGGTGGCCGGCGCTCGACCAGACGAGGCCGTGGTCCTCGGGGTCGTACAGCGCGCACACCGCCGTCGCCGTGGTGCCGCCGCCGGTGCGCAGGGTGACCTCGTTGAGCCAGCCCATGAGCCGGCGGGCCGAGTGGCCGGTGAACGCGAGGGCGCGCTGGGCGTTGCGGAGCGCGACCATGCCGGTGACGGAGTCGATGCCGTGTCCCGCGATGTCTCCGACGGCGACCAGGATCTTGCCGGTGGGCAGGGCGAGGACGTCGTACCAGTCGCCGCCGACCCGGTACTCCTCCGCGGCGGGCCGGTAGCGGGCGGCCACCACGAGGTCGCCGGGCAGTTCCTGGATGCCGGGGACCTCGGGCACGATCGCCTGCTGGAGCTGGAGCGCCAGCTGGTGGCGCAGCTCCGCCTGGTCGTGGAGTGCGGTGAGGTGGTCGAAGGTCGCCGTCAGCGCGGCCTCGGTGCGGCGGCTGTCCGAGACGTCCTGGTACACCCCGGCGATCCCGGCGACCGCCCCCTCGTCTATCAGCGGCTCCGCCGCCACGCGCACGTGGCGCACGGTCCCGTCGGGGAGCACGATCCGCAGGACCGTCTGGGCGCCCGTCTGCCGCTCGGTCAGCGTGGTCAGCAGCTCCGTCAGGGCGTCGCCGTCGTCCCGGTGGACGCGCTCGCGCAGGCCGGGCAGGGGGATCGGCGTCTCGCCGCGGTCCATGCCGAGGATGCCGTACGCCTGCGGTGCCCACACCGTCTCGCCACCGGTGAGGCTGTCCTGGAAGGGAGCCACGCCCTGCAGCCTGGCGACGGCCCGGGCCGTGGCGGGGCCGGGTGCGCCCGTGGTGTGCCACAACACCACGGCGTGGTCCTCGCCGGCGGGCAGGACGCGCACGTCGAGCATCGGCGGGGCTTCGCCGGTGCGGGGCGCCGCGGGCAGTCGTGCGGCCCGCTGGACGCGGGTGGTGGCGAGGGCCCGCCGGGTCAGCCGGGCGAGTTCGGCGTGGACCACGGGGAAGGCGCGGGCGAGGGAGGAACCGGAGGCGGGGGCGGCGCCGCCGAGTGCGGTGACCGCGTCGTCGTTGAGGTGCTCCACGGACGCCGCCCCGGACGTCCCGCGCGTGCGGAGGAGCGCCGCCGGATGCGCGAGGGAGTCCAGCACGTCGACGAGTACGGGCAGCGGCGGGCCGGGGTCCTCGGCGTCCAGTACGGTGCCCGCGACCTCCAGGAGTCCCGTGACGGCCCGCCGTGCCGCCGCGTCGAGGGCCGCGGGGCCCGGCCAGCCGACCAGCGCGACCCCGACGGTCCTGTCACGCCGGCTCAGCGGCAGCAGGGCGCGGGCCGCGTCGGGGGCGGGACCCGGCAGCAGCACGCCGTCGGCCGGCCCCTCCTCCAGCCACACGGGGGCGTTGCCGGCGAGGACGGTCCGGAAGGGTTCCGGAGCCGCCGGGGGAATCCACTGCCAGGCCACGGCCTCGGCGGCGCCCACGCCCGCGTGCCCGGCGAGGCGCAGGCAGCCGGGGCCCGTGTGCCGCCACAGCCAGAGGCTGTCCGCGCCGATCGATGAGAGCCCGCCGTCCAGCAGGGTCCGCGCGGCCTCGCCCGCCGTGTCGGAGGTCTCCGCCGCCGCGGCGGTGCGGCGCACCCACCGACGCTCGGCGAGGTGCTCCCCGGCGTGGCCGCCGCTCCCGGGGAGGGCGGTCACGAAAGGTCCGCCGTCCGCGGCCACCGCGTTCACGACGTCCGCGGCGATGTCCTCGGCGGACAGACCGGTCGCCCCGGCCAGCGACTCCAGGTACTCCGCCGCCTCGGTCGGCGGCAGCCGCATCTGGGCCGCGAGCACCCCGGTGGCGAGGTCGAGGAGGTGGCGCTGGGCGTGCCGGGTGCGCAGCCAGCGGTTCTCGGCGGTGAGCCCGGCGAATCCCGGGTCGACCAGGGCGCCACGCGGCGACCCCTGGTACCCCGCGGAACCGGTCACGACGTCCTCCGTCCGCCACCTCGCGGACGCCAGGGACGTTCCCGCGCCCGCGTTCCGGATTCTACGCGCGCGAGTCCCCTCACTCCGACTATTACGGGAGGAAGGGGGCATCCGCCCCTTGCGGCCCGGGGGCTTCCGGGCCGGAGAGGAGAGGGCCATGCCCCGCGGATCGAACGCCAAGCGCGAGCGCCAGTACGAGCACATCAAGGAGAGCGTCCTGGACCGCGGCGAGAGCGAGGAGCACGCCGAGGAGATCGCGGCACGCACGGTCAACAAGGAGCGGGCCCGGGCGGGCGAGTCGAAGACGGCCAGCAAGAGCTCGATCGAGGATATGTCCTCCTCGCGCCGCGGCGGCCTGCGCTCGCACAGCGGCTCGCAGGGCCCGACGTACGACCAGCTGTACGCCGAGGCCCAGCGCCGCAACCTGCACGGCCGCTCCTCCATGAACAAGGACGAGCTGAAGCGGTCCCTGGGCCACTGATCGGCCCCCGGCCCGCGATGAACCCGATCGCGGGGTCGCGTCACCACGACGGGAGCCGTCGGCGGGGTTACGGTCGGCGGCATGGTCGGTGATCGTCAGGGGTGGCTCCGGTGTCTGCTCGCCGGGGCCGTGTTCGTGGTGGGGATGACCGGCACGACGCTGCCGACGCCGCTGTATCCCCTGTACCAGGAGGAGTTCGGGTTCTCCGAGCTGACCGTGACCGTGGTGTACGCCGTGTACGCCTTCGGGGTGATCGGCGTGCTGCTCCTCGCGGGCAACGCGTCGGACACGATCGGCAGGCGGCCGACGCTGCTGTGGGGTCTCGGTTTCGCGGCGGTGAGCGCCGTCTGCTTCCTGTGCGCGCAAGGCCTCGGCTGGCTGTACGCGGGCCGGCTCCTGTCGGGTCTTTCGGCCGGACTGTTCACCGGCGCCGCCACCGCGTACGTCATGGACCTGGCCCCGCCGGGCGGCGCGTCCCGGGCGACGCTGGTCGCGACGGCCGCCAACATGGGCGGCCTCGGCTGCGGCCCCCTGCTCGCCGGGGTGCTCGCGGAGTACGCGCCCGAGCCCCTGCTGCTGCCGTTCGCCGTCCACCTCGCCCTGGTCGCCGTGTCGGCCGTCGTCCTGCTGCGGCTGCCGGAGACCGTGCGGGAGCTCCGGCCCCTGACCGCCGTACGGCCGCAGAAGCCGGCGCTTCCCGCACGCGTCCGCCCCGTGTTCGTGCCGGCGGCCATCGCCGCGTTCGTGGGTTTCGCCCTGTTCGGAGTGTTCACCTCGGTCAGCCCGGCGTTCCTCGCCCGCTACCTCCACGTGGACGACCACGCCGTGAGCGGCCTGATCGTCGCACTCGCCTTCTTCGCGTCCACGGCGGGACAACTCGCCGTCGGACGCGTCGGAGTGGCCCGCTCCCTCCCGCTGGGCTGCGCCGTCCTCTTCGCCGGCCTGTCGTTCCTCGCCGGCGCCCTCGCCACCGAGCTCCTGGCGCTCGTGGTCCTGGCCGCCGTCGTCGGCGGCGCCGGACAGGGCCTGTCCTTCCGCGCCGCGCTCTCCGCCGTCGCGGGCGCCGCGCCGCCGGACCGCCGCGCGGCGGTGATCTCGACCCTCTTCGTCGTCGCGTACACCGGCATCTCCATCCCGGTGATCGGCGTCGGCCTCCTCTCCGATCCCCTCGGCCTCGAACGGGCGGGCCTGGTCTTCACCGCCTGCATGCTGCTCCTCGTCGCCTCCGCCGCCGCCTACCTGCTCCGCAGGCCGGTGCGGACCGAAGCGGCCGACCGCGGGTGAAGGGGTGCCCCTGGCGGTCCCCCGGCGCGGGTCGGCGACACTGAGGGCATGATCACCATTCATCTGAAGTACGAGATCGACCCCGACAAGCTCGACGACTTCGAGGAGTACGGCCGCCGCTGGGTCACCCTCGTCAACCGCTTCGGCGGTACCCACCACGGCTACTTCCTGCCGAGCGAGGGCGACAGCGACATCGCCTACGCCCTGTTCTCCTTCCCCGGACTCGCCGAGTACGAGGTCTACCGGAAGGCCAGCGCCACCGACGCGGAGTGCCAGGAGGCCTTCGAACTGGCCCGCACCACCCGCTGCATCAAGCGCTACGAGCGCCGCTTCCTGCGCCCGCTCGACCTCGACGCCGCTCCGTCGGACGGCGCCCAGGGGCACTGACGAGCGGCCCGACCACGAGCCGCTGCGCCGCCGCCAGGGCGAGGCACAGGACCGCGGCGCCGGTCCACAGCGCCCCGGCCCCGACGTGTGCGAGCAGCTGGGTCGAGGTGACCGGCGCCGCGACCGTGGCGATGCCCCAGCTGATGCCGTACGCGGCCAGATAGCCGTCAGCGCCGCCGCGCGGCGCCAGGTCCGCCACCACGGTCAGGACCCGCCCGAGGACGAGCACGTCACCGAGGCTCCACAGCACCGTGGCCGCCAGGAACGCCGGCAGGGTCGACGCCACGGCGTACCCCGCCAGGCCGACCGCGAGCAGCACGTGGCCGAACGCGATGGCCCCGGAGTCCGACAGCGACGCGAGGCGGCGCAGCCGCAGGGCCGGCTGCGCGGCGACCACCGTCACCGCCGACGCGGTGAACAGCAGCCCCGCGTCCGCGGGTTCGAGGCCGCGGCGCGCGAGCGTCAGGGGCAGCCCCATCGTGATCGTCGTGGTGACGAGCGCGAACAGCGTCCCCGACAGGAACACGGCCCTGAGCGCCCGGTCCCGCCAGGGCCGTACGGGCTCGGCATGGTCGGCGCGGTCGGGATGGTCGGTACGGTCCGCGGGCCCGGCGTGGTCGGCGGGCAGGGCGATGCGCAGGATCAGCGCGGAGAGCAGGCAGGTGGCCGCGTCCACGACGAAGAGCCAGCGCAGGTCCCAGCGGCCCAGGGCCGCCGCGATGAGGCCCGCGCCGGTGCCGCCCGCCGCGAGGGCGGCGTTGAAGAGGCTGTAGGCGCGGACCCGTTCGGAGGGGCCGACCGCGTCCGCGATCAGTGCCTGGCTCGGCGGTTCGTACAGCTCGAAGGCCAGGCCGAGGAGCACCGCGAAGACCGCCACCGCGACCAGCGACCCGGACGCCGCGATCCCGAGTTGCGCGACGGCGCATCCGGTGAGGCCGAGCACGATGGTGCGGCGTCGCCCGATGCCGCGCGCGAGGCGGGCCCCGGCCAGTCGCGACGGGATCGTCGCGAGCCCGAAGCCCGCCGAGAGCAGGCCCGCGGTGGTGACGCCGGCCCCGAACTCCGTGCTGATCAGGACGGTCAGGAAGGGCAGCGAGAAGGCCCCAAGCCGGTTGACCGCCCGCGCCGCCACCAGGAGCCATACGGTCCGCGGCATGCCACCGCCCCTTCGCGTGACTGTCGAATCGAGTAATGTCAGTCACGAACGCTAGCCATCGAGGGAGTGACTGGTCAAGTGATGTTCGACAGTCACGTCGCGGTACTGCTGGAACACGCCGTATCGCTCGTGAACACCCTGACCGACGGGGAGGCGCGCGGCCGCCCCTACGCCGTACCCCGCGGCGCCGACCTCCCCCGCGCCGTCGAGGACGCCGTGTCGGACACCGCGGGCTCGCTGCCGCGCATCATCGACGCCCCCCAGGCCGAGTACCTGGCCACCGCCGCCCGCGCCATGCGCCGGGTCTTCCAGGCCATGCACGACGGCGATCTCGACGACGCCGCCACCACCGTCAACGGCCTCCTCCACGACAGCGGCGCCCGCCCCCGCCTCGACCGCGCCCCGGACCCGGGCCGGGACGGCGGCGGCAGCGCCTGGCAGCTGCACTTCCACGGCCCCGACGACTCCTTCGCCGCCGGACACAGCGCCGGCTGCGCCACCGCCCTCGCCCTCGCCGTGGGCGGCAGCCTCGCCGGACGCCTCGGCGTCTGCCACGCCGACCGCTGCGACCGCGTCTACGTCGACACCTCCCGCAACGCCGCCCGCCAGTTCTGCTCGACGGCGTGCCAGAACCGCACGAAGGCGGCCGCGTTCCGCGCCCGGAAGGGAGGCGGCGGATCCCCCTGAGGCACGCCGGGCCGGACGGTGGGCGCCGCGTCGGAGGTGTCAGGACCAGGACGCCAGCACCAACGCGCGCTCGGCGGCGGCCAGATGGACGGCCGAGGCCAACCAGGCACGGGCATAGCCGTCGGGCGAGGCGTCCGTGAGCCGACCGAAGGAGTCGCGGGGACGGCGGTCCGCTTCCGCGGTGAGCGCCGCCGCCAGGTGGGCGGCTCCCCCGAGACCCGCACGCCGCAGGGGTACGAGGAGTCCCGCCGCGTCCGCGCCCCGACCGGCCTCGGCCAGTGCGCGGCGCCCTCCGGCGACGCCGGTCTCCAGGAGGCGGCGCACCCGCCACAGGGGCGCGTCCGCCAGCGGGTCCGGGCCGGCGGTCACCGGCCCGAGCCGTACGGACTCCGGCGCCTCGCGCGGGAAGTGGCTGCCCTGGAGCCGGTCGTACCCCAGGTCGGCCCGACCCAGCCACTCCTCGGGCAGTCTCAGCGTGTACGGGGCACCCGGCACCGGGCCGACCGCCAGGGCGCGGAGCGTCGCGGCCCGGTCCGGGTCGGGACGGCCGAGGACCCGCAGGGCGAGCCCCGGGTGCCGGGCGATCCTGCGGAGGTTCGCGGCATGCGGGAGCTCCGGGTGCGGGTGGGCCGGGTGGAGCCGCAGCAGGGGGCCGCCGCCGGCGACGCGGGCCACGAGGTACTCCCCCGCCGCGCCGAGCACCTCCACGTCGCAGCCGAGCAGCCCCGCCTCGCGATCCCCTTCCTCCTGCGCGAGTCCCTCCAGCGCGGCGGACACCGCCTCGTGGAGCGGGCGGGCGAACAGCGCCGCCGCGGGCTCCTGCGACCACTCCACCCCCCGCAGCGGCGTCGCGCTGACCCCCCGGCCCGCGCCGAGCCGCCCGTCCGGGGAGACGGTGGCGCCGACGATCCGCAGACCTCCGCGGGCGAGCCCGGCGTGGTCGAGCACCGCCCCGCCGAGCGCCACGGAGGCGGTGCCCGCGCCTCTGGCACGGGCCAGACCGCCCGGGCGTACGTCGGACACCGTGTAGCAGGAGCCGTCCCCACCCACGAGGTGGGTGACCACGCCTCCGTACCCCGTCGCGGACAGCACGGGCTCGCGGCACAGCCCCGACACCCGCAGGCTGCCGCCCTGTTCGTACGTCCGCCGCGTGGTGCCGACCACCCCGGGTCCCGCCGCCCCCGAGGCCGCGAGGGCCGCCCCCGCCAGCAACTCGCGGAACGCGGCCGCCAGGTCGCCGAGCCGCTGCCCCTCGCCCCGCTGCCGCGCGGCACGGAGCCCCCGTACGACCCGCAGCGCGGCGGCCTCGCCACGGGGCAGCCCGGCCAGCCGCGCGGTGTGGGCCGCGCGCAGCAGCTCGGCCTGGACCACCGCACCACCGGCCGTGACGCCGGCCGCCAATGCCTCGGCCGCCGCCTCCCACAACCCGGTCGCGGCCCGCACCTGTGCGGCGGTGAGCGCGGCCACGGCGGGCGCCTCGGCTTCCGTCCCCGCGCCGGGGTGGGCGCCGGCCGAGTCGGAGGGCGCACTCCCGTCGATCCTCGCCGCGACAGCACCCGACGGCGTGGCGGGCACTGCTTCGGGCCGTGGGGCGGGCACGAGGCCCGGCTGCGTGGCGGGCAGGGCGCCGCCCGCGGTCTCCGGCACCCCGCCGTCGGCCCGGGTGGCCGACCCCGGGCCGCCGTCCGCCGCCTCCGCGATGGCGGGCGGCTCCGGGTCCGCGATCGGGGCCGCGCCGAGCGCCGCCGCCCTGTGGAGGCAGCGGGGGGCCAGCAGGCAGGTGCAGACGGCCTGTTCGGCACGGGTGACGGCGCCGGCCGGGCCGGGCCGGAGGGTGACGAGCGCGTCCTCGCCGAAGGGGACGGTGACGGAGCCGTCCGGGGCGGGGGTGGCCCGCTCGGCGCAGGCGGCGATGGCGGCGTCGAGCTTCTTCCGCAGGCGTGCGGTGAGTTGCTCCACCGCATCGGCGAGGACGTCGGGGGCGACGGGCGGCAGGTCTTCGGGGGTCAACGGGGTTCTCCACGGAGGCGGTCGCCCACCCAGCGGGCGAGGGCGAGCGGACTGAGGGCGGCGACCGGCATCCCGGCGGCGACGAGCCGACGCGCCACGGGCACCGAGTAGCGGGGCGCGCCGGAGTCGTCGAGCGCGGCGCAGCCGAGCAGGTGGGCACCGGAGGAGGCGAGCGCCCGTACCTCCCCGAGGAGTCCGGCGAGCGGCGCGCCCTCCTCGAAGTCGCTGACCACGACGACGAGCGTGCGGCTCGGCACGGTGATCAGGGACCGGGCGTGGGCGAGCCCCGCCGCGATGTGCGTACCGCCGCCGACCCGAACCTCCAGGAGGAGCGAGAGGGGGTCCTCGACCCGGTCGGTGAGGTCCACCACCTGTGTGGAGAACGCCAGGAAGTGCGTGGACAGCGTCGGGACGCCGCCCAGGACGGCGGCGGTCAGCGCCGACCAGATCACCGACGCCTCCATCGAGCCGGAGACGTCGACCACCAGGATCAGCCGCCAGTCCGCCTCCCTGCTTGCCCGCGTGCTGAACACCGGCCGCTCCGGGACGACCACGATCCGGCCGTCGTCCGTGCGCCGGCTGTGGACGAGGTTGGCGCGCAGCGTACGGGCGAGGTCCAGGCGACCGCCCGGGCGGCGGGTGGGGCGCGGGGTGGCCAGTCCCGAGAGCGCCGGGCGCAGCCGGGTGGCCAGCTCCCTGGCGAGCTCGTCGACGAGCCTCTTCACCAGCGGCCGCAGCCTGGCCAGTCGCGCCTCGGGCATGCCTCCGGCCAGGGACAGCACCGACCGCAGCAGCTCCACCGACGGACGGACCGCCGCCGGGTCCAACTGCGTGAGCACGTCGGAACGCCCGGCGTCGGCCGCCTCCGCGAGCACCTCCTCGCGCACCTCCGCCCCGAAGAGGGCCTCCAGCTCCTGCGACCACTCCCGTGCCGTCGGGAAGGACGCGTCCTGTCCCCCGCCCTGTCCGGGTGCGCCGCCGTCCGCGTCGTCGGCACCCTCGCCGCGCCCGCTCCCGTACAGCTCGTCCAAGGCCCGGGCGTACCGGCGCGCGTCGGCGCCGAGCCGGTCCTTGTGCCGGCCCAGGAGCAGCCGCCACCGGTCGGCGGGCCCGAGGCGCCGGTCGGGTGACCCGGCCGAGGCGGTGTCCGCCGGGGCGGCGGGGGCCGTGGCCAGCGCCGTGTCCGCCGGGGCGGCCGGAGCCGCGCCCGTGGCCGTCCGGTCGGCGGGGGCCGCCGTCTGGGCGTGCGAGGCGGGGGCGGCGATCTCGATGGACGAGGCGGGTGGCGCCTCGCCGGCGGTGGACGCGGGGGTGTCGAGTGCGCCGTCGAGTGCGCCGTCCGGTGTGCCGAAGGCGTCCGGGCCGGTCAGGGACAGGGCCTTCAGGGCCGCGAGACCGGCGGCGTCGGCGGCCGTCCACAGGGCGAGCAGCTCGGGTGGGGCGTCGAGGGAGAGGTCGAGGCGGTCGTCGAGACGGTCGGTGACCGTGGTGAGGAGGCGGTCGCGGGCGGCGGGGGCGAGGGCGTCGAATCCTCCGCGCAGCGCGGGGAGCCGGTCGAGGAAGTCCTGGTCGGCGAGGTCGTCCACGCGGTCGAGGAGGGGGGTGAGTGCCTCCGGGGAGGCCTGGAGCAGCGGGCCGGCGGCGGTGAGGACGCCGGCGAGGCGCTTCGTCAGGGCGCGTCGGGTGTCGGGGGTGGTCGCCCCGTCGATCCAGCCGGCCGTGCGCTCGCCGAGCCCGCCGGCGGGATCGAGGTCGAGCATGACGCGCACGGCGAGGGCGGCGCCCTGCATCAGCGGCGAGGCGTCGGAGGCGAGTTCGGCGAGGGCCTGGTCGAGCCGGAGGCCCAGGTGCCGGGCGGCCGTCCGGTCCGCGAGGGCGACGAGGGCCCCGGCGTCCGCCGGGGTGTCGCTGCCGGCCAGCCCGGGGAGGGATCGGACGGCGGCCTCGAGCAGGTCGCCGGCGAGTGCGCCGGCGAAGGTGCGGGCGTCGTCCGGGGTGCCGGGGTAGTGGCCGCGGCGGATGCCTTCCAAGAGGTCGAGGGCCGCGAGCAGTTCGGGCAGGTCAGCGGTGTCGGGCAGGACGAGGGACGCCTCCCTCAGCCTCGCGTCGACCAGCTCGGGCAGGTCGCAGCGGGCGGCGGCGGTCAGCCCGGTCAGGATCTGGGCGGGGGTGGGTCCGCCGTCGGCGGCCTCGCGGCGGGCGGTCTCGGCGAGCGTGCCGGCGGCGGCCTGGGCCGCGGTGACTCCGCGTACGCCCGCGAGGTCGAGCCGCGCGGGTACGGACGGCGTCCACGTCAGGCGCCACTTGGTGCCGAGCGCGGTGCCGTCGCCGGTGCTCGCCACCGCGACGGGTTCCCCGTAGGAGGCGCCGATGACCAGCAGGCGTTGCAGCAGCACTTCGCGACGGCCGTCCAGCGCGGAGCGGAGCGGGTCGAGGCGCACCTCGCGGGGTTCCGGCTCCTCCGGGCGCGGCAGCCGCAGCGCGGCGAGTTCGTCCTCCACGGAGGGGCCGAGTCCCGAGCGGGGCGCGTGCGGGCTGATCCGGCCGCGCGCGGTGCCGACGAACACGGCCTCCAGGGCGCGGGCCAGCGCCCGGCCCCGGCCCAGGGGTTCGCCCTGCCCCATCACGGTGGTCACGGCTTCGAGCAGCTCCCCCCGTCCCGGCGCGGGCAGCCCGCGCAGCGCCGCCAGGTCGCACGCCAGCCGCAGCGTCTCGGCCGCCTCTCCGGTGCCCGCGGTGTGGCCGGCGCGGCGCAGCTCCCTGCACAGCCCGGTCACCGCGGCGGCGGCCGCGTCCCGGATCCTGTCCGGGTCGCCGGCCGCCGTGAGCACGGCCTGCTGCCACAGCGGGTCCCGGATTCCGGCGGGATACCCGGACCGGGAGTCGAGCAGGTCGAAGGAGTAGGGGACGAACGAGGTCACCGCCTCCTCCGGAGCCGCCGGTGCCCGGCCGCGGCGCGTCGCGCCGGAGCCGTCCGTGCCCGCGCCGGACACGTCGTCTCGTGCCCCGGTCGGGCGGGCGTCTCCGGCCTCCGTCCCCGGGACCGCGTCCGCCCTTGTGTCCGTGTCCGCCTCCGCGAGCAGCGCGGGCGCGTGGAAGGCGCCGATCACGGCGGCGACCCGGCGCCCGTCGGCGGCGGCCGCCGCCACGACCTGCCGCATCCGGGCCTCGCGCGCGAGGTCGGTGGCGGGCACGGCGGCGTCGGCACGCAGGGCCCAGCCGACGCCCAGGGCCGCGCGGCGCACGGCCTCCGGCGAGCAGCCGGGTGCCAGCACCTCCACGGCGCGGTCCCACAGGTCGTCACCGGCGCGGCCGGTACCGGCCGCGGCGAGCGCGCCGGCGAAGGAAGGGCGCCCCTTCCCGGCGCGTTCCTCCGCCCCGTGGTCCGCCCGCTCGCCGAAGCCCCCGTCCGCACCACCCTCGTCAGGGCGCGCCTCCAGGCCCCCGTCCGAACGCCTGGACGGTCCCTCGTCCAGGCCCCCGTCCGGGCCCCCGTCAGAGCACGGTTCCGAGCCCGCGTCCGGGCCCCCGTCAGAGCGCGGTTCCGAGCCCGCGTCCCGTCCCCCGTCCGGTCCCGTGCCGGACAGGGACCACCCGGGGTCGGACAGGGGGAGGTCGCAGCACACGACCTCCGCTCCGTTGGCCCGGGCCCATCTCACCGCGGCGAGCTCCGGGGAGAAGTCGGCGAAGGGGTAGAAGGAGAGGCGTCCGCCGTCGCCGGCGCCGGCCAGGGCGACGGGGGCGACGGTCTCGGGGTCGGCCAGGTGTTCCAGCCAGGGCCGGAAGTCGGCCGGCAGTTCCACGCAGACCACCTGGGCGCGCGCGGCGTCGAGGAGTGCGGGCACCACCGCGGCGAGCGCGGGGCTGTGGTGGCGTACCCCGAGGAGGTACGGGGCGCGCGACGCGGCGAGGGCGTCGACGGCCGACCGGGGGTCGAGGGTCGTCAACGCAGGCTCCCGCGCAGGTCCCAGAGCCGCCGCCACATCGCGGAGCCGTTCTCGGCCCGGCGGCGGACGGGGCCGTCCCAGTAGCCGAGGAGGCGCGCGTGGTCGGCCGGGTCGTCCTTGCGGACGACGCCCAGGAGATGGCCGGGCAGCAGGTCGAGCACGTCCCCGCCGGGCAGGTACGCGGCGGCGACCCCGAGTGACGCGGCCACCTGTACGGCCTCGGCCGTGGACATGACCGTGCCCGGCCGCTCGACGTCCCAGCCCTCGGTGGAACGTCCGGAGCGCAGGTCGCGGAAGACGGTGACGAGGGCGTCGAGGACGGCGTCGTCGACGCCGAAGGCCGCACCCGCCCGCTGTACGGCCGCGACGGCCTGGCGGCGGATCAGGACGGCCTCGGCGTCGGCGTCCGCGATCGGGTCCACCGTCTCGAAGTTGAACCGGCGCTTCAGCGCGGCGGACATCTCGGAGACGCCCCGGTCGCGCAGGTTGGCGGTGGCGATGACGGTGAAGCCGGGTGCCGCGCCGACCACCGCGTCCTCCGTGGACGTCAGCTCCGGCACGGTGATCCGGCGGTCGGACAGGATGGACACCAGGGCGTCCTGCACCTCGGGTAGGCAGCGGGTGATCTCCTCCACCCTGACCACCCGTCCGGTGCGCATGGCGGCGAGCACGGGCGAGTCGACCAGGGCCTGCGGGGTGGGTCCCTGGGCGAGCAGCAGGGCGTAGTTCCAGCCGTAGCGGAAGGCGTCCTCGGTCGTGCCCGCGGTGCCCTGCACGGTCAGTGCGCTGGTCCCGCTCACGGCGGCCGCGAGCAGCTCCGACAGCATCGACTTGGCGGTACCGGGCTCACCGGTGAGCAGCAGTCCGCGCTCTCCCGCCAGGGTGACCACGCAGCGCTCGACGAGTGCGCGTTCGCCGACGAACTTGGGCGCGATCCCCAGCTTCGACGGCAGACCCGCCCGGCGCCCGGGCAGTGCCAGTTCCACGCCGTCGCTCCCGCAGACGAACGTGACCACCGCGCGCGGCGTCAGGGCCCAGCCGGGCGGGCGCGGGCCGGGGTCCTGCGCGGCGAGGAAGGCGAGTTCGGCGGCGTACCGCTCCTCGGCCGGCTGTACCTGCCGGGCGGGGGCGGTCTTCTCGGTGACGGTCATGCGGGGATTCCTCCGGGGGAACACGGGTGCGGGGAATGGCGGGGCGGGGTGCGGCGCCCCCGGGTGGGGTGCGCGGCACCGAACGGCGAACCGGGCGGCGGCAGCGGGCTCCGCTGCCGCCGCCCCCTCTCAGCGGCGGCGTCTGGTGCGCCGCACCTTCAGCTCCTCGAATCGCGGGACGTCGCCGTCGAGGATGCGCCGCCACGCCCGGGCGAAGAGCTCCGCGACGGGCTCGGTCGGCACCAGGGCGCCGAGGACCGGCCGGGTGCCCGCCACGGGGCCGTACATCGGCAGCTTCCACTGCTCGACCGGCGGTACGGGTGCCGACTGCTCGGCCCAGGCGCCGGGCAGGAAGAGGGAGCGTCCGGCCCGGGCGCGTACGGCGGAGACCACGAGTTCGCCCGCGGCGAGTTCGGCGCGCGCGGCCTTGAGGCGGGCCGGCTTCCAGCCGGTCCAACGGGCGGTGTTGCGGTCGGTGGGGTCGGGCAGGGCGAGGAGCATCAGGTAGAGCGTCGCCGCGTCGACTCCCAGGCCGTGGGTTCGGGCGACCTCGTCCACGAGCGCGGGCACCGAGCGCGACGGGTCCTGCGGCCACCAGGTGCCGTCCGGATCGGTGTCGCCGGCCGCGGGCGCGCCCGGGTCGGCGAGGAGCCGTGCGAACGCCGGGTCGTGCGCGCGCCGCAGGGCCGACTCGACGGCGCCGGGCAGCTGGTCCGGGCCGCGCAGGGCAGCCAGGTAGGGGTCGGAGCCGGTGGAGTCGAGGAGGGCGGTCCGCAGCGCCGGCTGGGGCTGGTCGTCGTGCGTGGCCATGAGCACCGCGCCGTACCGCTCGTGGTCCGGTGCGGTCTCGGTCGGCGTGCCGGCCACCTTGCGGAACTCCGGCAGGGAGGTGAAGTGGCCGATGGAAAGGAGCAGTTCGGGCGAGGCGAGGCGCTGCCGCACGGCGTCGAGGGCCTCGGGGAGCCGGGCCCGCAGGGGATCGCCGGCGGGCAGCCGGTGGGCGAGCCAGGCCGTCAGGCTCATCGCGCCCGTGAGCACCGACGTCGTGAAGGGCGCCTCGGCGGGGGTGACGGTCGCGGGCCGGTCGCGCTCGATGTGCCAGGGCACGTCGGTGCTCAGTTCCGGTGACGACGCCGGGTCGAGGAGCGCCGGGAGCGCCTGGTGCACGGGCCACCCGCTGCGGGCGGCCCGTGCGGCCTCCGCGGCGAGCCAGTCGGGCACCTGGGTGCGGCGTCCCACCCGCGTGTTCCACTCGGCCGCAGCAGCCGCCACGTCGGGTCCTTCGGTCCACAGGCGTGCCGGGTCGGCGGGCAGGAGCGCGGCCACGACGGACCGCCGCACCTCGATGGGGAGGGCGCGCAGCACGTCGCGGGCCTGCGCCGCCTCGGCCACCTTCAGGCCGAGGGTCTTGCGGAGGTCCGCCGGCAGGAAGTTGTTCTCCCAGCTGTCGATGTCGGGCATGCCGACGAGGACGAGCCGGGCCAGCGCCCCGGAGGCGCCGGTGAGCCGGCCGAACTCCTCGGCCGCCTCCGGGTGGAAGGGTGCCTCCCCGCGGGCGGCCGCCTCCCGCAGGAACGCGGTCAGCCAGTCGGCGCCGCGCGTGCGGTCGCCCACCGGTGCGTCGCCGCGCACGGTGTAGGGCCCGGGCACGCCGAAGCGGCCGCTGGGGTCGTGGAGCAGCGCCCCGAACTCCCGTCCGCCGTCGACGTCCGCGTGGTGCTCGGTGATGCCGAGCGCCGCTCCGCCGCCGAGCGGGAGCACGCAGTGGTGCCAGGAGCCGCGCAGCAGGCCGTCGGGGGTGTGCAGGTGCGGGGTTCCGAGATGGACCTGGACCCGGCGCCAGAGGCCGGCCGAGCCCGCCGCCGAGGCGAGTCCCAGGGCGTCGACCTGGCCGAGCAGGCCGAGCAGCGCGGTCCGGTGCCGGTCGCCGCTGCCGGGTGCGACGGCCCGGTAGGCGAGGGCGGCCGGTTCGTCGAGGAGGGTGGTGAAGGGCAGCGAGGAGTACGGCAGCGACGGCAGGTCGAAGTGCAGCCGGCCCGGCTTGGCCGTGGCGGCGGTGTCGGCGCGTACCGCCGCGAGGTCGGCGAGGAAGCGGTGGGCCACGTCCTCGTCGCTGCCCGACCGGTAGTAGCCGGTGCCGGCGACGCCGTTCAGCGCCTCGCCGAGCAGGCGGTCGGTCGGTCCCTCGACGCGGGCCCGCACGGGCTCGGCGCCCGGGTCGAGCCGTGCGGCGACGGAGTCGAGCGCCTTCCGCTGCCGCAGCGCGAAGCGGAGCACCCGCACCACGCCGGCGACCAGCTCGGGCGCGGTGACGGCCGGCAGCGCGGCGGTGACCAGTGCCGGGAGGTCCGCGGCGCGTTCCGCGGCGGCGGCCGCCTTCAGCAGGGTGCCCGCGGTCTCCGCGTCGGCGGTGCGCAGCGCCGCCGAGCCTTCCGCGTCCCGGGCGCGGAGCGCGTACAGGTGGGACAGCGGGGGCAGGGTGACGCTCGCGGTGCCGTACAGCTCGCTCCGGTCGCCGTCGGTCGTCGAGGTGACGACGCCGTCCGGGTCGGTGAGGGACAGTTTGCGCCACTGCTGGGTGAGGGCCCTGGGCCGGTCGTCGCCGGGGAACGACACGGCGGCGAGCGGCATGTCGGATTCCGCCGGCAGGGTGACGGCGCGCCCGGCGGTGTCCTCGGCGTGCCAGCCGTGGCCGGGGAGCCGGACGACGCGCCAGCCGAGGAGGCCGTCCGCGGGGGTGCCCAGGGCGGAGCCCGGGACCGCGGGTGCGGGCCGGAGCCACGAGGAGCGATCGGCGAGTTCGGCGCCCGTGGCGTGGGCGCGGAGCGCGTCGGCGAGGAAGCCGGGCAGGGAGCGTCGGCCGAGGGCGCCTTCGGCGGGGTCGTATTCGGCCCAGCCGGCGTCGTCGTGCCCCTCGCGGGCCTCCGCCCACACCCAGTGCGAGGTGCCGTCGGAGAGCAGCGGGCGTTCGCGGGGCAGCTTCGTGTCGCCGTGGTGCAGGACTCCGCCGCCGGTGGTGCGGCCGCCGCCGGGCAGCGGCAGGCTGAGGTTCTGCGAGCGGAGGTTCCAGTGGTCGGCGTCGCCCTCCAGGGTGAACACCGTGTCGGGGGCGGTGTGCCAGTAGCCCTGGATCTCCCTGTCGCGGCCGTAGGTGCTCCAGAAGACGAGGAGGGCGCCGTCCACGTAGTGGAAGCCGTACCGGTACGAGTGGCCGGTGGGCACGCGCAGGTCGTGCGTGAGCACGGTGGAGTCGGCGTCGATGACCCGCACCTGTGCCGTGCTCGCCACGATCAGGTGGGGCCAGGCCTCGACGACGGTGAGGCCGTCGCGCTTGTCCTGGGTCGGCGACAGCTCCGCGAGCGCCTCCTCCCACGCCGGCCAGCGGAGTTCCTCCCAGAGCCCGCCGCGCAGGGTGCGCGCGAGCGTCACGCCGAGGTCGACTCCGGCCGCGGCCGCGACCTCGTCGGGCGCGAGCGCCAGGGCTTCGGCCGGCAGCCACGACAGGCGTGCGATGGCCTGCGGCAGACCGGGCAGCCCGGCGGCGACCGACGTGCGGGCGACCTCGCGCATCCATTCGGCGAGCATCGGGCGGCCACCGGCCGAGGCGGCCAGCCGGCGCATCACGTCCTCGCCGGTCGACGCGCTGTTGTACGTGTACGCGGCGCGCCGGAAGGCGGGGCGGAAGCGCGGGTCGGCGGCGACCGCGGCCAGGTCCCGGGGCTGCTCCCCGCGCGCCCAGTCCGACAGGTTCAGGGTGTCGCCGCGCCGGTTGGGGCCGTCCTCGCGGGGGTCGGCCACCGGGATGTCCAGGGTGAGCAGCAGGTCGAGGAGGTTCACGTCCTCGGGGCCGATCCTCAGGTACCCCTCGCCGTCGGGCCGCGCCGCCAGGTCGGCGCGCAGCCGCCCCTCGGCCCGCTCCACGAGGTCGAGGAGGGCGGGCGGCGTCGGCCGGTTGCCCCAGCCGCGGTGCCGGGCGGTGTGGAAGCGTTCCAGCCAGCCAGCCGCGCCGTCGGCGCAGCGCGCCGACGGCGGCACGTCCGCGTCGGTGAGTCCCGCGTCCGCCCCGGACTCGGCGAGGATCTCCAGCCACAGGTCGCTCAGTTCGGCCTCGCCGCCGGGCGGTGTCATCGACAGCAGCGTGCCCCGCACGTCGGGGACGCGGCGCGCCAGCGCGATCAGCGCGGTGCGGTGGGCCTTCCACCAGCCGCTCGCGGCCCGCAGCGTGGCGGGCAGCGGCAGGAGTTCGGCGAGGTAGTCCTGCTCCGCCTCGCCGGCGGAGAGTCCCGCGGCGCGGGCGAGGCGCCGCAGTTCCGCGGCCGCCTGGGCGGACGGGGCGAGGCCGCCGGCGGTCCGGCGGACGCACAGGCGGCGGAAGCGTTCGTACGCCTCGGCGGGGGCGAGCCGGGTCGCGAGTTCCTTGCCGTAGCCGGCGAGCACCTTCACCGGCAGGGCCCCGGCCAGGGCGAATTCGAGGAAGACGGCGTCGAGCCGGTCCTCGTCGACGGTGAGGCCGTGCTGGGCCTCGCTGGTGCGGGCGCGGCCGAAGAGCTGGCCCGCGTACGTCGGGTTCTCGACGCCGAGGAAGACCCGCGCGGACTGCTCGTAGAAGACGGGGAGGAAGTGCGGGACGGCCGAGGCGAGCCGCCCGGCCAGTTCCTGGCAGGCGTCGAGGGCGGCCTTGGGCTTGGTCTTGGCCTGCCGGGCCAGCCGGTCGAGCTCGGGCACGACCGCGAGCGCGTGGTGGCCGTCCTCCGGGTGGTGCACGAGCACCCATTCGGGGAAGCCCAGTTCCTTGCGCCGGCCGAGGCCCACCAGGGCCGGTTCGCCGTGGGGCGCGAGTCCGAGGAAGCCGGCGGCGAGGTCCTCGGCGGGGCCCAGCTCGGCCGCGGTCAGCCGGACGACGACCCGCTCGTCCCCGAGCACCGGGTGGCGGTAGGCCCGCGCGGTCATGTCGACAGCCGAGGCTCCCGCGCCTTCGGCGTCGGCCGGGAGCACCGCTCCGGCCTTGAGCAGCTCCGTGTTGTCGGAAGCGGTCGTGCTGGTCACGCGTCCCCACCCTCTTCGATCCTGCGGCCGGCGTACAGCGCCGCGGCCATGCGCATCCCCTCGGACCAGGCGACCGGTCCGACCTCGTTCAGCCGTACCGCGCGGCCCTCGTCGTCGTGCCAGGTCAGCGCGCCGGTCTCCGACTCCCCGTCCCAGTACGGTTCGCCGATCCACACCGAGGCCTCGGTGCCGCGGCCGCCGTCGCGGACCTTGCAGGTGGCGTAGCCGCCGGACACCCGGTAGCCGAGGCCGGTGGCCCGGGCCGCGAGGCCGAAGCGCGAGGCGTACTTGCCGCCCGCGTAGTCCCGTACCTCCGTCGCCGTCTCCGGATGCCCGGTGCCCGGCCCGGCCCAGGTGGCGCGGTGGATCTGCTCCACCCGCTGGGTGATGCCGAGTTCGGCCGCGAAGTCCCGTACGTCGTCCAGGTCGGGCAGCAGCACGGGGTGCGGGAGGGTGACGGTGCGCGGGGAGAGCCGTACGGTCTCGCCGTCGAGGTCGACCACCTTCAGCTCGCCGTCGGCCGTGACGTCCCGCAGGAAGCCGACCTCGTCCGGGTCGTCGCCGACCAGGGCCATGTCGCGCAGCGCGGACTGCCACGCCTCGTCCGGCCACACGCGGGCGATCAGCTCGGTCGGCACCGGAAGCGACGACACCATCCAGGTGTCGACCTGCGCCACGCACGCGGCCGCGTGCCGGTCGAGCCACTCTGCGAGCCGCCGCAGCCGGTCGACCTCGGGTTCGTCGCGCAACGCCTTCGGCAGCGTCTTCAGCTGCCGTCCCCCGGCGCGCCGTGCCACCACGCGCCCGTCCTCAAGGGTGATCTCGTACCCCTCACCCGCTGTCAGCCACGCCATCAGCCGCGCCCCTCCGCCTGTCCTGTCGGTTTCCGCGCAGCTCGAACCACGGGGTCGTAGCCCCGGAGCTGCGGTATGCGGGGAGACTATCCAGGGTCACTGACAACGCCCGCCCCGACGTCGCCGGAGGGGCGGACAGCCGGTGGACGGGCGTCGGGAGGGCGGCGCAGGAGCGGCGGACAGCCGGTGTGAGGGCTGCGGACGGGCGGCGGACGGAGGGTCAGGCGGCCGGGACCGCCCGCTGGATGGCGGTGAGGACGCGGTCCAGGGCGTCCTTGCTGTGCGGGTCGGTGAGGTTCGCCCAGAGTTTGAACATGAAGCGCTGCATGACGGGCTTCCGGAGGCTCCTCGTGGCGACGAGCTTCATGACGCGGGGCTGGTTGAGCGCCTGGACGACCAGGCGGCCCACGGTGAAGTAGCGGCCGTAGGCGGCGCGGACCGCATCCGGGTAGGCGAGCAGCGCCTCCTCCCGCGCGTGTGCGGTGGGCCGCCCGAGCGCGCGGGTGACGGTGCCGGCCGCGAGACGGCCGGACTCCAGCGCGTAGTCGATGCCCTCCCCGCTCAACGGGTTGATCATTCCCCCGGCGTCACCGGTCAGCAGCAGCCCCCGGGTGTACTGGGGCCGACGGTTGAGGCCGGCGGGCAGGGGCGCTCCGCGCAGCGGACCGGCGGCGTGGTCGTCGTCGAACGCCCGCTCCGGGGACAGCCGCGCGGTCCACTCCCTGAACATCTTCCGGTGGTCCACCTCGGGCTTGCGCCCGACGTGGAACGTCCCCAGCCCGACGTTGAACGTGCCGTTCCCCACCGGGAAGACCCATCCGTAGCCGAACGGCATGTACGTCCGGCCCCGGCCGTCCCGGGTCTCCAGGTCGAGCCAGGCCTCCAGGTGGTCCTCGTCCCTGTGCGGCACCGTGTAGTACCGGCGCACCGCCACCCCCATCGGCCGGTCCGCCCGCTGGTGCAGCCCCAGCGCCACGGCCAGTCGGCTCGACGCCCCGTCCGCGGCCACCACCAGCGGCGCCCGGTAGGTCCGCGGACCTCCGTCCCGCTGCGCGGTCACCCCGCTGACGTGCCCGGTCCTCGGATCGATGACCGGCGCCGTCACCTTGGTCCCCTCCAGCAGCCGCGCACCGGCGGCCACCGCCTTGCGGGCGAGCAGCTCGTCGAGGTCCATCCGGCTGCGCACCAGCCCGAAGTCCGGGAACGACGCCACACTGGGCCACGGCATCTCCACCGTGGTGCCCGACCCGTGGGCCCGCAGGCCCCGCGTCCTCACCCACCCGTCCCCGTCGACGTCCACCCCCATGCCGACCAGTTCCTTCACCGCCCGCGGCGTCAGCCCGTCCCCACAGATCTTGTCCCGCGGGAACGTCGCCTTCTCGATCAGCAGGACGTCGTGCCCCGCCCGCGCCAGGTGGTAGGCGGCGGCGCAGCCGGCGGGTCCCGCGCCGACGACGATCACGTCCGCCGAGTCACGGTGGGAAGACAGGTCCATGAGAACTTCCTCTGCTGCGATCGGCGTGGTCTACGGGAAGCGGCTTCCCATCCGTACCCAGGCCCGCCGCCTTTGATCACCCGTCACGCCGGGCGACTTCGGCCACGGTAAGGACGCGTCAGCCTTCGACGCCGGTGGCCGCGTGCGGGGCCCCGACCGGCTTGGACTCGGGTGAGCCGCGCTGGCGCAGGTAGACGGAGAGGATGGCCATGGCCGCCACGGCCAGCAGTTCCGACTGCCAGTTCTGCAGCGACCGGTTCCAGAAGTCGGCGGAACCGACGTAGGAGAGCCAGGTGACGGGCGCCTGGAGCTGCCGCAGGCGCAGGTCGTTGAAGGCGGCGGCGCCGGAGATCGACTGGGCCAGCCAGGACAGCACGAAGAAGCCGGCCATGACGAGACCGAGCGAACGGGAGTAGACGGCCTGCCGCCAGTCCTTGGTGGCGGCCCAGCGGGGCGAGTCCGCTCGCGCGTGGTCGCCCACGCGCTGCTCGCGTTCGCTCTCCGTACCCGCCTTGTGCAGCTCCTTGGACTCCGGTGAGCCGCGTTGGAGCAGGTAGACGGTGCCGAAGATGTAGAGGAAGAACTGCAGGAACTCGGACTGCCAGTTCTCCGTGACGTCGACGGCGAAGTCCGACGACATGAGGTAGTCGCCGAGTCCGACCTGCTGGAGCCCCTCGATGGCGAGCTGTTCGTTGAACTCGGCGCGCCCGGCCACGGCCTGGGCCGCCAGGACGACCAGGAAGGCCAGTCCGAAACCGAGGGTGAGGCTGTTCGACCGCAAGAACCCCCGCGCCGGGCGCCGGGCGGCCGTCACCGGTGCATCACCCCGATCGCGGTGAAGTAGGCGAGGCCGCCCACGATGGTCGTCACGCACACCACGAACAGGGATCTCACGTTATGCCCCCTTCAGGACGCAGTCGTACGGCTCGTCGCCCGGTTCCGGCACGCATCCGGCGGCGGTGACCCGCCACCCCTCGTCGAACTCCGACAGGAAGAGGGTCTCGCCACTGAATCTGAGCAGCGCCTGCCTGCCGTACACGTCCACGCTCCGCACGCCACCGCCCCGCGGGAGCCCCTGCGACGGCAGCGCGCGCTCGCACGGCTTCCGCTCGTCCTCCACGAGCTGCTCGCGGCTCCCCGGGGCGAGCAATTCGCACGCCGTACGGAAGTCGCCGGCGGCGAGTGCCACCTCGAAGGCCCGGCCCGCCGTGGTCGCTCCGTCCTGACGTGCCTGGGGGGCGCCGCACGCGGACAAGGCGGCCAAGGCCGCCGTCACTCCGAGGAGCAGGGATACTCTCACGCTCCCACCCTGCACGTCCCGGCGGCCGCGGCGCGGGCCGCGAGGCCGACCGGCCGCGCTCCCCACCCGTTCGGGCCACCGCGGGTGACGATGTGCGTGCGCCCCCGGCCCGCGAGAGAGACCATGGAGGCAGAGAAGAGGTGTCGTCATGAGCGAGTCCGGCATCTGGAACCATGATCCGAGGACCGGATACGAGCTGGGGATCGATCTCATCGGCTACAAGGTCGAGGCGGTGGACGGGGCGATCGGGAAGGTCGACAAGCACTCCGCGGACGTGGGCTCCTCGTACCTGGTCGTCGACACCGGCACCTGGATCTTCGGCCGGCGGGTGCTGCTCCCGGCCGGGACGATCACGCGGATCGACGCGGCCGAGGAGAAGGTGTACGTCGATCGCACGAAGGACCGGATCAAGGAAGCCCCCGAGTTCGACGAGGCGAAGTACGCCGACGAGCCCAGCTACCTCGAACAGTTCGCCCACTATTACGGTCACCCCCACATGTGAGGACCCGGCCGCTGGGCCCCGGCGTCGGCCCCGGCGTCGGCGTCAGGACGGGACGGCGCCGAGCTGGCGCAGCTGGGAGAGGACGTCGACGACGCCCCGGATCTCCGCGATGCGGCCGTCCACGAAGCGGAGAATGAAGATCTCGCCGTAGGTGACGGTCCTCCCGGTGGGCGCCAGGCCCTGGTAGTCGCCCCGGTGCGTTCCCGTGACCGTGTTCCTGGAGACGACCTTGTCGCCCTCGGCGATCGTCTCCTCGACGACGACGCGCAGGTCGGGGAACGCTCCCAGGAGGACCTCCCACACGCGCTTGAGCGCCTCGGGTCCGGTCGTACCGACGGCCACGGGGGCGTGGAACACCAGGTCCGGTGCGAGGTACTCGTCGAAGGCCTTCGCGATGGTGTCCGGATCGCCGCTGTTCACGGCGGTGTGGAACCGGTGGAGGGTCGCGATGTTGCGTTCTGCCACGGCTGCCGACATGGGTCTCTCCTCTGGTCCGTGCCCTCTGGCCTGTCCGTTCGCCGGCTCCCGGCTGCGGGGACGGCGGCCTCTCGGCAGGAGGACGAGACAGCCGGCGCGGATGTGACATGCCGGGCCGTCGGATCCGGGACCCGGGGGCCGTCTACCGCTCCAGGCGCTCGACCTCGCGGGCGGCCCGTGTGGCGGCCCCGCGCGCGTCCCGCAAGGCCAGTTCGGCCGCCGTCACCGCCGTACCGGCCTCGGCGTCGGCCGCGGCGGCGTCGCGGGCGGTGCGCCGGGCCGCCCGCAGCTCCTGCTCCAGGTGCCGCACCCGGTCGGCCGCCTCCTCGGCCTGCCCGGCGGTGGCCCGCCGCGCGTCCCGCGCCTCGTGGAGGTCCCGCTCGCGCAGCCCGGCCGCCGCGACCGCCTCCTCGGCCGTCACCCGCGCCTGTGCGAGCTCGCGCGACGGCTCCGACGTCGCGGTCCGGGCCTCGGCCGGAGCCGTACGTCCGGCTTTCCCCGAGGCCGTACGTCCGGCCCTCCCGGAGGCCTCATGCCCCGCGTTCCCCGAATCCGCACGACCGGCCTCCTCCGAAGCCGTGCGCCCGGCCGTTCCCCGCGACGCGCGCCCGGCCTTCCCCGGCGGTGGCGTCGGGTGCGCCTCGGACGAGCGGGCGGCCACCGCCTCCGGAGCGGCGGCCGGGAAGCCGACGGCGGCCGAGGGCGGTTTCACGAGCCGGGCCTTCGACCACTGCGCCGCGACGTCCGGGTCGGCGAGGACGGCGTGGAGGGTCTGCTCGACCTCGTACGACACCGTGTCGCTGAGGGGTTGTCCGGCTTCGCGGGCCAGGTCCGCGGCCTCGCGGGCGAGCATGGTCACGAGCTGGTGCTGTCGGCTGCCGGCGGCGCGCAGCCGCTCGGCGTCGAGGGTGCGGTGGGCCTCGCGGAGGGTTTCGCCGAGCGTGAGGAAGTCCTGTGCCTCCCGGAGTCGTTTACGGGCGAGGAGGTTGGCCGCCCAGGCCGCGAGGGACGGGCGGCGGAGGGCGGCGATGGCCTTCGCCGCGGCGGCGTCCCCGGCTTCGCGGGCCTGGGCCACGTGCCGGTCCCGTGCCGGGACGAACTCGGCGGGCTTGAGTGCGTACAGCTCGTCGGTGACCTTGTCGACATCCACGCCGCTCACTGTGGTCGTCCGCGCGCGGGGGACGCGGGCCCGGCCGCCCGGGATGCGCCGGATGACCGACGCGATCACCCGCCCGGGCGCTCGTCGTCGGGGGCGGTGCGGACGACGGCCTGGTCGCCGTGGGGTCCGAAGAGGTGGAGGATTTCGACGGTTTCGGGGCCCGCGGGGCCGAACCAGTGGGGTTCGGTCGTGTCGAACTCGGCGACTTCGCCGGGGCGGAGGGTGACGTCGCGTTCGCCGAGGATGAGGCGGAGGTCGCCGGCGAGGACGTAGAGCCATTCGTAGCCGGAGTGGGTGACGAGTCGCGGTGCGCGGTGGGCGAGGACCTGTTTGAAGACCTGGACGCGGCCGGGGTACTGGGTGAGGGGGACGAGGACGCTGCCGGGTGCGCGGCTGCGGGGGGTGAGGTGGACGCGGGGGTCGCCGGTGGCGGGGGCGGCCACCAGCTGGTCGAGGGCGACGCGGTGGGCGCGGGCGAGCGGGATGAGGAGGTCGAGGGTCGGTCGCCGGAGGCCCGCTTCCAGGCGGGACATGGTGCTGACGGAGATCCCGGTGTCCGCCGCGAGGGTTTCGAGGGTGAGGCCGCGGTCGCGCCGCAGGGCGCGGAGCCGTGGTCCGATGCTGTCGATGAGTGCGGCGAGTTCGGCGTCCATGGGGGCATTGTGCGGTCGGGGGCCGGGGATCGGCGCGACCGTCTTGCGGTCTTCGCAAAGTTGCTGGCCACCGGCCCTTCCCCGGTCCGAACCTGGGCGGCGTCCGGTCCCGCCGAAGGGACCCGTCGAAGGGGGAGCTCTCGTGCTCACCACGTCCTTGGCCACGCCACCCGCCCCGCTGAGCGCGCGCGGACGCTGGACGGTGCTGGCGGTCTGCGCGCTCAGCATGTTCCTGGTGGGGGTGGACACCACCATCGTCAACGTGGGGCTGCCCGAGATCGGGCGGGGCCTCGGCGTGGGCACCCGGGAGCTCGAGTGGGTCGTCGACGTCTACACCGTCGTGATGGCCAGCCTGCTCATCGTGTCGGGCGCCCTCGCGGACCGCTACGGGCGCCGCCGCGTCTTCCGGTGCGGACTGCTCGTCTTCGGCCTGGCGTCCCTCGTGTGCGCCGTTGCCCCGTCCCCGGGCGTCCTCGTCGCGGCCCGGGCGGTGCAGGGGGTCGGCGCCTCGATGCTGAGTCCGGTGGCCCTGGCGATCGTGGTGAACGCGATGCCCGATCCGCGGGAGCGGGCCCGGGCGATCGGGGTGTGGGCGTCGGTCTTCGGGCTGAGCATGGCGGCGGGTCCGGTCACCGGCGGGGCCCTGATCGCCTCGTTCGGCTGGCGCTCGGTGTTCTGGATCAACGCGCCGGTGGTGGTCGCGGCTCTCGTCCTGGTCACCGTGTTCGTGCCGGAGTCGCGCGCGGAGCGCGCCCGCCGCCTCGACCTGCCGGGCCAGGCGCTGCTGACCGCGGTGCTCTGCCTCTCCGTCGGGCTGCTCATCGAAGGCCCCCGGATCGGCTGGACGTCGTCCCTGGCCGTCGGCGGTTACGTGCTGACCGCGGCGGCCACGGCCGGCTTCGTTCGGGCCGAACTGCGGTGCGACGAACCCCTGATGGACCTGGGCCTGTTCCGGCGGCCGTCGTTCGCCACGGCGGTGCTCGGCGCGACGGCGGTGTTCGTCGCGCTGAACACGACCCTGCTGCTCGACACCCTCTACCTCCAGCACACGCGCGGGTGGACGCCGCTCGCGACGGGCGCCGCGACGCTGCCCATGGCGCTCGGCGCGACCGTGTGCGCCCCGTGGGCCGGGAGTCTGGTCGGCCGGCTCGGGCCCCGCCGTCCGCTGGTCCTCGCGGGCGCGTTCATCGCGGCAGGCGGTCTGTGCCTGGTGGGCCTCGACGAGGACACCGCCGTGCCGCTGATCCTCTGCGCCCTCCTGCTGATCGGCATCGGCTTCGGTTTCGCGAACGCCCCGCTGACCAACACCGCGGTGAGCGGTCTGCCGTCGTCGCGCGCCGGGGTGGCGGGCGCGATCACGTCCTCGGCGCGCCAGGTCGGCGCGGCGGTCGGCATCGCCGTGGCGGGCGGTCTCGTCGCGGGCGCCGGGCCCGCCGATCTGGCCGCCGCGAGCCGTCCGGGCTGGCTGCTCGTGTCGGCCTGCGGCCTGTTCCTCCTCGTCGTGGCGCGCGCCGCGGGGCCCCGGGCCGCGGTGAAGCCGGGGCCGAGGTGGATTCCGGGCCGCGGTGAATCCCGGGGCCGAGGTAAAGCCCGGGCCGCGGTGAATCCCGGGCGGTGACGGCCGTTCTCGGGGAGCTTGGCCCTTCCGCGGAGCCCGGCTCTTCCAGGAGCGTCGACCTCCCCCGGAGCCCGGCTCTTCCGGGAGCGTCGACCTTCCCCGGAGCCCGGCCTTCCCTCAGGGCGCGACGGCCCGTCGTGCGTACACCTCGATCTCGATCTTCATACGGGGGTCGGCGAGGCCGCACACGAGCATGGTGGCGGCCGGCCTGACCTCGCCGAAGGCGCGGCGCAGGGCGGGCCAGCAGGGCTCGAAGTCGGCCCGGTCGGGCAGCAGGTAGCGCACGCGGACGACGTCGGCGAAGGTGCACTCGGCCTCGGCGAGGGCCGTGGCGATGTTGCGGAGGACCTGCTCGGCCTGTTCGACCACGTCGTCGGAGATGGTCATGGTGGAGTAGTCGAAACCGGTGGTGCCCGACACGTGCACCCAGTCTCCGTCGACGACGGCGCGCGCGTAGCCGATCTGTTCCTCGAACGTGGAGCCGCTGAGAAGGGAACGTCGCTCTGTCATGCGCCGAACGCTAGGCGGGCGGCATGGATACGTCTAATACTGCTTCGGGTGCCGCGTGATATCCATGGGCGTATGGAGCGACCCGAACTTCCCCTCGCGCAGCTGCACGCCTTCGTCGTCCTCGCCGATGAGCTCCACTTCGGGCACGCCGCGGCCCGACTGGGCATCGCCCAGCCGCCGCTGAGCCAGCAGATCCGGCGCCTGGAGGACAAGGTCGGCCATCCGCTGTTCCGGCGCGAGCCGGGGCGCGTGACCCTCACGCCGGCGGGCCGGGAGCTGCTTCCCGCCGCCCGGGGCGCCCTCGCCGGTCTCGCGGACGGTCTGGCGGCGGCCCGCGAGGCGGGTGACGGCAGGGCGGGGCGCCTGCGGATCGGCTTCGCCGCGTCGCTGGCCCTGACCGTGCTGCCCGGCCTGTTGCGGACCCACCGGGAGCGGTTCCCCGCCGTGCGTCTGGACATCCACGAGATGACCACCACTCCGCAACTGGCCGCGCTGCGCGAGGGGACGATCGACATCGGACTGCTCCGCGAGCCGCCCGCCGACGATCCCGACCTCGGCTTCGAGACCGTCCTGACGGAGCCGTTCGTGGCGGTCCTGCCGTCCGCGCACCCCCTCGCCGCCCGGCGGTCGGTCCGCGTCGAGGAGTTGGCGGACTCGCCGTTCGTCCTCCTGCCCCGGGCCGTCGGCCCCCGGCTGTACGACCGGATCACCGGCCTGTGCACCGCGGCGGGCTTCTCACCCGAGGTGGTCCAGCACGCCGTGGAGTGGCAGACGGTCTGCGCCCTGGTGGAGACCGGCCTGGGGGTGTCCCTGGCTCCGGAGAGCATCCGCCGCATCCGCCTCAAGGGCGTGGCCTTCCGAAGGATCGAGCCCGGCACCCCGCGCACGCGTGTCGCCGTCGCCTGGCGCCTCGACGACGGGAACCCGTTGATCGCCGGACTCCTGACGACACTCGGCGAAGTTCCCCCGCGCGCGCGGCAGTCGGCGCCCCGCTGATCGCCGCCGCTCGACCGGTGGTCGGCGCGCCCCCTGACGCCGCCGCGAAGCCGGCCGACCCGTCGGCCACGCAGCCGGCCAACCGGTCGGCCACGGACCGCTCGGCCGCTCGACCGGTCAGCCGGCCGGGGCCTCCCACGGCTGGAACCACGGGTCGGGCCACTGCTCGGCGGCGGCCATCAGCGGGAAGAGGGTCGCGCCGTCGATGGACTCGCGGATGATGTCGGCGTGGCCGCCGTGGCGGGCGGTCTCCTCGATGAGGTGGAGCAGTACCCAGCGGACCGACCAGGCGGGCACGTCGGCGGGGAACCACGGCAGGCCCTGCGGGACGGGGACGGGCCGGCCGAGGTCGGTGATGCCGGCGATGACCTCGTCGGTCTCGCGGGTCGCGGCCTCGTACTGGTCGAGCACGCCCGCCAGGGTCTCGCGCGGGGCGAGTCGGAACTCGTCGGCGTCGCTCTCGTCCGCCGCGCGCTGCGGACCCCGCTGCCGCTGGAGGATGAGATCGGTCCATCCGGCCTCGCAGCGGGCGGCGTGCTTGATCAGCCCGCCGATGCTGAGTTCGCCGGCGGTGGGGGTGAGCCTGGCCTGCTCGTCCGTCAGGCCGTGCGCGGTGGCGCGCAGGGCCTGGCGCTGCTGGGTGAGGTAGGCGAGGAGGCCGTCGCGCTCGTCGGCGACCGGCGGTACGTGTGCGGGCATGGGACGACCCTCTCGTTCGGGCGAAGAGACGGTCAACCCCTTTCTGTAATTTCTTTCATCATCTTTCGCAAGATCGGAGGGGTCGGTTCAGATCAGCCCGTTGTCCCTGGCGTACAGGGCGGCTTGGGTGCGGTCGCGCAGGCCGAGCCGGCTCAGCACCCGGGAGATGTGGTTCTTGACGGTGCCTTCGCTCAGGTAGAGCCGGGCGGCGATCTCCTTGTTCGTGGCGCCGGCGGAGATGAGGCGGAGCACCTCCGTCTCGCGGGGCGTCAGCGGGTCCGGGCCGGGGGCGCCGGCCGTGAGCGCGGCGAGGACCGTCTGGTCGAACTGGGCGACGCCGGCGTGCGCGAGCCGGACGGCCTCGGCGAGTCGGGCCGCGGGCAGGTTCTTCAGGAGGTAGCCGACCGCGCCCGCCTTCAGGGCCCGGCCGACGTACTCGTCGTCGTCGAAGGTCGTCAGCATCACGATCCGGCAGCCCGGCAGCCGGCGGCGGAGCAGGGCGGTGGCGGCCACGCCGTCCGTGCCGGGCATCCGGATGTCCATGAGCACGACGTCGGGGCGGCACCGCTCGGCCTCCTCCACGGCCTCGGCGCCGTCCCGCGCGCTCCCCACCACGTCGATGCCGGGCTGGATGCCGAGCAGCGCGGCGATGCCCTCGCGCACGAGGTCCTGGTCGTCGACGACCAGCACCCGCACGTCCGCCGCCTCCGCTCCCCCGGGCCCGGTCACCACGGCACCCCCACCGTGAGGACGGTGCCCCGGTCCGAACTGCGCAGGTCCACCGTCCCGGCGGCGAGCCGGACCCGCTCGCGGAGTCCGGCCAGGCCGAAGCCCTCCTCGGCCCCGCCGAGGCCGTGGCCGTTGTCCGTGACGCACAGGCGCGCGCCGTCGTCGTCGTAGTGGACCGTGACGTCGATCGCGCTCGCTCCGGAGTGCCGGCAGGCGTTGGTGAGGCCCTCCTGCGCGGCCCGGTACAGGACGAGGAGCGGCCGCCGCTCGGTGCCCGACACGTCGAGGGAGATCCGGTGGGCGCCGCCGTCGAGGTGGTGGACGAGGTCGGCGAGGGTACGGGAGAGGCCCAACGGTTCCGCTTCCGCCTCGGGGCCCAGGGTGCGCACGGAGGCCCGTACCTCGTCCAGGGCGCGACCCGCGGACCAGCGGGCGTGCGCCACGGCCCGGGCCGAGGCCTCCGGGTCGAGCGTGGCGAACGCCTCGGCGTTCTCCAACTGGATGCCGATCGCGGTCAGATGGTGTCCGAGGCTGTCGTGGATCTCGCGCGCGAGGCGGTTGCGCTCGCGGGCCGCCGACAGCTGCGCCACCTGCGCGAGGGTGCCTTCGAGGCGGCCCCGCGCCTGCTGCTCCCGTACCGCCACCGCCGCCATGGCCAGCGCGAGGACGACCCCGAGGGAGAACATAAGGAGGTCCGCGATGTACTCGGCGCGCAGCTCCCAGTCCGGCACCCATGCCGTGAACGCGCCCGCGAGCAGCACCACGCAGCCCGCGCCGAGCCACGTCCCCACGGCCGGCCCGAACGCGAAGAACCCCAGGAACGGGACCAGTACGAACAGCACTCGCGACAGCCCCGAGGCGTCGAGCGCGGCCACCGCGCCGAGCAGGACGACCCTGAGGGCGAACACGGCGCTCCCGGGCATCCGCCACGCCCGCCCGTCCAGCGCGGCAAGTACGCACAGCAGCGCGGCGAACCCGGCGGTGCGGAGTCCGAAGCCCGGTCCGATCAGGGCGTAGTAGACGCCCCCGACCAGCACGGCCCCGTACAGGACCGCGGGTATCCAGGGCACAGGGCGCGACATCGGGCCTCCTCCGGGGACTCCCGCGCGGACGCACGGCCCCCGCAGCGTACGCGGGGCCGGCCGACGTGCCCGCACGAAGTCGCCTGTCTCGCAGGGAAGGTGACCGATGGTCATGTGCCTTCCGGCCCCCGCCACCCCTGCCGTTCCGTACTTACCCCCGGGGACCTGCGGTTCCTAGATTCCTCGGCGTCAGCACACCACGAGATGAGGTTTCATGCGCCGTTCCCCGCGCCTCCGCTCCCTGGCCGTCGCACCGCTCCTGATGGCCACCGTCCTGGCCGTACCGGCCACCGCCGCTCCCCTGCCGACGGCCGGCCCGTCCGCCCCGGCGTCCGATCCGTCCGGGCCCGCCGGGGTCCGCGTCCCCGGCGCGGAGTACACCGTCTCCGCCCGCCTCGCCGATCTGACCACGACGGGCACCCGGCTCACCGGGCACACCGATCCGGAGGACTGGGCGGGCTTGGAGGCCTCCGGCACGACGACCCCGTCCGGTGTGCCGGGCGTGCAGGTCGACGGCTACTTCCCCGACTCGTCCACGACCAACAGCAATCACGGCTGGCGGCACGACAGCCAGTTCGTCATCCGGCTGCCCGACGACTGGAACGGCGGGCTGGTCGTCGCGGGCCCGCCGGGCCTGCGCGAGCAGTACGCCAACGACCGGATCATCAGCGACCAGGTCCTCGCGAAGGGGTACGCGTACGCCGCCACCGACAAGGGGAACACCGGCCCGGAGATCTACGAGGACGGCGAACGCCCCGGCGACGCGATCCTCGAATGGCACCACCGGGTCACCCAACTCACCGTCGCCGCAAAGGCGGTGGCCGGTCGGCACTACGGCCGCGCCCCGCGCTCCACCTACGCCGCCGGCCTGTCCGCGGGCGGCTACCTCGTCCGCTGGCAGCTCGAACACCGGCCGGACCTGTACACCGGCGGAGTCGACTGGAACGCCCTCACCTTCACCCCCGGTGGCGGACTGCTCGCCACCCTCCCGCCCGCGCTGCGCGCCTATCCCCGCCACGCGCGGGGGGACCGCACCGCCGAGGCCGAGCTGCACGCCGTCGGCTACCCCAGGGGTTCCGAGCCCCAGTGGGGTTGGCACCACGCCCGCCAGTGGGACCTCCTCCAGCGGGTGGTCCGCGAGGAGCTCGACCCCGACTTCGACGGCGCCGGCCGGGCCGGCACCCCGTTCTGCCCCGCGGGCACCGGGGCCGGCTGCGACACGGACTACGACTTCGCGTCCCGCCCGCGGGCGGTGCACGAGGCCGTGGCGCGGGTCTCCCTCAGCGGGAACATCCGCCGCCCGCTCGTCAGCGTCCAGGGCAGCCTCGACGCCCTCACCCCGCCGGCCGCGTTCGGAGACGTCTACCACCGCATGGTCGCCGACGCCGGCCGCGCCGCGCTGCACCGCTACCGCATCGTGCCGGGCGGCGCCCACACCGACGGCCTCGTCCCGCTCGACGCGGACCACCTGCGTCCGATGCTCGGCGACTTCACCGCCGCCCTGGGCGACCTGGAGGCCTGGACAGGACGCGCCACCTCCCCCTGCCGACCGGACGGCCGCGCCTGAGCCCCGGCACCCGCCGAGCCGATGCACCGCCGCCATCCGCCGAGCCGATGCCCCCGCCGGCACCGGGCGAGACGGCGCGACCGCTTCCACCCGCTGAACAGGGGTGGCCGCCGCGTCCCGCGACGCGGCGGTCACGCCCCGGCGGCGTCCGCGGCCTCGCGGGCGATCCGGTCGAACTGGGCCCCCATGGCCTCGGCGAGCGCCTGGGCCGCGGAGAGCGGCCGGACCATGACGGTGAAGTCGTCGATCTTGCCCTCCTCGTCGAAGTGGAGGAAGTCGCACCCCTGGATGCGCTTGCCGCCGACGGTGGCCGTGAAGACGAGGGCGTGGTCGCGGCCGGCCGGGTCGGCGATCTCCCGCTCGTAGGCGAAGTCCTCGAAGACGCGCATCACACCGCGCAGGATCGCCGCGGTGATGGCCTTGCCCGGGTAGGGCTTGAAGGCGACGGGGCTGGTGAAGACGACGTTCTCGGCGAGGAGCGCCTCGATCGCGGCCTCGTCGCGGTCTTCTACGGCCTTGCGGAAGGGATGCACGGGACGACCACCTCTAGGCAACTTGTTGAATAGGTGTATCGGAGATTACGAGTGCCATGGCCTGGTGTCTATACTCGCTTTCGCGACTAATCAACGATGCGAAAACGGGACGGGCCCACGGACCGCTCCTGGAGAGAGGCCCTGCCCATGACCGCCACACCGGTTCGCTTCTCGCGCTTCGTGGCCCTCGGCGACAGCCAGACCGAAGGACTCGGCGACGGCGACGACACCACGGGGCTGCGCGGCTGGGCCGACCGCCTCGCCGAACACCTCGGGCGGGACAACCCCGACCTGCGCTACGCCAACCTCGCCGTCCGGGGCCGCGTCGCCGGGCAGGTCCACGCCGAGCAGCTCGCGCCGGCGCTCGCCCTGCGGCCCGACCTGGCGACCGTGGTCGCCGGGGTCAACGACCTGCTGCGGCCGCGCTTCGACGCCGACGAGACCGCCGGCCATCTGGAGGCGATGTTCGCCGCGCTGACCGCCGGCGGAGCGCTCGTCGCCACCCTCACCTTCCCGGACGTCACCCGCGTCATCCCGCTCGCCCGACCCGTCCGCCACCGCCTCGTCGCCCTCAACGAGCGCATCCGTACGGCCGCGCACCGGCACGGCGTGGTCGTGGCGGAGATCGGCGACCACGACGTCGTGAGCGACCTCCGCCTGTGGAGCGCGGACCGGCTGCACTCCGGCCCCCTCGGCCACGAGCGCATCGCCGCCGCCGTCGCCCAGGCCCTCGCCCTGCCCGGCAGCGACGACTCCTGGACCCGCCCCCTGCCGACGCCGCCGGGCCACGGCACCAACGGCGTGGCCCGCGAGCTGCGCTGGGCCGCCGAGTTCCTCGGCCCGTGGCTCGGCCGCCGGTTGCGCGGCCGCTCCTCCGGGGACGACCGCACCGCCAAACGCCCCGACCTCGTTCCGCTCGCCCCGGATGTCATCATGTGATCTTCGGAGGGGAACCGGGGGGTCGGTGGTGGCGGACGTGAGCCGTGTGGCGCTCTTGATCGGTGTGCGGGACAACCCCGGTGTCGCCCGGCACCTCCCTCCCCTCGGGGCCGCCGTCGACGCCGACCTCGCGGCGATGGAAACCGCCCTGCGGGGAAGCGGCTACGCCGTCGAGACGCTGCGCGATCCGACCCGCAACGAGATCACCGAGCGGATCACCGCGCTGGCCGTCGCCGCACCCGCCGGCAGCACGCTGCTCCTCCACTTCACCGGGCACGGGGTGCGCGTCGGGGACACCGACTACCTGGTGCCCGCCGACGCGCGGGCCTCCACCGCAACCGGCGCGGCCGGGGGCGGCTGGGATCAACCGCACGTGCGCGAGTCCCTTCTCGAGGCCGACATCAGCCGGTACCTGGTCGACTGCGCCGCCCACACCGTCCTGTGGCTCGTCGACGCGTGCCGGTCGGCCGAGGACGCGGCAGGCGCCGCGTTCGGAAGCCGCATCCTCACGGGTCCGCCCCGCTCCGGCTTCGCCGTGCTGACCGGCTGCGGGCCCGGCGAACGCGGCGGCTGCTCGGAGACCGGCAGCTTCTTCTCGCTCGCCCTCGCGCGGGCCCTCGACCCGCTGACCGAGGCGACCACGGTGCAGCAGGTGTACGAGGCGGCCCGGCGGGAGACCCGGAACCTGGCCCGGCGCGCGGGGGCGGGGACGCAGCGGGTCCAGGTCCGCTACGGCGCCGACCGGGAGGCCGAGACCAGGGCCCGCGAGGTCGCCCACGGCAGGCGTCTCCTCGAGGAGTGGCAGGACGCCGTGCGGATGCCGGCGCTCTGGGACCACGTGGCGACGGGCGACGACGAGGCCGTCGCCCGCTTCCAGGACTGCCTGGCCCTCCTCGCGGCCGACGTCGCCCGGCACGTGCACCACGCGCGGCAGCGGATCGACGACCCGTGGGCCGACGACGAGTTCCCCGTACGGCTGCTGCGCGACGTCCTCCCGATGCTGCTGCCCAAGGACGCCGGGCTGTCCGCCCTGGAGGTCACGGCCCTGATCGCCGGTGTCCTGCTGCACGAGGCGGCCTGGGCCGACCGGCTGAGCCAGGCCGCCGAGATCCGTCCGCGCTCGGTGCGCCGCCGGCCCGACGCCGACGAGCTGCGGCGGCACTACGAGCAGATCACCGAGCACCATCCCCAGATCACCGACAAGCTGGTGGACTGGTTCTGGTGGGACGCCGACCCGTCCGACGACCGCCATGCCGTCGCCCTGTGGCTGACCCACCGGTGGATCGCCGAACGCTTCGCCACCGACGAGGAGCCCGTGCCCGAGGTGTGGTGCGCCGGCTTCGTGGCCCGGCTGCTCGACGGGACGGTTCCGCCGGCGGGTGGCCGGAGCCCGGCGTCCACCGGCCGGACGGCCCAACTCTCCGCCGCCCTGCGGACCGTGGCCGCGGGCCTCACCCTCGGCGACGCGCCCGAGGGCCGGCGGCACACGCTCCCCGAGCGCCATGTCGTACGGAAGACCCCGCAGCGCCTGCGGACCGGCCCGCTGGCGGCGCTGCTCCGTGTCGCGGGACTCCTCTCCTTCGACGCCCGCCGGATGCCGGAGGTCGTCGCCGAGCACCTCGCGGTCTCCGACCCGGTGGTGCCGGACGAGCTGATCGCGGTCCTCCGCGACGCGGTGTGGGACCTCGACCGCACCGGTGACGCACCCGCGTACCTGCATCTGGACGCCGTCTGCCCGCACCCCGCGCTCCACGCGGCACTCACCTCGGCCGTCGAGGACGCCGACGAACTCGTCCACGCGCTCGCCGAGTCGGCCAAGCGGCTCCCCACCGACGAGGGCGCCCTGCTCGGCGGGTTGCCCGCCCGCCTCACGGTCCACCGCCTGCGACCCGCCGAGCAGCACGGCCTCGACGCGTACGACGTCCCCCTCACCCGTTTCTCCCTGGCCCAGACGGAGATCCGGCGCCTGCTCATGGGCGAGGAGCTGTACGACGGGAAGCCCGCGCTCGCCCTGCGGGAGCTGTACCAGAACGCCCTGGACGCCTGCCGCTACCGCGACATGCGCGTCCGCTACCTGCGGAGCTGCGGCAAGGCACCCCGCCCCTGGGCGGGCGGCATCACCTTCCGCACCGGCCGGGACGAGCACGGCCGCCGTTACGTCGAGTGCGTCGACAACGGCGTCGGCATGACCGAGAGCCAGCTCAGGAGCACGTTCACCCAGGGCGGCCGCCGTTTCGACCAGTCCCAGGCGTTCCGCCGCGAACAGGCGGCGTGGCTGCGCCAGGACAGGACGCTGCGCCTCTACCCCAACAGCCGTTTCGGCATCGGCGTGTTCAGCTACTTCATGCTGGCCGACGAGATGGTGATCGTCACCCGGCCGGTCGGCCCCGACGGCAAGCCCGCCGAGAAGGCGCTGCGCGTGGAGATCCCGGTCAGCGGCAGTCTGTTCCGGGTGCGGGAGGTCGACGAGCGGGGCCCCACGGACCTCCCGGACGGCGGCACCCGCGTCCGCCTCTACCTGCGCAACGACCGCCACCTGGACGGCGATTCCTGCCTGTCCGCCCTGCGTTCCCAGGTACTGGTCGGCGAGTTCGCCCTGGACGTACGGGACGAGGACGGCCGGGGTGCCACCTGGCCCGCGGGCGTCCTGCAGGCCGGGGAGGGGAAGTTCACGATCGCCGCCGAGTCGGCCGTCGAGGCCGTCCCCGGGACCCTGTGGTGGGTCGAGGGCAACGGGGCGATCGTGTGCGACGGCATCGTCACCGACAAGCGCGCGGTCGGCCACGTCCTCAACCTGTCGGGCGAGTACCGGGGCAAACTCAGCGTGAACCGGAACAAGTTGGAGGACTTCGACATCAGGTGGGCGCACGACCGGATCCGCCTGGGTGCTCGCGTGCTGGCCGAGTGGCCCGCCCTGACCCTCGCATGGCTCTGGTCGATGGAGTCGCGCAACCCCGCCGTCGCCCGGATCCTGTGGCAGGAGTGGCGGGGCAAGGGCGTGCGGGTCGCGGCCGGCCCGGGCCGTACCGTCGACCTCGACGACGTCGGCTGGTTCAGGCTGGACTCACACGTGGACGATCGGTCGAGGGCCAGGGGCAAGGACGGACGGCTCCACGACGCCATCCGGCCGTGGCGGACCGCCGCCCTCGGGCATCGGCTCGGCGGGCAGCGCGAAGCGGCTCCCGCGTCCCTCGAAGGGCATCCGGTACCGCAGCCGGGCTGGTCGCACATCGCCGACGACGTCGAAGGGGACTGGCGGAACGCGGTCAAGGTCGCCCACACGCAGCGGGTGGAGGTCGCGGAGGTGCTGCGCGCGGCCCGGTCCCTGCGCGTCGCCCATCCGCGACTGGCGGCCCCACCGGTCTTCGGAGCCGGCGCTCTCGACTGGAAGCCCGACTACACCGACCTGCACGTCGTGTCCGGGCTCCTGGGCCCGGAGAGGGACCCGTACCCCCACCTCGCCGTCAGCTTCGGGGGCGTCACCGGGGGAAAGGACCGCGGGAAGAGGGGGATCCACTACCGGCACCCGCCGGGGGACCTCAGCGGGATCGTCCGCACTTCCGCCGAATACCGCACCTCCCTGGGCGATGTGACGGACACGTGCGTCAAGTACGCGCCGTTCCTTTCCGACCCGGTCCCCTCCGCGCCCGACCATCACCGCGACCACGTGTGCACCCGGGACGAGCTGTCACTGCTCTACGTCCCGGACGGCGAGGACAGCTGGCGGCCCACCACCACCCCCTGGGACCTCCGGGCGGCGGCGCTCCTGGCGGGCCGCACGACGCACGAGGCCGTACGGACGGTCACCCGCTTCGGCTGGCTGCGCCCGGTACCCGACCCGGAAGCCGTGGAGCGCTGGGCCTCGGTTCCGTACGACCTCTTCCACCTCCTGCGGCGCTACGTCGTGGACACGGGCGACGGACGGACGGCGCTGCCGTGGGCCGCCACCCTCGACCTCGCCGCGGAGTGGGAGATCCCGCTGCACAAGGCGGAGCGGATCCTCTCCGCCCACGCGCGGGACCTCGGTCTGACCCACCGCCGTCGTTACACGAAGGGATCGGCCGGACGGACCCTCGTCCCGTCACCCGAGACCGGGACGCTCGTGGGCTGGCTTCACGACGTGGACGTCCGGCTCGAAGGCGGGGTGTCCCTCCGGGACCTCGCCTACGTCAAGCCGCACACGACCAGCTGGGAGGAGCTGTCCTGGACCCTCGACGAACTGCGCTCCGCCGCGGTTTCCCTTCCGGACGCCGCAAGCCTGCTGCGGGCCTGGGACGAACTGCCGATTCCCAGCAAGTACGCGTTCTCCGGCCCCGATCCCTCCTGGGACTCGGCGGACTACCCGGTCCCCGCCAGTTCGGCCGTCCTGTTCACCGCGAGCCAGGAGCTCCGCGAGAAACTCTCGTACATGTGGAAGACGGCGAACCGCGAGGCGGACCGCCTGAAGCTCGGACCGGACCTCGTCGCGGCCGAACTCCCCAAGGAACTGAAGAAGTTCACCCCTTCCCGAGACGAGACGATCGCCCTGCTCACCTACGGCATCGACGACGACGATGACGACGGCGAGTGGTGCGAGACCCCCCGGTGGGCCCCGCTGACCCCGAAGAAGCTCGCCGTCTACGCGCGCGAACGCCACCAGGGCGTGCGGGAGGCGTACGCCGCGCTCGTGCCACTGCGTGCGATCGGGGCGCTCGTACCCGCGCTGGACGCCGAGGCCATGGCCGCCCTCCCCGCCGAGATGCCCGACGCGCACACCCTCGCGACCCTCGACCCGGACCACCGCGTCTCCCCCGCCGGATCCCCTCTCGTGCCGCTCGACCTCGTCAGCGTCGCCGGCCGCCTCGGCGAGCCGGTCGGCCGCACGTGGCAGCGGATCAGGCCCTACCTGCCCCTCGAAGGGGAAGTGCCGCAGATCAGCGGGGGACCCGACGTCGTGCCGCGCTGGCAGGATCTGGCGATCCTCTCCGAACGGCTCGACGGGAGGCTGCCCGCACTCGGCGGGACGGTGAGCCGGGAACAGGTGGCCGTCCGGGCCCGGGCCGTCGGGGAGTCGCCCGCGTGGGTGCGGGAGCGACTGCGCCTGTACGCGACGTTGTTCGGGCTGGAACCGGAGCCCGGGGACGCGCCCGGGGACGCGCCCGACGACACGAATGACGACTCGGCCGAGGACACCCGCGAGGACCGCGCATGACCAGCTCACCCGCCCGATCGCACGACCACGCCACGGTGTACGCGGAGGAGGACCTCGGCGAGGTCGACTCCGCCCTGTTCACCCGGCGGACGGTGCCGGGGACGGGCGTCGTCGTCGCCGGAACGTGCCCGCGCTGCCACGGGCGTACGGAGTCGCTGTTCGCGTGGGCGCTGCCGGGGACCGGGACGAAGGGGGTGCTGGGCCGGCTCCTGAGGAACCCGGACCCGAGCGCACGAGGTGCGGCGGAACCGGACCCCCTGACCGACGAGACGCATTTCTGCGAGTGCGGGCACGCGCACCCCGCGTGTCCGCCGGACACCTCGTTCCGCGGGTGCGGGGCGAGTTGGCGCGTCCGGTGACCGCGCACTCGGACCGGCGGTGGGCCGAACGGGCCCGGGAGCTGGAGTTCACGCGCCTGCCGGAACTGCGCAGACAGGCCGAAGGCTGGCGCACCGGCCTGACCGGGCTGACGACGCTCCTCGCGGTGCTCGTCCTCCTGAAGGGCCGGGACAACCTCGCGGACCTTCCGGTGTGGGCCCGTACCACCGCGAGCGGGCTGCTCGTGTCGGCCTTCGTGCTCCTCGTGGCGGGTTCGCTGCTCGCGGTGCGGGCCGCGCACGGGGTGCCGGGGAGCGAGATCCTCCTGGGCGGACAGGCGTTGCGGCGCTGGACCGAGCAGGAGGTGTCACGGGTGACCCGGGCGCTGGCCCGCGCGTCGGTCTGCTGCGTGCTCGGCGTCGTCCTGGTCGTCGGGGCGGTCGTGGTCGCCTGGGTCACGACGGGGGGCGGAGGCGCGCCCGCTCCCGTCGTCGAGGTGCTGACGCGCACCGGCGTCACCTGCGGTGAGCTGGTCGCCGCCGACGCCCGCGAGGTGTCGGTGCGCACCTCATCCGGCGGCGTGGTCGCGGTGCCCCAGGCCGCCGTGGTGAGCCTGCGCCCGGCCCGCGCCTGCGGTACGGCTCCGTAGGCGCGTCGACACGGCCGGGGCCGGGGCCCGTCAGCGGACGCCCTCCCAGAGGAGCCGTTCCCGCGCCCGGGGGTCGGGGACGGTGGTGGGGGTGGTGGTGAAGGTCATCGTCGCGCGGGTCGTCGTGTCGTACGCCGGCCAGCCGGGATCACCGGTCTCGGCGAAGGAGACCCAGGCGCCGTGCACGGCGTCCGCGAGGGCCTGGGGCGGGTGGTCGCCGAGGAGCGGCGCGTACGACGGGTCGTCGAGGCGGTCGAAGACGTAGGGCAGTTCCAGTGCGTGGCAGGCGCCCAGGTCGCCGTCGAAGCGGGGGGAGCGCCAGGCGAATTCGTAGAGGTGGGTGCCGGGGACGGATTCGGCGAGGCGGATGGCCGGGATCCGGTAGAACCAGTCGGTGGCCACCGCTGCGAGGAGGTCGCCCGGGGTGGCGTCCGGGCGGGTGGCCCGGTAGACGGGGAGGGCTTCGTCGGGGTCGAGGCCGTAGGCGGCGGTCATGGCGCGGAGCGACGACTCGGGGATGACGTGGAGTATTTCCGTCGGGACGAGGAAGAGGCGGAACTCCTCGCGGTTGCTGCCGACGAGGAGGTCGACGCCGCAGTCCGGGGCCGGGAGGGCGAGGCCCGGGTGGACGGGTTCGAACGGCATCACGTTGAGGGCCGCCTCGCCCCACCGGGCCGGGTCCGGGTCGGCGCCGATCTCGGCACGCAACTCCGACTGGGCCGACAGGAGTTCGGACATCGGTACGGCCGCGACGGCCTCCGGGTTCGGCTTGATGCCGAGTTTCTCGGCCAGGCGGTCCGCGATCAGCCGGGCCGACGGCGGGCGCAGGAAGTGGTGGCAGGCTCCGCTCTGCAGGATGGCCCGGTGGAACAGGCCGCGGGCCGCCTCGGTGGTCAGCAGGGAGCCGATGCTCATCGCGCCCGCCGACTCGCCGAAGACCGTCACGCGGTCCGGATCGCCGCCGAAGGAGGCGATGTTGTCCCGGACCCAGCGGAGCGCGGCGATCTGGTCGAGCAGGCCGCGGTTGTCGGGGCGGTCGGGAAGGTGCAGGAAACCGTCGGCTCCGAGCCGGTAGTTGAGCGTGACGCAGACGACGCCGTCCCGGGCGAAGGCACTCCCGTCGTACCCGGACGCCGAGCCGGAGCCGTTGGTGAACGCCCCTCCGTGCAGCCAGACCATCACGGGGAGGCGGGCGCCCGGCCCCGGCGCCGGGGTCCGGACGTCGAGGTTCAGACAGTCCTCGCCCGGGATGTCGTGCTCCGGGATGAGGGCGTCGAAGGGCGGGGCGTAAGGGGCGTGCGGCGCCGACGGCCCGTGGGCCGTGGCATCGCGTACGCCCGTCCAGGGCTCGGGCGGCGCCGGTGCCCGGAAGCGCAGGGCGCCGAAGGGCGGGGCGGCGTACGGGATGCCGAGGAAGGAGGTCACCCCGTCGGGGGAGGTCCGGCCACGGACCTCCCCCTGCCGGGTACGGCACACGATCATGCGGACAGCACCTCGATGAGCGCCTTGCCGAACTCCTCGGGGCGTTCGATGTGGACGGCGTGCCCGGCGTCGGCGACGGCGACCTCCCGCACGGTGCCGCCGGCCGCCGCATAGCGGTCGAGGACGCGGCGCGTCTGCGCCAGCATCGGCTGCGCGGGGGTTCCGTCCCATCCCGGCACCGCGCCGAGGGCGCCGAGGTGCGCCAGGTCGAACATCGAGGTGTCGGAGACGATGACGTCGTCCTCGCCCCGGATCCACAGGACCGGCGGCTTGGGGTCGATCAGGTGCAGGTCGTCGACGCGGAAGTGGATCGGGGCGAGGCAGTTGAGCACGCCCCGGGTGCCGGGCGCGATCCCGGGCCACGCGGCGGACTCCTTGCTGTCGCCCGGGTAGTGGTCGTCGCCGAGGCGGGTGGTGAGCATGGACGCCACGTACGCGTCCTCGTGCTCGGGGCGCAGCGGCGGCTTGACGTAGCAGGCCGCGAGGACGGAGCGCGGGGAGAGCGGGGAGTCCTCGCCGAGGTCGCCTTCGGCGAGCAGCCGGACGAAGCCCGGGTTGGCCGTGCCGCCGCCGGATCCGGCGCCGTCCTCGGAGTTGAGGGCGCCGTCCGCTCCGTGGGTGCCGCCGAACCCGTACGGGGAGACGGGGTTGACGAGGGTCAGGGAGCGGACGGCGGTGGGGTGGTCGCGCAGGAACTGGGTGACCACGCCGCCGCCCATGGACCAGCCGACCAGGTGGGCCCGGTCGATGTCGAGGGCGGTGAGCAGGTCGGCGAGGTCGTCGGCGTAGTCCCGCAGGCCTCGGGTGGCGTCGACGGGCAGCGGGTCGGTGCCTCCGAAGCCGCGCAGGTCGACGGCGATGGCGCGGTAGTGGTCCGGCAGCGCGGTGAGCGTGGTGTGCCAGAACGCGGAGGAGGAGACGTTGCCGTGGACGAAGACGACGGGTTCGCCGTCGGTTCCGGTCTCGGTGATCTGCTGGGTCAGTCTGCCGGTGGTGACGCGGCGGGTGTGGAGAGCGGTCATGTCCTCGGGTCCTGTGGTCGTGGCGGGTGCTTCAGGAGAGCCAGGTGGCGACCTGGGTGGCGGCCGAGCCGTGCCAGCCCAGTTCCAGGTGGTTGGCGGCGGCGATGGTGGCCGTGCCGCCGACCGTCGTGATGCCGGTGGTGTCGAGCGCGCTGGAGGTGAAGACGACGCCGTCGCTTGGTCCCCGGTTCTCGTTGAAGATGCCGACGATGTCGGCGGATCCGCCGGCGAGGAGGTAGGTGGTGACGGTGGCGGGCACGCCGGCGGCGTGCAGCGGGGCGATCAGCGATCCGGCGTCGATGGCGGCCTGGATGCCGCTGCCGGCGGTGTAGAAGCCCTGGCCGCCGTAGTACGTCGTGTACCAGTCCTGGGCGGCGCCGTCGACTCCGTACACGCCGTCCCAGCGGGCCAGCATCTGCCGCTGCCCGGGGTAGTTGTCCTGTCCGCCGACCGGGGTCATGGAGTACTCGGGGTGCGCGGTGTAGAGGCCGTAGCAGGTCATGTGGGAGTGCGGGGAGGGCGCGTTGACCTTGCCTCCGCACTCCGGCCAGATGGAGAAGTCGTGAGCCCAGCCGTGGGCGTACGGGTAGTCGTAGCCGCCGTTGGGGCCGCCGAGGGTGATCAGACGCCGTACGTCACCGGCGTACGCCCGGCCCCAGCTCGGCTTCACGGAGGACACGTAGGCCCGGGTCGACATCTCGCCCTTGCTCCAGCCGACGAGGTCGACCTTGTCGACGCCCAACTTGGCCTTGACGGCGGCGATGGCGTCGCCGACGATCTGCGCCTGCATCAGGTTGTCGCCCTGCTTGTGCGCGAATCCGACGGCGAAGACGCGGTGGCCGCGCTGGGAGAGGTACTGCATGAGTCCGGTCGAGGGGCAGGAGGCGGCGCCGCATCCGTAGCCGCCCGATTCGCCGGGGTTGGCCCAGGCGCGGTCCGCGGTGTCGTTGGCCCCGTGGACGAGGAGGACGGGTGTGGTGCGGCTTCCGGTGTTCCAGCCGGGGGCCGAGTAGAGCAGGAACCGCCCCGAGGAGGGCCGGGCGACGCCGCCGAAGTACGTGACGCGCTTCCCGTCCTGGTCCCCGCGGCCGTCCGCGGGGAAGCCCTCGGTACGGAATCCGGTGGTGGTGTCGGCATAGCGCTCGACGCGCTCCCAGCCGTTGGTCACGGTCCCCGCCCCGTAGCTCGCTTCGAGGGTGAGGTACGGGGGCGGGGCGGCCGCGGTAGCCGTCGTGGCGCCACTCGCGGCGGCGGGCGACACCACGACCGCAGCCGCGACCACCCCCACCACGGCCATGACCCGGGCTGCGCGCCCACACCACCGCGTCCCCCTGCTCCGTCTGTCGGCCACGCCCGACCTCCCCCACTCGTGCGCCCACGGCGCGACCCACCCGCTGCCCGTCCCGGCCCCGGGTCTGCCCACGTTAAGCGGGCCGACCGAGCCAGGGCATAGGGGCAGCACACACAAAGAGAGCGTCGCGCATGGTCGTCCGGGGCGCGGCGGGTGGACCAGGACGGTTTCGGGCCGCTGCTGCTCGCCGCCACGGCCAGGCCCTGTACGTGATCGCCGCCGCGCTGCTCACCGTCGTCGCCCTCGCCTGCGCCCGCGAGACCCGTGACCGGGACCTCGGTGAGATCGCTGAGGACGCCCCGCGAACTCCCGTGTCGGTGTCGACGCCTGACCCTCGCCGACGGCCCCGTGCCCCGCTCGGGTCGAGCGGGGCACGGGGCCGTCGGGGTCATCTCCCGGTGACGGCGGCCGACATCGCGTGCAGGCGCAGGGCCAGTTGGATCTCCAGGGCGCGGGCCGGTGACTGCCAGTCGGGGCCGAGGAGGCGCCCGACGCGCTCCAAGCGCTGGGCCACCGTGTTGACGTGCACGTGGAGTTCGTCCTTGGTGCGGGCCGGGCTCATGCCGCTCGCGAAGTACGCCTCCAGGGTGCGCACGAGGTCGGTGCCCCGGCGCTGGTCGTAGCCGACGACCTGGCCCACCGTCCGGTCGACGAAGCCGTCGATGTCACGGCTGTCGGCGAGGAGGAGGCCCAGGAAGCCGAGGTCCTCCGCCGCCGCGCCCTGGCCGGACCGGTGCAGGAGGACCAGTACGTCCAGGCAGCGGCGGGCCTCCTGGTAGGCGACGGCCACCCGGTCCGGCTGGTCGAGGATCGTCCGTACGGGGGCGGACGCGCCGACGGTGACCGGCTCGCGCAGGGTGCCGCCGAGGTTCCTGGCGGTCTGCCGGGCGAGGTCGGCGGCGCTCTCGCCGGGGCCGAGCGGCAGCAGCAGGACCGTGCCGCCGTCGCGGGCCGAGGCGAGTCCGTGGCGGGTGGCGGCCAGGTGCGAGGCGGCCGACCACAGGCGCCGGCGGTCGGCGCTCTCGCGGCGGCCCCCGTCACCGTCCGCTTCGCCGGCGGCCCGGTCGACGCGCGCGGCGAGCACGACGTGCGGGGCCTCGCTGTCGGTGCGGAGCCGGGCGGCGCGCTCGCGCAGGAGGCGGCGGTCGCGGTCGGGGGCGTCCAGGAGGTCGTCGAGGAGTTCGCCGCGCACCCGCTGTTCGGCCTCGCCGGCCGAGCGGCGGGCGAGCAGCAGCAGGGAGGTGACCAGGGCGGCGCGCTCCAGGGTGCGCTGGTCGACCGGGTCGAGCTCGGGCTGCCCGTGGAGGACGAGGGCCCCCAGGGTCTCGCCGCCCGCGGAGACGGCGGCCACCCAGTCGTCGCCGTCGCGGACGGCGTGGCCGTCGGCAGGGCGGGCCGGTCCCGCCTCCGTCCCGGTGAACTCCACGGTGCCGCCGAGGACCTCGGAGACGGCATCGGCCACGTCGTGGACGCCGCCGCCGTGCAGGACCAGTTCGGAGAGGCGGTCGTGGACCTCCGAGGCCCGTTCGATGACGGCGCTGTGCTCGCGGATGATCCCGTTGGCCCGCTCCAGCTCCGCGAGGGCGGTGCGGGTCTCGGCGAGCAGGTTGGCCGTGTCGATGGCGACGGCGGCGTGCGCGGCGAACGAGCCGAGCAGCGCGACCTGTTCGCGCTCGAAGACCCTGGCCCTGCGGTCGGCGGCGAACAGCACGCCGATGACCTGGCTGCCGAGGCTGAGCGGGACGCCGAGGATGGCGACGAGGCCCTCGTCGCGTACCGCCGTGTCGATGGTCCGCGTGTGCTGGAAGCGGGCGTCATCGAAGTAGTCGTCCGTGACGTAGGGGCGGGCGGTCTGGGCGACGAGGCCGCCGAGCCCCTCCCCCATGCCGAGCCTGAGCTGCTGGAACCTGGCCGACACGGACCCTTCGGTGACCCGCATGTACGTGTCGCCGGCGGCCGGGTCGTTGAGGCTCAGGTAGGCGACCTCGGTGCCGAGGAGCGAGCGGGCGCGCTGCACGATGGCGCGCAGCACCGCGTCGAGGTCGCGGAGTCCCGCGAGGTCGTGGGCGGTGGCGAAGAGCGCGGACAGCTCCGCCTCGCGGCGCCGCCGGCCCTCCAGCTCGGCCCGGACGCGCAGGGCGAGCTGCTTGGCCTCTTCGAGTTCGGCCAGCGCCTCGGGGCCCGCGCCGCTCGCGCGGGCGAGCAGCACCGGCCGGTCGTAGGCCTCCGTCGCGGCTCCTCGGGCGAGGAGTTCCAGGTAGGAGACGTGTTCGTGGGACATGGACACAGGGATACCTGCCGTACCTGTGATCGCACCACCCCTGTGGACGACCTTCCCGGGGCCGCGGTCAGTGGGCGGTCCAGCCGCCGTCCAGGGTCAGGGAGGTGCCGGTGATGAAGGAGGCCTGCGGGCTGCAGAGGTAGAGGACGGCCTCCGCGACCTCGTCCGGTTCGATGAGCCGCTTGAGGGCGGAGTCGGCGAGCAGCACCTCGGAGAGGACCCGCTCCGGCGGGATGCCGTGGGCGGCGGCCTGGTCGGCGATCTGCCGTTCGACGAGCGGCGTGCGGACGTAGCCGGGGCTGACGCAGTTGGAGGTGACGCCGTGCGGGGCGCCTTCGAGGGCGGCCGTCTTGGAGAGGCCCTCCAGTCCGTGTTTGGCGGCCACGTAGGCGGACTTGTACGCGGAGGCGCGCAGTCCGTGGACGGAGGAGATGTTGACGACGCGCCCCCAGCCCTGGCCGTACATGTGCGGCAGCGCACCCCTGATGAGCCGGAACGGCGCTTCGAGCATCACCGTGAGCACCGTGTGGAAGACGTCCGGCGGGAACTCCTCGATGGGGCGGACGAGCTGCAGTCCGGCGTTGTTCACGAGGATGTCGGCGCCGGCGGCGGACGCCTCGGCGGCGTCGAGGTCGGTGAGGTCGAGCAGCAGGGGTTCCAGGCCCCCCGGGAGCGCGGCGGCCTCGGCGGCCAGGGTCTCCAGGCCTTCGGCGGCCCGGTCGACCGCTCTGACCAGGGCTCCGGCGGCGGCGAGGCGCAGGGCACACGCGCGCCCGATGCCGCCGGCCGCGCCGGTGACGAGCGCGGTGCGGCCGGTGAGGTCGAGGGCGAGTCCGGCCGCGCGGGGCAGCGGCTCGGCGGGGTCGGAACCGAGGGCGGTGAGGGGTGCGCTCATGCTCCGCACCCTACGAAGGGCCCCCTCCCCCACCGATGTGCGTCGAGCCCATAGTTCAGCTGGTCGCTGTGGTGCGGAACCATGTGGGGTCGTCGGCGAGCGCCTTCTCGATCCGGAGGTAGGAGAAGCGCTTCATCTCCGGCAGGGCGCCCACCTCGAACCAGCCGACCTCGGTCGACTCGTCGTCGTTGACCCGTGCCTCGCCGCCCACGGCCCGGCAGCGGAAGGACACGTCCATGAACTGGCAGATGTCGCCGTTCGGATAGACGACGGGCTTGCGCAGGGTCTCGACGAGCAGGACCCGCTCGACCTCGCAGCGCACCGCGGTCTCCTCGTACACCTCGCGGACCGCGCAGTCGGCGGGCTGCTCACCCGGGTCGACGATGCCTCCGATGATCGCCCAGAGACCGTTGTCGGACCGCCGGCCGAGCAGCACCCGGCCCCGGTCGTCGAACACGACGGCGCTCACCCCGGGCAGGAAGAGGAGCTGGTGACCGGCGGTCTCGCGCAGGGCACGGATGAAGTCAGGGGTAGCCATGGCCCGACCCTAGATCATCTACGGCCGGAGGCCGGTGGCGCCGGCTCCGCCCGGCTCCGCCCGCCTCACTCCGCCCCGCCTCACTCCGCCCCGCCCAGCTCCGCCCGCTTCGCTCCGCCTCACTCCGCCCGGCCGCGCCGGGCCCGTACCGCGCGGGAGGCCGACCAGCCGAGACCGGCGGCGGCCAGGGCGGCGAGCAGCGCCTCGGGCAGGGTGCCCATGCGGGTCGCCGGGGTGAGCGAGGAGCGCAGCGGCACCTTCTCCACCAGGACGTCCGGGGTGAACATCTTCGTCTGGGCGACGATCTCGCCGTCGGGGCGGATGATCGCGCTGACCCCGCTGGTGACGGGCACGACCACCGACCGGCTGTGCTCGACCGCCCGCACCCGGGACATCGCGAGCTGCTGGTAGGTCATCTCGCTGCGGCCGAAGGTGGCGTTGTTGCTGGGCACGGTGATGAGCTGCGCGCCGTGGGTGACGGTGTCGCGGACGGCCCAGTCGAAGGCCGCCTCGTAGCAGGTGGCCAGGCCGACCTTGGTGCCGGCGAGGTCGAAGACGCCGACCTTCGTCCCGGCGCCGAAGTCGCGGCTCACCCGGTCGACGTTGCTGTTGAAGATCCGCACGAACGACCGCATCGGGATGTACTCGCCGAAGGGCTGGACGTGCCGCTTGTCGTACGTCGCGACCGGGCCGCGCCGCGGGTCCCACTCGATGAGGGTGTTGCGGAGCTTGCCGGTCTCGGGGGCGACGACCGCGCCGATCACGGTGGGCACGCCGATGGCCCGGACCGCGCCGTCGATGACGTCGGCCGCGTCGGCGTTCGCGTACGGGTCGATGTCGGAGGAGTTCTCCGGCCACAGGACGAAGTCGGGCTGCGGCTCGCGGCCCGCCTTCACGGCCTCGGCGAGCTCACGGGTGCGGGCGACGTGGTTGTCGAGGACGGCGCGGCGCTGGGAGTTGAAGTCGAGGCCGAGGCGGGGCACGTTGCCCTGGACCGCGGCGACGGTGGCGGTGCCGTCCTCGGCGGAGTCGTCGACGAGCGGCAGGGCGGCGAGCGCGCCGGTGACCGGCAGGAGCACGGAGAGCGCGGCGGCGGCGAGCGGGCCGCGCGGGACGGTGCCGGTGGCCCGGTAGGCGCGGACCTGCCGGTACGCCTCGTACAGGCCGAAGCCGCAGAGGGCGACGGCGAAGCCGAGCACCGGTGTGCCGCCGACGGCGGCGAGCGGCAGGAAGACGCCGTCCGCCTGCCCGAAGGCGATCTTCCCCCAGGGGAAGCCGCCGAACGGCACGCGCGCGCGTGCCCCCTCGGCGAGGATCCACACCCCGGCGGCGAAGAACGGCCACCAGGGGAGCCGGGAGACGGCCGCGATGCCGAGGCCCGCCGCGGCCACGAAGAGCGCCTCGACGGCGGCGAGCGCGAGCCACGGTCCCGGGCCCACCTCCTCGCCGGTCCAGATCAGCAGCGGGAGCATGAAGCCGAGGCCCGCCAGGTACCCGAGCCCGAATCCGGCGCGCGGGCGGCGGCCCCGCAGGGTCCAGCCGAGCAGGGCGAAGGCCGGCAGCGCGAGCCACCAGAGGGGGCGCGGCGGGAAGCTCAGGAAGAGCAGCAGCCCGGACAGCAGAGCCGCCCCGGGCCGCACGAACCGCCGCAGCCGGGAACCCGGCGTGGGTGCGGAGTCTGCTCCGGACGCGTCGACAGGGGTGATGGTGGTGCTCACCTTGCGGAGTGTACGGGTCGCCCCTGTCCGCCGGACGCCCGGTCGGCGCGTCCTCGCCATCCCCTGTCGCCCGTTCCGACCTGCGGTGGAGCCCGGTCCCGCGCCAGCGCTGCGGCCCCGGCCCTCACACCCCGGTGGGAGCGGGGGGTGTCGGCGGGGTCGGGTGGCGGAGGTGGTCGCGGATGAACCGGACCGCGGACTCGGCGTCGTCGACGGTGACGGTGAACGTGCGTCCGTCGCCGAGGCGCAGGACCAGGCCCTCACCGCGCCGGACGATGACGGCCGTGCCCTTCTCGGGGCGCCAGCGGTAGCCCCAGCCGCCCCACTGGCGCGGGGTGACGCTCGGCGCGAACTCGGCGCCGACGATGTGGGAGAGGAGGATGCGTCGGCGCGGCACGCCGATGTGGCCGCAGCGGACCTCCATGGCGCGGTCGTCGACCTTCACGGCCACGTGGACGAAGGCGAGGGTGCCGAAGAGGACGAGCAGTCCGGCCGCGACGCAGCCGATCACCGCCATGAGCAGCGCCGCGACGCCGGAGGTCCAGGGCGATTCGACGGCGAGCGTGATGCCGAGGGCCATGCAGGCGGCGCCGGCCGCGGCCGCGACCCACTGGAGGCGGTTGGTGGCGCGGCCGGTCCAGATGACGGGCGGCCGGTCGTCGGTCTGCGGGTGCCGGTGGTGCTCCCTCATACAGGGAGAGTACCCGGCTTCGCGCGTCCCAGCGTGTCGGAGCGGGGTCGCCCGCTCACCCTCAGTGAGCGGGGGCGGTCGCCGCGAGGAGGCGGCCCTCGGCGTAGGTGAGGGCGGTGCCGGGGAGCTGCCCGGGCCGGCCGCTGAGCAGGACGGCGAGGGTGCCGGTGGGGTCCGCGTCGGGTGCGGGCTCGGCTCCGACGCGGCGCAGCGCCTGTGCGGCGACGGCGTCGGCGGAGCCGTGGAAGACGAGCGGCGGCAGTCCGGCCCGGCCGCGGGCCTCCAGGGCGGCGAGGACGTGCTCCTCGACCAGTTCGTAGTGGGTGCAGCCGAGGACGACGGCGCGGACGTCGGCCGGGGTGAGCGCGGCCGCGGCGGCGACCGCCCGTGCGACGGCGTCCCGGTCGGCGTGCTCCACGGCGTCGGCGAGGCCCGGGCAGGGCACCTCGGTGACGTCGGCGCCGTCGGCGAAGTCGCGGATGAGCCCGCGCTGGTAGGCGCTGCCGGTGGTGGCCGGGGTGGCCCAGATGGCGACCTTGCCGCCGCCGGCGGCCGCGGGCTTGATCGCGGGTACGGTGCCGATGACCGGGATGTGCGGTTCGAGGGCGGCGCGCAGGGCGGGCAGCGCGTGCACCGTGGCGGTGTTGCACGCCACGATCAGCGCCTGCGGCCGGTGCTCGGCGGCGGCGAGGGCGACGGCCAGCGCGCGTTCCGTGAGGTCCTCGGGCGTGCGCGGACCCCACGGCATGCCGTCGGGGTCGTTGGAAAGGAGCAGATCCGCGTCCGGCCGGAGCCTGCGTACCGCGGCCGCCGCCGGGAGGAGGCCGATTCCGGAGTCCATGAGCGCGATCTTCACCCGGTCACCCTAGCCGATGAGCCTCACGCGCCCCTCGATCTGGGGCAGACTGCCGCGAATGACCCCCCTCGCCTGGTTCGCGACCGGCTCGCTCGCCGTCTGGGCCTGGCTGCTCCTCGGCCAGGGCTTCTTCTGGTGCACGGATCAGCGGCTCCCCGCGACGCCCGTGCGGGACGGGGGCGGCTCCCGGGAGGCCGAGGCGCCTGAGCGGTGGCCGCGGGTGGCGGTCGTGGTCCCCGCGCGGGACGAGGCCGCCGTCCTGCCGCTGAGCCTGCCGTCGCTCCTCGCCCAGGACTATCCGGGTCCGGCGGAGGTCGTACTCGTCGACGACGGGAGCACGGACGGCACGGGACGCCTCGCGGCCGAGCTGGCCGGCCGCCATGGCGGCCTTCCGCTGACGGTCGTGTCGCCGGGCGACCCGGAACCCGGCTGGACGGGCAAGCTGTGGGCGCTCGGGCACGGCATGGCACTGGCACGCGCGCGTGAACCCGCCCCGGAGTTCCTCCTGCTCACGGACGCGGACATCTCCCACGAGCCGGACAGCCTGCGGCTCCTCGTGTCCGCCGCGGTGGCCCACGATCTGGACCTGGTGTCCCAGATGGCCCGCCTCCGGGTCGTCAGCGCCTGGGAGCGCCTCGTCGTGCCGGCCTTCGTCTACTTCTTCGCCCAGCTCTACCCCTTCCGCTGGATCAACCGCCCCCGCCCCCTGGCGACCGCGGCGGCGGGCGGCTGCGTGCTCCTCAGGACCGAGACGGCGGTCGCGGCGGCCGTCCCCGCATCGATCCGCCGAGCGGTGATCGACGACGTCTCCCTGGCCCGCGCCGTGCGGCGCTCGGGCGGCCGGATCTGGCTCGGCCTCGCCGATCACGTCGACAGCGTCCGCCCCTATCCCGGACTCGGCGAGCTGTGGCGCATGGTCTCGCGCAGCGCCTACGCCCAGCTGCGGAACAACCCCCTGCTCCTGGCGGGCACGGTGGCCGGCCTCGTCGTGGTCTACCTGGTGCCGCCGGTGGCCCTCCTGGCGGGAGCGGCCTCCGGCGACGCCGTGGCGGCCTGGGCCGGCGGCGCGGCCTGGGCCGTGATGACGGGGACGTACGTCCCGATGCTCCGCTACTACCGCCAGCCCCTCCGGCTCGCCCCGCTCCTCCCCTTCACCGCTCTCCTCTACCTCCTGATGACGGTGGACTCCGCGGTGCAGCACTACCGGGGCCGGGGCGCGGCGTGGAAGGGCCGTACGTACACCGCGAACTACGTGTCCCGAAGCGGGGAGTGACGCCTCACCCCGGCGCGGAGTAGTTGCAGGAGCCCGCTATCGGCCTCAGCCGATGGTGGGCTCGTTGTCGCGTCCAGCACCCCCTCCACCGCGCGCGACACCGCCTCGCCGCCGCCCGCAGAGCGGCCCCCCGGCGGGCGCCCGCACACCCACCAAGCGCCCCCCTTGCGCCCACATCCCAACCCCACAGATTGCCTGCGCTTGCGCTTATCGCGCGTATGCAATTATTGTGAAAGCTCACTAGGAGCTCACTCAAGCAAACCAAGGAAGGGTCGGGCTCATGCCTCTCGCACTTCTCGCCCTGGCCGTCGGCGCCTTCGGCATCGGCACCACGGAATTCGTGATCATGGGGCTGCTGCCCGAGATCGCCGCCGACTACGGGGTCACCATTCCGACGGCGGGCCTGCTGGTCACCGGTTACGCGCTCGGCGTGGTCATCGGGGCGCCGGTGCTGACGGTGCTCGGCAACAAGGTCAGCCGGAAGCGGATGCTCATGGTGCTGATGGGCCTGTTCGTGCTCGGCAACGTGGTCTCCGCGCTCGCCCCGTCCTTCGGGATGATGCTGGTCGGCCGGGTGGTGGCGTCGCTCGCGCACGGCGCGTTCTTCGGCATCGGCTCCGTCGTCGCCGCCGGGCTCGTCGCACCGGACAAGAAGGCCGGTGCCATCGCCACGATGTTCACCGGACTGACGATCGCCAACATCGTGGGCGTGCCGCTGGGCACCTTCATCGGACAGGCGGTCGGCTGGCGCACGACCTTCGCGATCGTCGCCGCGCTCGGTGTGGTCGGCCTGTTCGGCATCGCCCGGCTCGTGCCGGCCATGCCGCGCCCCGAAGGCGCCCGGCTGCGCGGGGAGCTGACCGCGTTCCGCAACCCGCAGGTGCTGCTGGCGATGGCGATGACCGTGCTCGGCTTCGGCGGCGTCTTCGCCGCGATCACCTACATCGCACCGATGATGACCGAGGTCACCGGATACTCCGACGGCGCCGTCACCTGGCTGCTGGTCCTGTTCGGCGTCGGCATGTTCCTCGGGAACCTGCTGGGCGGCCGGTACGCCGACCGGGCGCTGATGCCCCTGCTGTACGCCACGCTCGGCGGGCTGGCTGTCGTCCTCGCCCTGTTCCCGGTGTTCGCGCACAGCAAGGTCCTCGCGGCGCTCGCCATCCTGCTGGTCGGGGCGCTCGGTTTCGCCACCGTGCCGCCGCTGCAGAAGCGCGTGCTCGACCAGGCGCACGGCGCCCCGACGCTGGCCTCCGCCGTCAACATCGGCGCCTTCAACCTGGGCAACGCGCTGGCCGCCTGGCTGGGCGGGCTCGTCATCGCCGCCGGCTTCGGCTACACGTCCCCGAACTGGGTCGGCGCGGTCCTCGCCGCCGCCGCTCTGGGCCTCGCGTTCCTGTCCGCGGCCCTGGAGCGCCGTACACCCGCGGCCGACTCAGCCGACGCGGCCGCCGACCCGGCCGATGCCTCCGTCCGAACCCCCGTACTCCACTGACTTCCCGTCCCCCTGACTCCCCCCCTCCCCCACACGACCCGCACCTCACTCCCAGGAGAAGCGCCATGAGCACGACCACCCTGACCCCGCTGACCACCGCCGACGCCGAGACGCTGATCTCCGCGGCGCGGGGCGCCGCCGAGGCGGCCGGTGTGACGGTGAGCGTCACCGTCCTCGACGCCGGCGGGCACCTGCTGGCCTTCCGCCGTGACGACCGGGCGGTCCTGATCTCGGGCGAGACCAGCACCCGCAAGGCGTACACCGCCCTCCAGCTGAACGCCCCGACGGCCGACCTGGTCGACCTCGTCAAGCCCGAGGGCCCGTTCCACACACTGTCCACCGCGCTCGACCGGCCGCTGCTCTTCATCGCCGGCGGCGTCCCCGTCCACCGCGACGGCCGCCTCGTCGGCGCCGTCGGGGTCGGCGGCGGCGCCCCCGAGCAGGACCACTCCTTCGCCCGTACCGCACTCGAAGAGCTGTCCCGATAACCCGCACCACGGGCTCCGTTCCGGGCAGACCGCCCGGGACGGGGCCCGCCCCCGCCCATAAGCGAGGGCAAACCGGAGAGGGCGATCGGGCACTCTGGAATGGGAGTTGGGGCAGAAGACGGGGCGGGGTCGCACGGCGGCGCAGCGGATTGGCTCTTTTCCGAGCGGGCATTCGCCCGGATCAAACTCGGTTTTCTGTTACTTCCGGGAGAAGGCGCCGTGAAGCGTGCCGTGTGCAGGTTGTGGATGTCGTCGCGAGAAGCGGTGAACGCCGGAACGACGGTCCTGCGGCCCCGCTACCGGGGGCCCGAAGCCCCGGTTCCCGCGAATGCGCGGCAGGTGTCGCCCTTTGTAGCTCGTCCGTCACTTCTTGTTGACCGGGGGACCCCCTGGAAACCCCGATGTTAACGGGTTCTTTAACGAGGTTTTGGCAGGTCAGGCGGACAAAACCAACGTAAATCGGATGAGCGCAAGAAGGGGGCTCCCCAACCGGCACATCGTGGGCTTAACTTATGTGCCATGACCTCCCCCCGCTCCACCTATGGAGGCGGTTACTACACCGCGCCGTCCTTCCCGGACACCCCCATCTACGACTCCCTGGTCGCGGAGCGGGGCACTCCTCAGATCGCCCCGATCCGAGTGCCCGCCGCCTACGACACCGGCAGCAGCTTCTCCGGAAGCGGCTCGTACCTGCCGGCGCTCCCCTCGGCACTGCCCGCCCTCCCGGCGGCTCCCAGCCCGCACCCCGCGCCCGCGTACGGCGGCGGCTACGGCTACCCCCAGCCCGCGCCGCAGATGGCCCCCGTGCCCCTGCAGCACGCGCCGACCCCGTACATCCCGAACCAGCCGGTGGCCCCGCGCGGCTACCAGAACGGCTCGTACCCGCAGCCGGCCCGCCCGGCCCCCGCGGGATACGAGGCGATGCGCCCGGCGGCCCCCCGGCCCGCGCCGGTCCCGTCGCCCGCGCCCTATGACGACCCGTACAACCGTCCTTACCAGGGCGGGGGTTACTGAGCGGCTCCCGCCACCGGTCGACGTCGGGGCCGGGGCGGCTGGCAGGATGACGGTATGCCGACTCCTGTTCTCCGCTCCGTTCACGTCCACCCGGTGAAGGCCATGCGCGCGCTGGCGCCCACGGAGGCCGAGGTGCAGCCCTGGGGGCTGGCCGGGGACCGCCGCTGGGCCGTCGTCGACGGCACGGGCAAGGTCGTGACCCAGCGCCGTCACCCCCGGATGGCGCTGGCCACCGCCGAGCTGCTGCCGGACGGCTCGCTCGGCCTGTCCGCGCCCGGCCACCCTCCGCTGACGGTCGGGGTACCGCACCCCTCGGGCACGGTCACGGTGGAGATCTTCGACCAGTACGTGGAGGCGGTTCCGGCCGGCGCCGAGGCCGCCGCGTGGCTGTCGGCGTACCTGGAGTGCGAGGCCACCCTCGTGCACATGGACGCGCCCGAGCACCGGCGCCCGGTCGACCCGGCGTACGCGCTGCCCGGCGAGACGGTGAGCTTCGCGGACGGGTATCCGCTGCTGGTCGCCGCCACGTCCTCGCTCGACGCGCTGAACTCCCTGATCGCGCAGGGGGACCACGCCCACGAGGGCCCGCTGCCGATGAACCGGTTCCGGCCGAACCTGGTGATCGAGGGGACCGCGCCCTGGGCGGAGGACGGCTGGACCAGGCTCGCCGTCGGAGAGGTCACCTTCCGGGTCGCCAGGCCGTGCGGCCGCTGTGTCGTCACCACGACGAACCAGCTCACCGCCGAGCGGGGCAAGGAACCGCTGTGGACGCTCGCCCGGCACCGCAAGAACGACGGCCGGGTGATCTTCGGGCAGAACCTCGTCCCCGAGCACACCGGCACGATCCGGGTCGGCGACGCCGTGAAGATCATCGACTGACCGGAGCGGACCCTGTCGGGGCCGGTCGGAGGCGCCCGCCGTGCGCCGCTTCGGCTCCGGAGCCCGCTCGCACTTCTCCGCTCCGACGGGCGGGGAACCCGGCCCCGGGGCACACTCGTTGGAGTAGCGCCGACCGACGAGGGGGTTCCGACGTGCGCGCAGCCACCGGAGTCTGGCGCTGGCGGCGCAACCCCCTGCGCCGCACCACGGATCTCGTCGAGGCGTGGCTGGCCTTCACTGCCGCCGCGCTGCTCTGCGTCGTGGTGCCGCTGGCCGGCTGGGCCGCGGGCTCCTCGGCGAACGGCTCGCTCCAGCGCGCGGTCCGCACGCAGCAGGAGCAGCGCGTGGTCACGACGGCCCGGGTGGTGCGGGCGGCCGACGGGCCCGCGACGGGACCGCGCACGGCCGACGCCGTCGGGGAGGACCGGCTGCGCCGCTCGGTGGTGGCCCGCTGGACGGCTCCGGACGGCTCGGCGCGCACCGGCACGGTGACGACGGCCCGGCGGCACTCCGCGCCCGGCGACACCTTCCCGCTGTGGACGGACCGCGGCGGGCACCAGGTCGCGCCGCCCCTGCGGGCGGACGCGGCCCGGGCCCACGCGGTGGTCGCCGGTGTGACGGCCGCGCTCCTCGCCGGCCTCCTGGTGGAGGCCGTCCGGCGCCTCGCGGTGCGCCGCCTGGTGCTCGCCCGGTACGCCCGCCTCGACCGCGCGTGGGCGGCGGCCGGTCCCGACTGGGGCCGTACGGGCACCGGAAGCTGAGTGCCCGGCACACGGTGGACCCCCGGTCACGCGGGGTGCCGAACGGTTTCCGAACGGGCCGACCGAGCCCGATCGTCCCGGACCGCTGCCGACCGGGCCCGACCACCTCGGACCGGCCCCGCGACCCGTCGGCCCCGCGCCGCCGCGCGCGCTACGGTGGGGCATCGGATCAGCGGCGAGGCATGAGGCGGGGGCAGGACACACCCATGGCACAGGGCACGGTCCAGGTGACGCACACCGGCACATCGCGGTGGCGGCGCCGCACGGGTGAGTACCCCTCCCTCGCCGCCGCCCTGGAGGCCGCGGGCGACGGGGACGTCCTCACGGTCGCGCCCGGCACGTACCGGGAGAACCTGGTGGTGCGGCGGGCCGTCACGCTGCGCGGCCCCGAGGGCGGGGTCGGGTCGGTGCGCATCGCGCCGCCGGACGGGGTGGCGTTGACCCTGCGGGCCTCCGTGACGGTGCAGGACCTGCACATCGAGGGGCAGGACGCGGCGGCGCCCGCGCTGCTGATCGAGGACGGCACGCCCGAACTCGTCGACCTGCGGATCATGACCCGGTCCGCCGCCGGGATCGAGGTGCGCGGCGCCGCCCGGCCGACGGCCCGCCGCTGCACGATCGACAACCCGGCCGGCGTCGGCATCGCCGTACTCGACGGCGCGGGCGGCGTGTTCGAGGAGTGCGAGGTGGTGTCCGCCGGGCAGGCGGGCGTCTCGGTGCGGGGCGGCGCCCATCCGCGCCTGGAGCGCTGCCGGATCCATCACGCCTCGGGCGCCGGGATCGCCGTCACCGGCGAGGGCAGCGGCCTGGAGGGCGTCGGCTGCGAGGTGTACGAGATCAAGGGCGCGGGCCTCCAGATCGCGTCCCGCGCCGTGGCCCACCTCACCGACTCCTCGGTGCACCGCACGACGGGTGACGGCATCACGCTCGACACGGACGCGGTGCTCACGCTCTCGGACTGCGACATCCACGATGTCCCGGAGAACGCGGTGGACCTGCGCTCGCGCTCGGTCCTGACGCTGACCCGGTCGACCGTCCGCCGCTTCGGCCGCAACGGCCTGTCGGTGTGGGATCCGGGGACGCGGGTGGACGCCAACCAGTGCGAGATCCACGACAGTACGGGCGACTACCCGGCGGTGTGGGTGAGCGACGGGGCGACCGCGGTCCTCGACGCCTGCCGGGTGCACGACGTGCCGGACGCGCTGTTCGTCCTCGACCGGGGCTCGCGGGTGGACGTCGTCGACAGCGACCTGTCGCAGGTGCGGAACACGGCGGTGTCGGTGAGCGACGGGGCGACGGCCCAGCTCGACGACTGCCGGATCCGGGAGGCGTCCACGGGTGCCTGGTTCCGGGACCACGGCAGCGGCGGCACCCTCGCGGGCTGCACGATCGACTCCGTGCAGACCGGGGTCATCGTCACCAAGGGCGCCGACCCGACCATCGACCGGTGCACGGTCACCTCGCCCGCCGAGGCCGGTTTCTACGTGTCGGCCGAAGGACGCGGCTCCTTCCACGGCTGCCGGGTGACGGGCAGCGGGGGGTACGGCTTCCACGTCACGGACGGCTGCCGGACCATCCTGCGCAAGTGCCGTACGGAGCGGTGCGCGCGCGGCGGTTACGAGTTCCCCGAGGAGGGGGCGAGCGCGGAGGACTGCACCAGCGACGAGAGCGCGGTCCGTTCCTCCGTACCGGACGGCGGGACGGTCCTGACGGCCGCGCAGTCGCCGGGGCTGCTCGGGACCGTGCCCGTGCCCCGCGACCGGCCGGCCGCTCCTGCGCCGGTGCCGGAGCCCGCGCCCGAGTCCCGCTCCTCGCAGGACGTGCTCGGGGAGCTGGACGCCCTGGTGGGTCTGGAGAGCGTCAAGCTGGAGGTGCGGACCCTCACCAACATGATCGAGGTGGGACGCAGGCGCCAGGAGGCGGGGCTCAAGGCGGCCTCGGTCCGGCGTCATCTGGTCTTCACCGGCAACCCGGGCACGGGCAAGACGACGGTGGCCCGGCTGTACGGCGAGATCCTCGCCTCGCTCGGTGTCCTGGAGCGCGGGCACCTGGTGGAGGTCTCCCGGGTGGATCTGGTCGGCGAGCACATCGGCTCGACCGCGATCCGTACGCAGGAGGCCTTCGACCGGGCGCGCGGTGGCGTGCTGTTCGTCGACGAGGCGTACGCGCTGTCGCCGGAGGACTCGGGGCGGGACTTCGGCCGCGAGGCGATCGACACCCTGGTGAAGCTGATGGAGGACCACCGGGACGCGGTGGTGGTCATCGTCGCCGGGTACACGGCGGAGATGGAGCGCTTCCTGACCGTCAACCCCGGTGTGGCGAGCCGTTTCTCACGGACCATCACCTTCGGCGACTACGACCCGGACGAGCTCCTGCGGATCGTGCGGCAGCAGGCGGACGAGCACGAGTACCGGCTCGCCGAGGGCACGGACGAGGCGCTGGTCGTGTACTTCACGAAGCTGCCCAAGGGGCCGGCGTTCGGCAACGGCCGTACGGCGCGGCAGACGTTCGAGTCGATGGTGGAGCGGCACGCGGGCCGGGTCGCCGCGCTCGCCGACGCCAGCACGGACGACCTGACGCTGCTCTACCCCGACGACCTGCCCGAACTCCCCTGACCCGTCGGCTCGTTCGGCTCGTTCGCGGCGCGCTGGTGGGGCAGTGCCGGTGGCAGCCGGTCGAGGAGGGCCGAGCGGCGTTCGGCGAACGCCGGGTCTGCCTGGTAGTCGGAGTGCCCCAGGATCGGCTCGGGCAGGGGGTGCCTGCGGGTGCGGCCGTAGGCGACCGGGTCGAGCAGGACCGGTGCGTCGACGGCCGGGCGGCCGTCCTCCGCGGGCACCCGCACGGGTCCGCCGATGGGGTCGGTGGCACGGTGGAGGTTGCTCCAGCAGTGGACCGTGCGGTGCAGCGCGCGCAGCGCCTCGGGGCCGAAGTAGGCGGGGAACCAGCGTCCGTAGAGCCGCTCCAGGGGTGACCCGTAGGTGAGCAGCGCGACCCGGCCGCGGGTCGCGGGCGGCAGTTGCCAGACGGCTGCGGCGGCGAGGACGCTGCCCTGCGAATGGCCGGAGATCACCAGCCGGCCGCCGGTGGCCCCGGTCCAGGAGCTCATCCGCCAGGTGAGGTCGGGGACGGCGCGTTCGGCGTAGCAGGGCGGCGCGAAGGGGTGGGCCGCGCGGGGCCAGAAGGTACCGACGTCCCAGAGGATGCCGATCGTGCGCCGGGCGGAGGCGTCCCGGTAGGCGCGTCGGCCCCAGGTGACGAAGAGCAGGAAGCCGAAGCCGATCATCCAGGAACCGAGCGCCTGGGCCACCGAGGCGAGGGAGGCGACGGCGGGGTGGGCGCCGTCGAAGGCCCGGCCGGGGACGTTGCCGCTGGCCCAGGCGCCGGCCACGGAGGCGGCCCCGAGGAGCAGTGCGGCGCCCGACAGGACGCCGACGAGGACCGGGGCGGAGTCGGTGAGCCCCGCGCGGGCCCGGACCGAGGCGATCCGGCCGGTGCGGACCGGGTCGCGCTCGGCGGCGGCGTCGTAGTCGTCCTCGACCGCCCGGCGGAGCCGCCGCGCGGTGAGCGCGGTCCGTACGACGAGGAGCGCGGCGGGCGCCAGGAGCAGCAGCAGGAGCACCGGGATGACGGACGCCTGCCAGCTGAGGAGCACGGGCGGACCGATCCGGGGCCCCTGGCCCATGCCGGGCGTGGCCGGGCCGTCGAGCCAGTCGGCGACGCGCTGGGCCACTCCGCCGGACATGACGCCGGCGAGGGCGCAGGCGAGCATGGCGACGGCGGGGCCGCCGAGGCCGCGCAGGGCGGTCCGCGGGTCCCGGCGGGGCCGCTGGAGGAGCAGGGCGACGACGCCGAGGGCGACGACCAGGCCGCCCTGGACGAGCGTGAGGCCACCGAAGACGGCGTCGCCGGGGAGGGTTCCCGAGGAGGTCCAGCCGGGGCGGGACCAGCCGGTGTGCAGGGCGGTGAGCGCGAGCAGGGTGAAGGAGGCGCCGGGCAGCCAGGAGACGAGGGCGTGTTCGACGCGCAGGTCGAGCCGGCTCTCGCTGCGGCCGCGGCGGCAGACGACCCAGACGACGAGCAAGGACAGCACGGCGACGGCGGCCTGGAGGGCCGAGCCGAGGGCCGCCCGCACTCCCGGTTCCCCCGCGTCGTGGCGGGCGGTGGCGGTGGCGAGGGCGGCGGTGACGGTGAGGAAGCCGGCAGCGGTGTGGGCGGCCCTGAGCCGGGCGACGAGCCGGCGGCCGTACCAGAAGCCGGGGCGCCCGAGGGCGGGCCTGAGTTCGACCGGTACCGGATCGTCCCCGCCGCCGCCCTCGCCGCTGTCGGCTGTCTCGGTGTCCGCCCGCGGCTCGGGCACGGGGGCGTCGTAGCCGGCGGGCGGGCGCTGGGCCTCGTAGGCGCTCCAGGTCCGGTTGGACAGGTACCAGAGGAGGCCGACGAGGGCGACCGGCACCAGGGCCGCGAGGACGAGGCGGCGGCCCGGCACGGACCACCAGCCGCCGCGCCCGACGGAGAGGAAGCCCAGCCAGGAGTACCTGTCGGAGCACCCGGCGGTGCCCGCGCACTGCCATGCCGTCAGGTCCAGCGCGACCTCGCAGGCCGCCGCGGTGAGGAGCACGGTGAGGGTGAGGGCGACGAGCCTGACGAGGACGCCGTAGAGCCGGACGAGTCCGGGGCGGTTCCGGGCCGGCGGGCGCATCCAGTGCGCCAGGTTCGCGACCATGAAGGGCAGGAGCAGCAGCCACAGGGCGCGGGCGCCGTCGCCGGAGGTGAGGTTGCACCAGACGTACGCCTCCGGGACCGGGCGGGCCGCGTACCGCTCGGGATGGTCCTCGGCGTCGAGGTCGTCGCCGCGCCGGAACACGGCGGCGGTCCGGTCCCCGGTGATCCTTACGGTCCTGGGGTCGTCGAGCATGTCCTGGGGGGTGGCTCCGCCGACTCCGTGGACGAGGAGTTCGAGCGCCGCGCCCCCGCTCTCCGGGGCGGGTGTGGCAGGGGACACTGAGGCGACTTCCTCTCGGAGTGGGAAGATGCGACGTCGGCACCAGGATCGCGGACGGTCGTGCGCCTGCGCACCGTTCCTCACCGAATCCGACACCCATCCCCTTGTCTTCTGCGGAAGGACCGGCCCCGGCGGTGACTGACAACCAGAACCTCCTCGCGGAGCAGCGGCGCGCCCTGATCCTCGACGAGGTCCGGCGGCGCGGCGGTGTCCGGGTCAACGAGCTGACCCGACGGCTGAACGTCTCGGACATGACGATCCGTCGCGACCTGGACGCGCTGGCGCGGCAGGGCATGGTGGCGAAGGTGCACGGCGGGGCCGTTCCGGTGGTCGAGGCGAGCACCCACGAACCGGGTTTCGCGGCCAAGTCGGTGCTCGAACCGAGCGCCAAGGACGAGATCGCGCGGACGGCGGCGGCCCTGGTCGCCCCGGGCACGGCCATCGCGCTGTCCGGGGGCACGACCACCTTCGCCCTGGCCCGGCACCTGCTCGACGTGCCCGATCTGACGGTGGTGACCAACTCGGTGCGGGTCGCGGACGTGTTCCACGAGGCGCAGTCGGCGGGCACGGGGGGCGAGTCGCGGCGCGGGGCGGCGACGGTGGTCCTGACGGGCGGTGTGCGCACGCCGTCCGACGCGCTGGTGGGTCCGGTGGCGGACCGGGCGATCCGGTCGCTCCACTTCGACCTCCTCTTCCTGGGGGTGCACGGCGTGTCGGTGGAGGCCGGCCTGTCGACGCCCAATCTGGCGGAGGCGGAGACGAACCGCTGCCTTATGCGCTCGGCGCGCCGGGTGGTGCTCGTCGCCGACCACACCAAGTGGGGGACGGTCGGGCTGAGTTCGTTCGGCGACCTCGGCGAGGTGGACACCTGGGTGACGGACCGCGGCCTTCCCGACGGCGTACGGGCCGAGGTGGCGGAGCACCTGCCGGGCGTCCTGGTGGCGGGCGAGGAGCAGGCGTGAGCCCCGTCCTTCGCGAGGTGGCGACGTGACGCTCTTCCGGATCGAGCGTTCCGTGCCGCTCGATCCGGCGGAGGCGTGGCGGCGGCTGACGGACTGGCCCGCGCACGGGCGCCAGGTGCCGCTGACCCGGACGACCGTGCTGACACCGGGCCCGAACGGCCCGGGGACGCGGTTCACCGCCCGGACGGGCGTCGGCCGGCTCTGCTTCGACGACCCGATGGAGGTCGTGCGCTGGGAGCCGCCGGCCGCGGGCCGTCCCGGCGCGTGCCGGCTGGCGAAGTCCGGCCGTGTCGTGCTGGGTTGGGCGCTCGTCGAGGTGGCGGACGCGCCGGGCGGCGGCTGCCGGGTGGTGTGGACGGAGGACTTGGCGGTGCGGGGGGTGCCGCGCGCCTTCGATCCGGTACTGCGGGCGGCGGGCCGGTTCCTGTTCGGCCGCGCGCTGGACGGGCTGCTGCGGCAGGGGTGACGCTCCCGGAGGTGCCCCGCCGTCCGGCGGCGGGACACCTCCGGGGAGTGAGGCGTGGAGCACAGGGACGACCCCTGTGCTCCTCCGGGGAGTGAGGCATGGAGCACAGGGACGACCCCTGTGCCGTTGACGGGGCGTCAGCTAGGGTGCGTGTTCCGCTCCCGTCCCCCGGAGGGTCCATGGCACGCCGACTGAGGCCGGTGGAGCTCGACTTCACCGCTTCTGCGCCCGTCCGCCTGGTGTTCACGGCGACGCTCGCCGCACCTCCCCCGGTCGTCTACCGGTCGGTGGCCGTGGAGGTGGGGAGCCTGCCCGCCTGGTTCACCGCGGTGACGTCCGCCGTACCGACGGGCGACGGCGCGGGGCGGACGGTCAGACTGCGGGGCGGGATAGCGTTCGAGGAGACGATCCTGGCCTCCGAGCCCGACGTCCGCTACGCGTACCGGGTGGACGAGACGAACGCCCCCGGGGTGACGGCCATGGCGGAGGAGTGGTCCCTCTCCCCCGCCGGGAAGGGCACCCGGCTCCGCTGGACCATGGCGGCCGACGGCCCGGCCCCGCTGCGCCTCGCGCTGCGGGTCGCCGCGCCCGGCGTGGGGCTGTCGTTCCGGGACGCGGCGCGCCGGCTCGACCGGCGGCTCACTCCGGCCAGGCCCCCGTCTCCAGGAAGCGCTCGATAGCGGCGGTGTACGGGGCGATGTCGAGGCCCTGGGCGGCCAGCCAGTCGTCGGAGTAGTACTTGTCGAGGTAGCGCTCGCCGCCGTCGCAGATCAGGGTGACGACGCTGCCGGTGCGTTCCCGCTCGACCATCTCGGCCACGATCTTGAGGGCACTCCACAGGCCGGTGCCCGTGGAGCCGCCCGCCTTGCGGCCGATCGCGGACTCCAGGGCGCGGACGGCGGCGACGCTCGCCGCGTCGGGCACCTTCATCATGCGGTCGACGGCGCCGGGTACGAAGCTGGGTTCCATGCGGGGGCGGCCGATCCCCTCGATGCGGGAGCCGCAGTCGGCGGTGGCGTCCGGGTCGTGGTGCGTCCAGCCGTCGAAGAAGCAGGAGTTCTCGGGGTCGGCGACGCAGATCCGGGTGTCGTGCTGCATGTAGTGGACGTAGCGGGCGATGGTCGCCGAGGTGCCGCCGGTGCCGGCGGTGGCCACGATCCAGGCGGGCTCCGGGTAGCGCTCCAGTCTCAGCTGCTGGTACATCGATTCGGCGATGTTGTTGTTGCCGCGCCAGTCGGTGGCCCGCTCCGCGTAGGTGAACTGGTCCATGTAGTGGCCGCCGGTGCGCTCGGCGAGGGCCGCGGCCTCCTCGTACATCGTGCGCGAGTCGTCGACGAAGTGGCACCGGCCGCCGTGGAACTCGATGAGCCGACACTTCTCCGGGCTGGTCGTGCGGGGCATGACCGCGATGAAGGGGACGCCGATGAGCTTCGCGAAGTACGCCTCGGAGACGGCGGTCGAGCCGCTGGACGCCTCGATGACGGGCTTGCCTGGCCGGACCCAGCCGTTGCAGAGGCCGTAGAGGAAGAGGGAGCGGGCGAGCCGGTGCTTGAGGCTGCCGGTGGGGTGGGTGGACTCGTCCTTGAGGTAGAGGTCGATCCCCCACTTCTCGGGGAGCGGGAAGCGCAGCAGGTGGGTGTCGGCGGAGCGGTTGGCGTCGGCCTGGACCTTGCGGACGGCCTCCTTGAGCCAGGTCCGGTACGCCGGGTCGCTGCGGTCGACGTCGACGGTCGCCGCCGCGCCGGTGACGCCGCTGCCCGCGCTGTTCTGCGTGGTGCTCATCCGTGGTTCTCCTCGGTCGCGTCCAGGTGGTGCCCCACTGCCGACGATACCGCTCCCACCTGGGCAAACGTTCCCTTTGGGGATCCATAGGGATGCCTTGCGGACGGGCTACTGGTGCGGTCGCGGACGGCCCGGCACACTGGTAGCGACAACCGGGTGAAAGGGGCGGATCGTCATGGCGGAACCCGAGTTCACGGCGCGGGGCGTACGGATCGCACGCTGGCCCCGCTCGCTGACCCGCGCGGGCGAGGTACGGATCGAGGACGGGCGGCTCGCGCTGCTCACGAGTTACGGCAGCGAGATCGACAGCGCCCCGGTGGGGGCCGTCCGGGCGGGGCGGCCGTGGTTCGCCAAGTCGGACGAGGCGGTGGCGACGGTGAACGGCACCCGGTACCGGCTGACGCTGCACCAGGACGGTGACGGCGACGGCACCGGGGACTCGGCCGGGTCCGGGCGCTTCCTGGCGGCGCTCAAGCGGGCCGCCGGACGGCGCTGAGCCGGCGCGCACAGGCCCTGACCTGGCACGGATCGCCGCGAGTTGCGGGGCGCTCACCCCTGGTTCACGCTGGAACCATCTCACCAGGAGTCATCGGCGGTGACGTTGCGTTCCGGTCACCGCTCTGCTGTACCGCATGAGATATCGGGATCTTCGTCTTCTTCCGGACTACTTCGGGGAGTCGCAGCCGTGATCAGCGAGCCGAGCAGGTATTACGCGGTGGAGCTCCAGGCCCTGCCGTCGCGGATCGGTCAGGTCCGCAGGATCGTCTCCGCCCATCTGCGCCACTGGCATCTCGACGCCTTGGTCGACCATGCCGTGCTCGGTGTCACCGAGCTTCTGAGCAACGTCCACCGGCACGCGCAGCCGGACAAGCGGTGCGTCGTCGAGGTCGAGCTGCTGCTGGACCGGCTGACGGTCTCCGTCCGGGACCACGACCCCCGCATACCGGAGGCCGCCGACCCGGAAACGCTCGACGGGCTGGACGGCCTCGACCCCCTCGCCGCGTACGAGCGGCTCGCCACCTCCGGCCGCGGTCTGGCCATCGTCGGTGCCGTGAGCGAGAGTTGGGGCGTCCGTCCGTGCGGGGCCGACGGGAAGGTCGTGTGGTTCACCCTCACGGCGCCTCCGTCCGCCGCCCCGGTCGAGGAGTGCGCGCACGCCGCGTACGGTGCCGCGACCGACGGTCCCCTCGCGGGCTACGGCCGCTTCCCGGTCGGGGTGCCGCTGAGCACGCCGATCGACCCGGTCCTGACACCGCTCGGGGCCCGCTCGGTCCTGGTGGGCCGGGCGGGCTGAGCGGGCCGGACACCGACGGGTCAGCGCACGGGGCGGTAGGTCGCGATGATCACGCCGCTGCTGGTCGGCCGGGCGCTGACGAGCTCCAGCTTCTTGAGCGCGGCGTCGTCGGCGAACAGCTTCCGGCGCCCCTCACCGGCCACCACCGGGTGGATCAGCAGCACCAGTTCGTCCAGCAGGTCACGCTCCAGGAGCGAGCGCACCAGGGTCGGGCTGCCCGCGACGGTGATGTTCTTGCCCTCGCCCGCCTTGAGCTTCTCGATCGCGGCCGCCGGGTCGCCGGAGACGAGCGTGCTGTTCGCCCACTCGTCCACGCTCTCCAGCGTGGACGAGAAGACGTACTTCGGCGACTCGTTGATCCACCGGGCGAAGCCGGCGTCCTCTCCGCTGGTCACCGTCGGCCAGTAGCCGGCCCACTCCGTGAAGGTCACCCGGCCGAGCAGGATCGTGTCGGCCGTCTCCAGCGTCTCCCCCAGCGCGGCGCCCATCTCCTCGTCGAAGGCGAACTGCCATTCGTTCGGCGACTGGGCGACACCGTCGAGCGAGACGAACAGACCGGAAACGACCTTGCGCATGATTCCTCCGTGCCGAGTGCGGGGTTGTCGCTACGTCAGGAACACTATGCGGGCGACGGGGAGTCAGGCGCACGACGCGGACGGGCGGGCCCGCCGGTCACGTCCGGCGCCCCTTGGGGGGCACGGAGCGGCCGAACTGCTCCTCCAGGACGGTCAGCCGGCGCCAGTACTCGTCCTCGTCGATCTCGCCCGCGGCGAACCGGTGGCCGAGCAGCGCGATCGGCGAACGCTCGTCGGGCCCCCGGTCGCGGCCGCCCGGGAAGCCACCGCCCCGGCGCAGGCCCGCACGGCGGGCGAGGGTGACGACGCCGATGACGACGGCGGCCCACACGAGCGGGACGAACAGGATCCACGGGCCGGGCCCCGCGTAGGCAAGTGTGTTCATGACGGTTCAGCTCCTCGGTGCGCTGGGATGATGTCCCTGGTTCGAGCATCGCTCCGCTAGGGGCCCGGGTCGTCGTACGGGCAGCGGCTTCGCGCGTACGACGACGGGAGTACGGCGGGCGGGGGTGACCGCTACCGTTCTGTACCTACTGGTATGTACAGTGCGATCATGAGCATGAGCACCCCCGAGCGGCTGATCGAGGCGACCCGCGAGCTGCTCTGGGAGCGCGGCTACGTGGGAACCAGCCCCAAGGCCGTCCAGCAGGCCGCGGGCGCCGGCCAGGGCAGCATGTACCACCACTTCGCGGGCAAGCCCGACCTGGCGCTGGCGGCCATCCGGCGCACCGCCGAGGAGCTGGGCGCGGCGGCCGAGGCGGTCCTCGGCGCCGAGGGGTCGGCGTACGCCCGGATCGAGGCCTATCTGCTGCGCGAGCGCGAGGTCCTGCGCGGCTGCCCCGTGGGCCGTCTGACGATGGACCCCGAGGTCATCGCCCACCCGGAACTGCGCGCCCCGATCGAGGAGGTGCTCGGCCGGCTGCGCGACCGGCTCGCCGACGTGGTGCGGGAGGGCCTGGACCGCGGCGAGTTGAGCGGATCCCTCGACCCGGCCGAGACCGCGGCGACCGTCGTGGCCACCGTCCAGGGCGGCTACGTCCTGGCCCGGGCGGCGGGTTCACGGGCGCCGTTCGACAGCGCGGTGCGCGGACTCCTCGCCCTCCTCGCCCCGCGCGACGCCTCGGCCTGACACCCCGTACCCGCGGCGGCTCCGACCGCCGCACCTCCCGAGATCCGGAGTCCGTCCCGTGCACGCGATGCAGTACGAGATCACCCTGCCCGCCGACTACGACATGGGGATCATCCGCGAGCGGGTGGCCACCAGGGGCCACCTCCTCGACGACTTCCCGGGGCTCGGCCTGAAGGCGTACCTGATCAGGGAGCGGGAGGCCGGATCACCCGTGAACCAGTACGCACCCTTCTACCTGTGGTCGGGCCACGAGGGCATGAACGCGTTCCTCTGGGGCCCGGGCTTCCAGGGCATCGTCCGCGACTTCGGCCGGCCCGTCGTCCAGCACTGGACGGGCCTGTCGTACGAGGAGGGGCCGGCGTCCGCGTCGGCGCCGCGTGCCGCGTCCCGGCGCCGGATCCCGCTCGGGGAGGAGGTCCCGCCGGGCGAGGCGGTGACGGACGCGCTGACCCGGCACGCGCGGGAGGCCCGGCGGGACGGGGTGGTGGCCTCCGCCCTCGCGATCGACCCGCGCCACTGGGAGCTGCTCTCGTTCACCCTGTGGGCGGACGCGGAAGCGCCCGCCGGCGAGGGCGAGCGCTTCCGGGTGCTGCACCTCTCGGCGCCCGGCCGCAAGGGGATGGGAACCGGGCGGCGGTGGTGACGCCGGCGGGCCCGGGCGCCCGCGGCGCGGGGTCCCGCCGGCCGGGGGTCAGGCGACGGCGACGAGCGTGAGGTAGGCCATGCCGAGGACGCCCCGGTAGCCGTTCACCCAGGTGGAGCGCTGACGGTCCACACGCTCGCGGGTCTCCGCGGCGAGCGGGTGGTCGGGGTGGGCGGCGAGCCAGACCTCGGTGTCGTAGCGGTAGCCGGACTCGAACTCCTCCCACTCGCCGGCGGTCGCCGTCTCGATCCACGCGGGCCGGAAGCCCGCCTCGATCGCGAGGTCGACGAGCGCGCCGAGGGTGAAGTGCTCGTCCGCGCTCGCCTCGGGCCACATCCCGGCCAGGTCCGCCTCGGTGGGGGTGCGCTCCCAGAAGCCCTCGCCCAGCACGACCCGCCCGCCCGGGCGCACGAGGCGGCGCAGTTCGCGCAGGGCGGCGGCGGGGTCGTGCGGCAGCTCGGGGTCGCAGAGCGCCTGGCTCGACCCGAGACACAGGATGGCGTCGACCGGGCCCCGCTCGGTGCCGAGCGCGGACTCCTCGACGAAGGCCACGCGGTCCGCGAGCCCCCGCTCCTCCGCCAGGGCGCGCCCGCGGTCCAGGTCCTCGGCGATGATGTCGAGGCCGGTGCCCTTGGCCCCCGGCGCCGCGTCGAGTACGCGCAGCAGCAACTCGCCCCAGCCGCAGCCGATGTCGAGCACGTCGGCGGGGCCGGCGGCGGCCAGCCGCTCGATCATGCGGGTGGCGCGCTCCTCGGAGAGCGGCCCGTGGAAGGTGAGGCTGCCGAGGCGCGGAGGAAGATCGGATTCATTAGTGATCATGAAACCGAACGGTACGTCGTCCACACGGCCCTGCCCAACCCTTTTGCCGCGGAGACCGACGACCGGCCCCACGAGCCCGGCATGATCGGCATGATCGGCAAGACACCCCCTAGCCTTGAGGGGTGTACACCTCACGCGTGTCCCGACATGTCGACGCCCCGCCCTCGGCCGTCTACCGTTCGCTGCTCGACCGTGACGCGGTCGCGCGGTGGCGGGTGCCGTACGGCATGACCTGCGAGGTCCATTCCTTCGACGTGCGCGAGGGAGGCGAGTTCCGGGTCTCGCTCCACTACGACACGATCGACGGCACCGGGAAGTCGGGGGCGCGCACGGACACGTACCACGGCCGGTTCGTGGAGCTGGTGCCGGACGAACGGGTCGTCGAGATCATCGAGTTCGAGTCCGAGGACGCCCGGATGCACGGCGCGATGACCCTGACGACGACGCTGATCCCGGTCGGCGGCGGCACCGAGGTCCGGATCGTGCACGAGGGGATCCCCGACGCCGTGCCCGCCGACCAGAACGAGACCGGGACGCGCATGGCCCTGGACCGGCTCGCCGCGGTGGCCGAAGGCCGCCCCGACCCGGGGAGATGACCCTCCGGCCGCCGGGGCCGCGCGACCCCGGCGCCGCCGCTCAGCCGTCCCCCCTCGCCGATCGCCTCGCGCGCCGTGGGGACGATCTCGCGGCCCCCCGGCGGGCGAGCGAGAACAGGTCGTAGCCGGGATCAGGGCTTCGGGGCCACGGCGGGAGGCCTTCGCCGGCCGCCCCGGACGCCTCAGGCCGCCGCGCGCCCCAACGCGGTCAGCGGGTCGTCGAGCACCGGCTGCCAGGCCAGTTCGGCGGCGCCGACGAGGCTGTTGTGATCGAGCGTGCAGGGCAGGATCGGCACGCCGCCGCTGCGGCCCCAGAGGCTGCGGTCGGCGACGACCGCGCGCAGGCGCTCGGGGTCGGCGTCGAGGAGCTCGCGGTGCAGGCCGCCGAGGATGATCCGGTCCGGGTTGAGGATGTTCACCAGCCCCGCGAGGCCGAGACCGAGGCGGTCGATCAGCTCCCCCACGGCGACCCGGACGCCCGCGTCGTCGCGGCTCGTCCGCAGCAGGTCGCGGGCCTGCTGGAGCAGCGAGACCTCGGGGCCAGGGGCCCGCCCGGCGACCGTGAGGAAGGCGAGCGGGTCGGTCTCGACATCCAGGCAGCCCCGGCTGCCGCAGTGGCAGGGCCGCCCCTCCGGGTTGACCGTCAGATGGCCGACCTCCAGGGCGAGGCCCGAGCTGCCCGTGTGCAGGCGGCCGTCGAGGACGAGCGCGCCGCCGACGCCCCGGTGGCCGGTGGCCACGCAGAGCAGGTCGCGGGCGCCGCGCCCGGCGCCGTGGCGGTGCTCGGCGAGGGCGGCGAGGTTCACGTCGTTGCCGGTGAAGGCGGGGCCTTCGATGCCGGCGGCGCGCACGCGCTCGGCGAAGATCTCCCGGACGGGGGCCCCGGCGGGCCAGGCGAGGTGGAGCGGGTTGAGGGCGGTGCCCTCGGGTTCGGCCACGGCCGACGGGGCGGCGAGCCCGGCGCCGACGCAGCGGCGGCCGCTCTCCCGGAGCAGGGCGGCTCCGGCGTCGACGACGGCACCGAGCACCTGGGCGGGGTCGGCGGACACCGTGACGCAGCCGGGGGCGGTGGCGACGATCGTGCCGCCGAGGCCGACGAGGGCGGCGCGGAAGCCGTCCGCGTGGACCTGGGCGGCGAGGGCGACGGGGCCGTTCTCGTCGACGGCGAGCCGGTGCGAGGGGCGGCCCTGGGAACCGGCGGCGGCCCCGGGGTTGGAGTCGACCCGGATGAGGCCGAGGGCTTCGAGCTCGGCGGCGACGGCGCCCGCCGTGGCGCGGGTGACGCCGAGTTCCGCGGTGAGGACGGCCCGTGTCGGCGCCCTGCCGGTATGCACCAGCTCCAGCGCGGGGCCGAGCGCGTTGCGCCCCCTGTCCAGCCGTGTCCGGATCGTCGTCGCCTTGCCGTTCATGGGGGCGAGTCTCCCATGATCGGACGGCCACGGGGCCCCGTACCCCACCGCACCCCGGCCCGGACGCCGCCGGCGCAGTTGATTCCACGGGCCGCCGACCCCTATCCTGAGTTTGTGCCGCTACTAAACAAAGTACGGACGGCCGTATCGGGGGGCCCCGGCGGAGACACCGCCACCGACTCCCTGTCCCGCCTCCGCTCCGCCCTGACCCTCTTCTTCGCCCTCGACGGCTTCCTCTTCGCCGGCTGGGTGGTCCGCATCCCCGCCGTCAAGCAGCAGACCGGCGCCTCGGCCGGCGACCTCGGCCTCGCCCTGCTCGGCGTGTCCGCGGGCGCCGTGATCACCATGACGCTGACGGGCCGGCTCTGCCGCCGCTACGGCTCCCACCCCGTCACCGTCGCCACCGCCGTACTCCTCTCCCTCTCGGTCGCCCTGCCGGCGCTCACCCGGTCGCCGCTCGCGCTCGGCCTCGTCCTGCTGGTCTTCGGCGCCGCGTACGGCGGCATCAACGTCGCCATGAACAGCGCGGCCGTGGACCTGGTGACCGCGCTGCGCCGCCCCGTGATGCCCAGCTTCCACGCCGCCTTCAGCCTCGGCGGCATGCTCGGCGCCGGCATCGGCGGCCTGCTCGCCGGCAGCCTCTCCCCCACCACCCACCTCCTCGGCCTCACCGTCGTCGGCCTGGCCCTCACCGCGGTCGCCGGGCCCGTACTCCTGCGCCACCCCTCGCCGGTGCTCCCCGAGACCCTCGCGACGCCCGCCGGTCCCGCCTCGGCGGGCACCCGCGCGCGTGCCTCCCGCCGCACGGTCGTCGTCTTCGGGGTGATCGCGCTCTGCACGGCGTACGGCGAGGGGGCGCTCGCCGACTGGGGCGCCCTCCACCTCGAACAGGACCTCCACGCGCACCCGGGCGTGGCGGCCGCCGGCTACTCCGTCTTCGCCCTGACCATGACCGCCGGCCGGCTCTCCGGCACCGCGCTGCTCGAACGCCTCGGCCAGACCCGCACCCTCGTGGCCGGCGGGGCGACGGCCGCCGCCGGAATGCTCCTCGGCGCGCTCGCGCCGACCGTCTGGGCCACGCTCCTCGGCTTCGCCGTCACCGGCCTCGGCCTCGCCAACATCTTCCCCGTCGCCGTGGCCCGCGCGGGCGCCCTCGCCGGCCCCGGCGGCGTCGCGACGGCCTCCACCCTCGGCTACGGCGGCATGCTGCTCGGCCCGCCGTCCATCGGCTTCCTCGCCGACTGGTTCTCCCTGCCGGTGGCGCTCACCACGGTCGCGGTACTCGCCGCCGGCGCCGCGGCGATGGGTTACTGGGCGCGCAACGCGGGAGCGGAACGGGCGAGTTGACCCGGAGGGGTGGCGTCGGACCCGTCGGCGCCACCACCCCGCCGAGTCGCTCGGAGCTGCCAGAATCCATCCCATGGACGCGAGCACCGCACACACGATGAAGATCACGGAACACATCGACGCCCTGGAGACCGCGGGCCTGGCCCTCGCGGACGCGGCGGCCGAGGCCGGACCCGACGCCGCCGTGCCGACCTGCCCGGACTGGCGGATCCGGGACCTCCTCCGGCACACCACCATGGTGCACCGCTGGGCCACTGCCTTCGTGGCCGAGGGGCACACCACGTACCACCCTGACGGCGGCGAACCGGCGCTCGACGGCGACGAGTTGCTCGGCCACTACCGCGAGGGCCACGCCCTGCTCGTCGCCGCCCTCCGCGCGGCGCCGGAGACGCTGGAGTGCTGGACCTTCCTGCCCGCCCCCTCGCCGCTCGCCTTCTGGGCACGCCGGCAGGCCCACGAGACGACCGTCCACCGCGCCGACGCCGAATCGGCGCTCGCGACCGGCCCCGGTCCGGTGGACGCGACCCTCGCCGCCGACGGCATCGACGAGCTCCTGCGCGGCTTCCACGCCCGCGACCGCAGCCGGGTTCACACGCCCGAGCCCCGCACCCTGCGGGTCCGCGCCACGGACACCGGCGACATGTGGACCGTACGGCTGTCGGCAACAGAACCGCCCCGGACGGAGCGGAGCACCGAGACCGCCGAGACCGCGGCCCCGGCCGACACGGAACTGAGCGGCGCCGCCCACCGGTTGTACCTGGCCCTCTGGAACCGCCTCCCCGCCGACGCCGTGACCCTGACCGGGGACGCGGCCCTCGCCCGGCTGTGGCGGGACAGTTCGGCGATCACCTGGGCGGGCTGAACCCCGCCCCGCGCCCACTCTCCTATCAGCCCCGGGCCCGTCCGTAGGGGCGGACCCGGGGCGTACGCGGCTCAGCCGAGCCAGCCGGGCCGCACAAGGCCCGACTCGTAGGCGAGAACGACGAGTTGGGCGCGGTCCCGCGCGCCGAGCTTCACCATCGCGCGGCTGACGTGGGTCTTGGCGGTGAGAGGGCTGACGACCAGCCTGCGGGCGATCTCCTCGTTCGAGAGACCGATCCCCACCAGGGCCATCACCTCCCGCTCGCGGTCGGTCAGCGCGCCCAGCGCGGTCGAGGCGGCCGGGGCCTTGGAACGGGCGGCGAACTCCTCGATCAGGCGGCGCGTCACGCCCGGGGAGAGCAGCGCGTCCCCGTGGACGACCGCGCGCACGGCCCGCAGCAGTTCCTCCGGCTCGGTGTCCTTGACGAGGAAGCCGGAAGCACCGGCGCGGATCGCCTCGAAGACGTACTCGTCGAGCTCGAACGTGGTCAGCATGACGACCCGCACCCCGTCGAGCCCGGGATCGCCCGTGATGCGCCGGGTGGCCTCCAGGCCGTCGAGCCGCGGCATCCGGATGTCCATGAGCACGACGTCCGGCCGCAGCGCGCGGACCCCCTCGACCGCCTCCTCGCCGTCCGCCGCCTCCCCCGCCACCACGATGTCCGGCTGGGCGTCGAGGAGCGCGCGGAACCCCGCCCTGACCAGCGACTGGTCGTCGGCGAGCAGCACGCGGATCGCGGGATCTCCACCCGTCCCGAGGTCTCCGGCCACCCCGGGGTCTCCTCCGGTCACCAGGTCTCCTCCGGTCGTGGGGTCGCCGCCGGTCACGACGTCTCCTCAGGGGGCAGCGGGAGTACGGCGTGGACGCGGTAGCCGCCGTCGGGCCTGCCGCCCGCCTCGATGGTGCCACCGAGGGCGGCGGCCCGCTCGCGCATGCCGGCGAGGCCGTTGCCGCTGCCGCCGGCCTCGGTGCCGGTGGCGGGGCCGTCGTCGTCGACGCGCAGGTCCAGGCGCCGCGGGCCGCGGGCGATCTCGACCCGGGCGGTACGGGAACCGGAGTGGCGCACCACGTTGGTGAGCGCCTCCTGCACGATCCGGAAGGCGGCGAGGTCGGCGCCGGGCGGCAGACCCGTCCACGTGCCGCTCGTGGTCACGGCGACGGCCAGGCCCGCGGCGGCGGCCTGCTCGACGAGCTCGGGGAGCCGGGCGAGACCGGGGGCGGGGGCACGGGGCGCGTCGCCGGGGGTGCGGAGGGTGTCGAGGACCTGCCGCACCTCGCCGAGGGCCTCCTTGCTGGCCGCCTTGATGGTGGTGAGGGCCGTACGGGCCTGCTCGGGGTCAGAGTCCAGGAGGGCGAGGCCGACCCCCGCCTGCACGTTGATCACGGAGATCGAGTGGGCGAGCACGTCGTGGAGTTCCCGGGCGATCCGGAGCCGCTCCTCTCCGGCGCGCCGCCGTTCGGCCGCGGCTCGTTCGGCCCGCAGCTGCGCCCACTGCTCGCGCCGGACCCGTACCAGCTCGGACGCGGCGAGCACGGCGACGGCGAAGCCGGCCGCGGACAGCTCCTGACCCCAGGGCGCGGGCCCGTCGCCGGCCGGGGGAAGCCATCGGTAGAGCCAGTGCGCGAGCAGCAGATGACCGGCCCACAGCAGGCCGAGTGCCCACCAGGCGGCGGTCCGGTGCCCGTGGACCACGGCGGCGAAGCAGGCGACGGCCACCATGACGAAGGCCGGGCCGTACGGGTACCCCGCCGCGAGGTACCCGAGGGTGACGGCCGCGACGCCGAACACCACCGGCACCGGCCTGCGGTGACGGAACAGCAGCGGCGCCGCCGCGAGCAGCAGCAGCACCCGTCCGAACGCGTCGAGCGCCTCCCGGTCGGGCTGGTTCCGCGCGGCAAGCCCGGTCCCCACCATGGCCAGTACGGCGATCAGCAGCGTCGACCGCCAGGGCAGCCCCCGGCGGCCGCCCGCCCGGCCCCACCGCCCGAAGGGCCCTCCGCCGCCGCTCCCACCCGCCCACGCCTCGTCCATACCGGCCACGCTAGCCGCGCGCCGCACGCGAGGACGTCAGCCCGGCGGGGTGGTCACGCCTACTCCCGCCGGAGTAGACGAGTCCCGCGGCCACCCCTCCTCCGCCGGGCACTTCAGCCCTGCCGGCCACGTCAGCCCTGCCGGTGCCGCGGCCCTGCCGGTGCCGTCGGCCCTGCCGGTGCCACGGCCCTGCCGGTCTTGCCGACCCCGCGGGACCCATCAGCGCCGCCAGCCCTGTCAGCCCCATCAGCCCAGCCACCCCGTCAGCCCTATCAGCCCCATCAGCCCCGCAGGGCGTCGGACGCCGTCGGGTTCAGCCGCGCGGCAGCAGGCCCACGTCCTGGCCCAGGCGGCGGGCGGCCGTGGCGAAGAAGGTGTCGCGGTCCTCGACGACCCGGTTGAACTGGCCGAAGACCTCGAAGGAGACGAGGCCGAAGAGCTGCGCCCAGGCGGCGACGAGCGCGGCGGCCAGGGCCGGGGGGAGGTCCGGGGCGATGTCGGCGGCGATGCGCTCGGCCTCGGGCCGCAGGTCGTCCGGGAGCGGGGGGAGGGCGATGCCCTCGCCCGCGTGGGCGCGGCGGGTGATCTCGATGAGGACGAGGCCGACGCGGGCGGCGGGGGCGATGGTGTCCTGGGGGGCGGTGTAGCCGGGGACCGGGGAGCCGTAGATCAGGGCGTACTCGTGCGGGTGGGCGACGGCCCAGGCGCGGACGGCCCGGCAGACCGCGGTCCAGCGGGCGAGGGGGCGCTGCCCCGCGCTGTCGGCGTCGGCCTGTTCGGCGGCGGTGCCGATGGCGTCGTAGGCGTCGACGATGAGCGCGGTGAGCAGGTCGTCGCGGCTGGGGAAGTAGCGGTACAGGGCGGACGACACCATCCCGAGCTCGCGGGCGACGGCCCGCAGGGAGAGTTTGGCGGCGCCGTCGGCGGCGAGCTGGGTGCGGGCCTCGTCCTTGATGGCGGCGGTGATCTCGATGCGGGCGCGGGCGCGGGCTCCTCGAACGGTGGTCATGGAGAGCAGTGTGCCACTTTCAGAGCAGTGCAACGAAATGAGAGCACCGCTCTTGCTTCCGCACACCAACCCGTGCACACTGATCTCAAGCGAGAGCAGTGCTCACACTTTGAACCCCGAGGAGGACCCCATGTCCGCTCAGCCCACCGAGCCCACCGGCCCCACCAACCCCTCCACTCACGTCATGAAGCCCGGCTGGTTCACGGTGCACGTCCTCAACCGCTCGGTCGCCTGGATGACCCGCCGCGGCATCAGCGTCTGGGGCTCCCGCGTGCTCGCCGTCCGCGGCCGCAAGAGCGGCGAATGGCGCCGCACCCCCGTCAACCTCCTGACGGTGGACGGCGACCGCTACCTCGTGGCGCCCCGCGGCCACGTCCAGTGGACCCACAACATGCGGGCCGCGGGCGGCGGGCAGCTGCACCTCGGCAAGCACGTGCAGGAGTTCACCGCCGTCGAGGTGGCCGACGACGACAAGCCCGTGCTGCTCCGCGCCTACCTCAAGCGCTGGAAGGCCGAGGTCGGCGTCTTCTTCGACGGCGTCGGCCCCGAATCCTCCACCGAGGAGCTGCGCGCCGCCGCGCCCAAGCACCCCGTCTTCCGCATCACGACGACGGGCCCCGTCACCCCGGCCGCGTGAACCGGCCGGGACGGCGGAGTCCGTCCCGTTCCAGAATGGACACCCCTAGGGGATCACAGCTCCTCGGGAGCCGCCGTGTCCTCCGTCTCGGACGCCGTCCGCTCCCGCGGAGTGACGCCACGGCCCGCCGGGCCGACACCGGACGACGTGTCCATCCGCCGGTCGAGGACTTCCAGGGCCCGCCGGGCCAGACCGTTCGAGCGGACCATGCCGCCGAGCGTGGCCGAGCCGCGGGTGATGTCGGCGAAGGCGTTCCAGGCCGGCCGCAGGCCCGTGAGCGTCGCGTGCAGCAGTCCCGGGCGCCGCTCGAAGACGGCCAGCATCCGGCGTCCGACCGCCATCTCGACACCGAGCCCGGCCTTGATGGCGAAGGCGTAGTTCAGGGCCTGGCGGCGGGCGTCGACCGCGTCGTTCGCCTCGGCGACCCGTACCGCCCACTCGCCCGCGAGGCGGCCCGAGCGGAGCGCGTACGAGATGCCCTCACGTGTCCAGGGCTCCAGGAGTCCGGCCGCGTCGCCGCAGACGAGGACCCGGCCGCGGGAGAGCGGCGAGTCGTCGGTGCGGCAGCGGGTCAGGTGGCCCGAGGAGACGGTGGGCTCGAAGCCCGCGAGGCCGAGCCGCGCGACGAAGTCCTCCATGTACCGCTTGGTGGCGGCGCCCTCGCCGCGCGCCGAGATGACGCCGACGGTCAGCGTGTCGCCCTTGGGGAAGACCCAGCCGTAACTGCCCGGCATCGGGCCCCAGTCGATGAGGACGCGGCCCTTCCAGTCCTCGGCGACGGACGGCGGCACGGGGATCTCCGCCTCCAGGCCCAGGTCGACCTGGCCGAGCTTCACCCCGACGTGCGCCCCTATCCGGCTGGCGCTGCCGTCGGCGCCGACGACCGCGCGCGCGAGGACGGTCTCGCCGCTGCCGAGGACGACGGCGGCGGTCCGCCGGTCCGGCACGGACGGGCCGTGCTGCTCCACCCGGACCACCGTGGCCCCGGTCCGCAGCTCGGCGCCGGCCTTCTGCGCGTGCTCGACGAGCTGCGCGTCGAACTCGGGACGGTTGATGAGCCCGAAGAGCATCCGGCGCGAGCGGCGGGTGCGGGCGAAGCGCCCGTCCAGGGAGAAGGTGACGGCGTGCACCCGGTCCTGGAGGGGCAGTTCGAAGCCCGGCGGGAGGGAGTCGCGGGAAGGGCCGATGATGCCGCCGCCGCAGGTCTTGTAGCGGGGCAGCTCGGCCTTCTCCAGGAGCAGCACCCGGCGCCCGGCCACCGCCGCCGCGTATGCCGCGGACGCGCCGGCCGGTCCGGCGCCGACCACGACCACGTCCCAGACGTCCGCGGCCTCGTCCTCCGTGTCGTCCGACGGCCCCTCATCCGTGACGCGTGCCGTGACCGGTGACGTGACCACGCCCTCGTCCGGCACGGCGTCCACGGCGGTGCCGCCGTCCGCGACCGCGTCGGCGCCCGCGCCCTCGTCGGCCTCCGCACCGGTGCCCTCGGGAGCCGCGCCCACGGGCTCGGCGTGCTCCGGACCGGCGTTGTCTCCGTGCTCGCTGCTCACGATGTGTTTCTGCTCCTGATCCGACCGGTGGTCTGCCTGACGCATCCTACGGCGCGGTAGCCGGGCCACAGAGCCGTAGGATCGACGGTGCGTTCGCCGTACCACGACCTACGCCGAACGCCGTCCTTCACCTCGTAACGTCGCACCCACCAGGAGCGTGCCCATGTCCACGAATCCGATCGCCGAGACCGTCCGGTCCCTGATGCCCACGGCCAAGGCCGAGCTGGCCGCTCTGGTGGCCTTCGAGTCGGTGGCGGACGAGGCCGTGGCACCGCGCAGCGAGTGCGAGGCCGCGGCGAACTGGGTCGCGGACGCCCTGCGCGCCGAGGACTTCCAGGACGTGGCGCTGCTCGACACCCCGGACGGCTCGCAGTCCGTGTACGGCATCCTGCCCGGCCCGGTCGGCGCGCCGACCGTCCTGCTCTACGCCCACTACGACGTGCAGCCGAAGCTGGACGAGTCCGCCTGGCTCACCCCGCCGTTCGAGCTGACCGAGCGCGACGGACGCTGGTACGGCCGCGGCGCCGCCGACTGCAAGGGCGGCTTCATCCTGCACCTGCTCGCGCTGCGCGCCCTGAAGGCCAACGGCGGCGTCCCGGTGACGGTCAAGGTGATCGTGGAGGGTTCGGAGGAGCAGGGCACCGGGGGCCTTGAGCGGTACGCCGAGCAGCACCCCGAACTGCTCGCGGCCGACACGATCGTGATCGGCGACGCGGGCAACTTCCGCGTGGGCCTGCCGACCGTGACGGCGACGCTGCGCGGCATGACGATGATCCGGGTGCAGATCGACACCCTGGAGGGCAACCTGCACTCCGGTCAGTTCGGCGGCGCCGCTCCGGACGCCCTGGCCGCGCTGATCCGCGTACTGGACTCGCTGCGCGCCGAGGACGGCTCGACCGTCGTCGAAGGTCTGCCGGGCGACCAGGTGTGGGAGGGGCTGCAGTACCCGGAGGAGGACTTCCGTCAGGACGCCAAGGTCCTGTCGGGCGTGGACCTGCCGGGCGCCGGGACGATCGCCGACCGCATCTGGGCCCGTCCCGCGGTCACCGTGGTCGGCATCGACTGCCACCCGGTGGCGGGTGCGACCCCGTCGATCCCGAAGTCGGCCCGCGCCCAGCTGAGCCTGCGGGTGCCGCCGGGCCAGGACGCGGCCGAGGCGACGAAGCTGCTCTACGCCCACATCGAGAAGCACACGCCGTGGAACGCGCGGGTGACGCTGGAGCAGGTCGGTCAGGGCCAGGCGTTCCAGGCGGACACGTCGAGCCCGGCGTACGCGTCGATGGCGGACGCGATGCGGATCGCGTACCCCGGTGAGGAGATGCAGACGGCGGGCATGGGCGGGTCGATCCCGCTGTGCAACACGCTGGCGTCGCTGTACCCGGAGTCGGAGATCCTGCTGATCGGCCTGAGCGAGCCGGAGGCGCAGATCCACGCCCCCAACGAGTCCGTCTCGCCGGAGGAGCTGGAGCGCCTCTCGGTGGCCGAGGCGCACTTCCTGGTCAACTACGCCCGCTCGAAGCAGAGCTGACGCCCCTTCGGATTCAGCGCTCGGCGAAGCTCGCCGAGAGCGTAGAGACGTACGGCGGACCCGCGCGGATGCGTAGGTTCGCCGTATGGCATCCATCGAGCTCACCCGTATCACTCCGCGGCTGCACCTCCTCGACTTCTCCATCGGCCAGGCCTACCTGTGGCAGGACGATGAGGAACTGACCCTGATCGACGCCGGCTGGGCCGGCACGGCGGACGGCACGGCCGCGGCGATACGGTCGGCCGGGCTGGCCCCCGACCGGCTGCGCCGCATCGTGCTGACCCACTGCCACCGGGACCACGTGGGCTCGGCCCAGGAGCTGGCGGACCGGCACGGGGCCGAGATCCTCGCGCACCCGCTGGACGCGCCGGTGATCCGGGGCGAGGCCCCGGTACCGGAACCCGACCTCCTGGACTGGGAACGCCCGCTGTTCGAGCACGGCCTGACCTCGCCGGAGGCGCCGCCGACCCGGGTCGACCGGGAGGTCGAGGACGGCGAAGAGCTCGGCTTCGGTGACGGCGCGGTGGTGGTGCACGCCCCGGGCCACACCCCCGGCTCCCTCGCCGTCCATCTGCCGCGCCACGGCGTGTTGTTCACCGGGGACACGGTGGCCTCCGTCCCGGACGTGATGTTCGGCGTCCTCCACGTCGACCGCGCCCTCGCCCTGGACTCGATGCGGGCCCTGGCGAAGCTCTCCCCGTCCGTCCTGTGCTGCGGGCACGGGGCACCGGTGACCACGGACACGGCGGACCGGCTCGCGGCGGCGGCAGCCGCGGCGGTCGCCTCCTGAGGTTCACCCCACCGGGACGCCCGCCTCCAGGTTGAGGACGGTGCCGCGTTCGCGGGCGCGGAGGGCCCAGCGGAGGCGGCGGTAGCGGACGGGCGGCAGGAGGTCGGCGGCCTCCTCCTCGGTGACGAAGCGCCAGTCGCGGAGTTCGGCGCCGGGGAGGCGGAGTCGCGCGGTGTCGTCGCCGCGGAGGGTGCCGCCGTCGAAGAGGAGGCGCAGGCCGCCGTAGCCCGGGGGCTTGGGGCGCTCCCAGTCGACGAGCAGCAGACGGGGGACGGCGTCGAGTTCGAGGCCGATCTCCTCGGCGACCTCCCGCATCCCGGCGCGGGCGGGCGGTTCGCCGGGCTCGACGACGCCGCCGGGGAACTCCCAGCCGGGCTTGTAGGTGGGGTCGACGAGCAGGAAGCGGTCCTGTTCGTCGAAGAGCAGGACTCCGGCCGCGAGGGTCTCGCCGGTCGGCTCCGGGGTCTGGACGATGCCGCAGGGGGCGGCGTGGCCGGCCAGGACCGCGTCGGCGACGGTCCGGGCGGCCTCGGCCGCGGTGAGCGCCGAGGTGTCGACGGTGTACGCGTCGGCGGCGAGCCAGTCGAGGGCGGCCCGGTACGGCGGGAGGTGGGCGTGGCACCACGCGCGGACGCGGGCGTCGGCCTCGGGGTCGCCGTGCTCGGTGCGGCCGTCGATCCGCTGCCGCAGGATCGTTTCCTCCGGGGCGAGCAGCACGTGCCGCACCTCGATGCGGCGGGCGGCCAGCCCGCCGAAGATCTCGTCGCGGTACTCCTGCCGGAGCAGCGTCATGGGGACGACCAGGACACCGCCGACCTCGGCGAGCAGGGCCGCCGCGGTGTCGACCACCAGGCGCCGCCAGATCGGCAGGTCCTGGAAGTCCTCGACCTCGTCGAGGCGCTTGGCCGGCAGGAGCCGGCTCATCGCCCCGCCGACCAGCTCGGGGTCGTACACATGGCTGTGCGGGATCAGATCGACCAGCTCGCGCGCGGTGCTTGACTTCCCCGCGCCGAACGTACCGTTGATCCAGACGATCACGATTCCCCCTCATCGTCGGTAGCCCCCTGTGGCTTGCCCTCAACACCCTGCCACGGAAACCACGAACACATGTCCGGGCGCGGGCGTGACCCATCCGGGCAACCGTCGTTGACACCGTCGAGCACGAGGGGGTGCGGAGATGAGTCGTACGGTTCTCGAACGTTTCCCGGCCGGCGGTCCGCGGGGCAGCTGGCCGGCGGAGGAGTTCGCCGGCGCGCGGCGGGACGAGGGGGTGCCGGCCCGGGTCGTGATGGACCTGGAGTCCGACACGTTCCTGGTGATCGTGGAACAGCGCACGCCGGAGCGCGTACGGGAGTGACGGTGGAGCCCGCAGCCAGAGTGACGGCCGGGGCCCGTACGGGAGTGACGGTCGAGCCCGCAGCCAGAGTGACGGCCGGGGCCCGTACGGGAGTGACGGTCGAGCCCGTAGCCAGGGTGACGGCAAGGCCCGTACCGGAGTGACGGCAGGGCCCTACGGGAGTGAGCGAAGGCCCTCGCGGCTGCCGCGTCCCGTCGACGGCCGGGTCTCAGGAACCGCCGCCGGTGGCGGGCGTCGCCGCCCACGCTCCGCCGCCACGCGCGCGCGTGGCGGCCGCCGCGGCGCCGAGGAGGCCCGCGTCGGTGCCGGTGAGGGCGGGGACGACGGTGAGGTTGCGGACGAAGGAGAGCGTGGCGTAGTCGCCGAGGCTGCGGCGGAGCGGGGCGAAGAGGACCTCGCCGGCGCCCGCGACCCCGCCGCCGACGACCGCGATGTCGATCTCGACGAGGGCCGCGGTGGCCGCGATGCCCGCCGCGAGCGCCTGGGCCGCGCGGGCGAAGGAGGCCACGGCGATCGGGTCCCCGGCGTGGGCGGCGGCGGCCACCGCGGCGGCGGAGACGTCGCCGTCGGGTCCGGGGCGCCAGCCGTTCTCCAGGGCGCGACGGGCGAGGTGGGGGCCGCTGGCGATGCGTTCGACGCAGCCCCGCGCGCCGCAGGCACAGGGGTCGCCGTCCAGGTCCACGGAGACGTGGCCGATGTGGCCGGCGTTCCCGCTGGGGCCCGGGTGGACCCGCCCACCGAGGACCAGGCCGCCGCCGACGCCCGTGGAGACCACGAGGCAGAGGGCGTTGTCGTGGCCGCGGGCCGCCCCGACCCAGTGCTCGGCCGCCGTCATGGCGACGCCGTCGCCGACGAGGGTGACGGGCCGTCCGCCGGTGATGCCGCGGACCCGCTCGACGAGCGGGTAGTCGCGCCAGCCCGGCACGTTCACCGGGCTCACGGTCCCCCGTGCGGCGTCGACCGGGCCCGCGCTCCCGATGCCGACGGCCAGGGCGGATTCCCACAGCGGCGAGGAGGCGAGGCCGGCGAGCACGTCCGCGACCGCGCGCATCACCGTCTCGCCGTCCTCACGCGCGGGCGTGGGCCGCTGGGACCGGAGCACGACGCGACCGGCGCCGTCGACCAGGGCCCCGGCGATCTTGGTGCCCCCGATGTCGAGCGCGACGACGAGGCCCTCGGCGAGGTCGGTGTGCATGAAGGCGGATTCTCCAGTCGGCGGCCGGGAACGGGGAGTCGTTCCCGCCAGTCTCCCTTGGCGTGACAACGTTGTCCAGGGCCTATGCTCGACACGAGACCCGACACGACGGAGGAACCGCACACCGTGGCCGACAGCGCCCGCCGCCCCGAGACCCGCTACGGCAACCGGCCCACGATGAAAGACGTCGCCGCCCGTGCGGGGGTCGGTCTCAAGACGGTGTCCCGGGTCGTCAACGGCGAACCGGGGGTCACCCCCGACACCGAGCGCCGGGTGCGGGAGGCGATCGAGATACTCGGCTTCCGCCGCAACGACAGCGCGCGGGTGCTGCGCAAGGGCCGGACCGCGACCGTCGGGCTGGTCCTCGAAGACCTCGCCGATCCGTTCTACGGACCGCTCAGCCGGGCGGTCGAGGAGGTCGCGCGGGCGCACGGGGCCCTCCTCATCAACGGGTCGAGCGCCGAGGACCCGGAACGCGAGCAGGAGTTGGCGCTCGCGCTGTGCGCGCGCCGGGTCGACGGGCTCATCGTCATCCCCGCCGGCGACGACCACCGGTACCTGGAGCCGGAGATCAGGGCGGGCGTGGCGACGGTCTTCGTCGACCGTCCGGCCGGCCTCATCGACGCCGACGCCGTCCTCTCCGACAGTTTCGGCGGGGCGCGCGACGGGGTGGCCCACCTCGTCGCCCACGGCCACCGCCGGATCGGCTTCATCGGCGACCGGCCCCGCATCCACACCTCGGCCGAACGACTGCGCGGCTACCGGGCGGCGATGGACGACGCGGGCCTGCCGGTCCGGGAGGAGTGGGTCTCGCTCGGTTCCACCGACCCCCGGCGGGTGAGCGCGGCGGTGCGGGAGCTGCTGGCCGCCCCGGAGCCGGTGACGGCGCTGTTCGCCGGCAACAACCGGGTGACCGTCACGGTGGTCCGCGCCCTCGCGGCGCTCCCGCGTCCGGTCGCCCTCGTCGGCTTCGACGACATCGAACTGGCCGACCTGCTCGGCGTGACGGTCGTCGCCCAGGACCCCGCCGCCCTCGGCCGCACGGCGGCGGAACGGCTCTTCCGCCGCCTCGACGGCGCCGACGGGGCGCCGGAACGCGTCATCCTCGGCACCACCCTCCTGGCCCGCGGCTCGGGCGAGATCCCGCCGCCGGCCGCCTGAGACACCCCCGTCCCGGACGGCCGGAGCACCACGCTCCTCAGCAGACGCGCAGGCCCGCCACGGCACCGCCGCCCGAGCCTCCCGAGAGGTGGAGGACGCTGAGGTAGACGTTGGTGTTGCCGCTGTCGTCGTCGGTGCGGGCGAACCAGCGGCTGGTGCGGCCGCCGTACGACTCGGTGCGGTCGAGGTCGACCTGGCAGAAGAAGGTGTGCGGGCCCGCGCCGACGGTCCCCATCTCGCCGCCGTCGTAGCGGGTGGTCGTGGCGCTGCGGACGACCTGGCAGGTGGCGGAGGAGCCGGAGGCGACGCAGCCCGTGGCGGCGGGCGGCGGGGCCTCGGTGGTGGGCGCGGCCGTGGCGCCGCCGCCCGGGCCCCCGGCCGCGTTCGTGTCGCC